>DAOUGD010000318.1:0-65182 GCA_034429475.1 Anaerolineae bacterium
CTTTGTTGGGACAATAGAGCGTGTTCCAATCCATTTTCGCATCCTTGTGTAGCATTTGTGATGCTCTTAAGGATACGACAAATGGCACACTATTTCACTTCCTCATCAAGGAAAATGAGGGACAATACCAACGAATGTATTCACTGAAGTTTCCCCCACTTATCAACCCTTAGACGCCGGCTTAGTCGCCGAATTTCCCTTCTGCGACACCGCCTCCAGGCAGTGCGCCAGGCGCTCTGTGAGCGGACGCCGTTCAAACTGCCCCAGGTTGTCATAGGTTCTGGACAATGTATCGCCACTTTTGTATTGGCGGTACAATGCCAGCACGGCTTTCTTTATGGCCGCAACATTGTCGGGTGAGACGACCGGGCCAGCGTCCATGTCACGGATTAAAGCGGCGGTAGCGCCTTCAGGCACCAGCGCCAGAATAGTCTTCTGAGCCGCCAGATATTCGAACAGTTTCCCTGGATAGGTAAGATTTACCCCAAGTTCATCGCTGAGCGTCAATAACAGAACGTGAGATTTTAAGAGCACCTGCACGCTTTCCTGATGAGACACATAGCCAAGGACCTCAACCATCTCTTCAAGCGCCCACTCCTTCAACAAGGCCCGACTCCGCTCTTCAAAGCTTCCGGCGAAGACGACTTTGATCTCGGTCGCCAGGTCAGGCTGCTCACAGCGTATTTCGTTTAGAGCCTGAAAGAAAACCAGAGAGGCATTCTTCTGGCTATCGAACCGTCCCGTATACGCTATCGTAAACGGAGAAACCCGTGAATGGCCCGCTCCCGCAAAATCAGCAGCATCAAATCCATTTGTGATCACGACAAACTTATCTTCCGGCAGGGAAGGATGTGTATCCTGGAAACCTTTTGCTGTGGCAGGACAAGTCACAGTGACTATATCGGCCGTCTTCAAGAACTGCGTTTCCAGGAAAGCATCTATCCGAGAGCGCCATCTGGACGAGTGTTGGTAGATTTTATACTGTGTCCATGGATCTCTAAAATCTGCAATCCAGGGCTTGGCAAAAAACTTGTGTAGCAAACAGGCGACGAGATGATTAGTGAAAGGCGCGGAAGTTGAATAAATGACGTCGCATTGCCGGCCAAGTTTGAACCCCGTTAATAGAGCCGGCAGGAACCAACGAATACAAGTATCAGGAATCAAGAGCCAGGTCTCTACAAAGTTAAGCCAGGCTCGTCGCATTTTATTCTTGGCAGGTAAGGTGGGCCGGATGGAATCCGATTTAACCTTTACCGCCCCCTGTGTCTGCCGTGGCCAGATGCGCCGAATTATGCCTCTTAAAAATTGACCGTCAAGATCAGGCGCTCTATATATCGGCAAAACATCTGGCAACTCCTCCAGCAAAGACGGGTCTACCTCCCGTTGAGGAAGGTTACTCGTCGTCAGAATAACAGGCTGCCAGCCAAACTCGGGCAGATACTTGGCGAATTTGACCGTGCGCTGCACGCCCGATCCCCCTCTTGGGGGAAAGGTATACGCAACTATCAGCACTTTGGGCATAGTGTGTGTCATCACATTACCTTTACATTATATCGCTTTATCGCCCGGCAACAGGGAATCCAAACACTTTGCCAAACGCCCCGCAAGTGCGCGCCGCTCAAATTGACCTAGATTGTCATAAGTCTTAGACAATGTGGCTCCCTGTTTATATTGACCATACAAATCAAAGATGGCCTGCTTGATACCCGCGACATCATCGGGAGTCACCACAATCCCTGCCCCCATAGTGCGAACAAAATCCGCCGTTGCCCCTTCGGGTACTAATGCCAAAATCGTTTTGCCGGCTGCCAAGTATTCGAACAATTTACCAGGATAGATCAATTCCATGCCGGGTTCAGCGTTCAGAGTCAACAAGAGAATATGCGATTCAAAAAGTCGCTTGACACTCTCGTTATGTGAGACATATCCTACAGTTTCTACAAATTCCTCGAGTTTCCATTCCTTCAACAACGTGCGCAATTGTCCCCCAAAAGCCCCGGCGAAAATGACTTTGATTTCAGAAGCTAATTCCGGGTGTTCATCATGCAAATCTCGCAACGCGCTTAGGAATGCCACAGAAGCGTTCTTCTTACCATCAAACCGCCCGGTAAAGGTAATCGTAAATCGGTCAGGTGGTAAGAAATTGGGGTGCTTAAAATCCTCGGCATCGAATCCATTGGTAATCTCGACAAACTTTTCTGGGGTCACGGAGGGAACCAGCCTTTGAAAGCCCGTGGCGGTTGCAGCACAAGTCACAGTAATTAACTGAGGCGTCTTCAGAAATTGCCTCTCAAAGAAAGCATCAACCCAAGAACGCAAACGTGAGGAATGTTGATAAATCACATCCTGGGTCCATGGATCTCTAAAATCAGCGATCCATGGTTTACCAGAAATTTTGTGCAAAAACCAGGCGACGAGGTGATCTGTGAAAGGGTCAGAAGTTGAATAAATAACATCACACTGCTGGATGACTTTCAAGCCAACCCGCAAGGCGGCAGGAAACCAGTAAACGAATTGGTCGGGGATCTGAAGCCAAACATCGGCAAACCGGGATAAGGCCCGACGCAAGCCACTTTTGACCGGTTTGGCCGAGGGTGATGCTGATATAGGTGAGTCAAGTTTCACTGAGGAGTGTACAGGGGATGAAATAAGCCCCATACGGCGAGCGGCTTTTCTCAAAAGCTGCGGGAGACGGACATCGGGTGCCCTGTATATCGGCAGATCGGCGGGTAATTCCGACAACATCGAAATGTCAACTTCAGACAAGGATGTGTCACTTACCGTCAATACTACAGGCTGCCAACCAAACTCCGGCAAATACCTGACAAACTTAGTCGTCCGCTGCACGCCCGATCCGCCGAGCGGGGGAAAGATATAGGCGATTATTAATACGTGATGCATGTCCTCCTCCTATCCCATGCCGCAAGTATAGCGATTAACGAGCACTTTTCATTTTCGTGATTTTGCCATTCTTCACGGGGCCAGACTTATCTCAAACCTGATCTTAGCATCTTCCAGTAATCGTCTATCCTTTGACGCCGCGTTGCCTGGCGGCTTCCCAGAAGCCATTTAACGCGGTCCTCAAGCAAGAAACAAGCATAATTGATAAGGAAGAAACAACGGACAATATTCGCCCAGCCCGCCCCAAAGTATTTCTGAAGGTAAAGAACCCGGCTCCGAAGAAAACGAAATTGCGTAAGCCTGCCAACCTGAGAGGCAGAGCCTTTGTGGCAATGGATCACTTGGGCTGTCGGCAAATAATGAATTTCCCAACCCAAATCTCGACAACGATGACACCAATCCACTTCATCAGAATACATGAAGAAACGCTCGTCAAACGGGCCAATTGCCTGCCAGCTCTCACGCTTTATCATCAGCGCGGCGCCCACCAGCCAATCCACCGGTTGAATCTCAGTGTCCGAAGAATCAGACATCAGATACGCGCGGGTAAAACGGTTATGATGGAACCAGCGCCAACTGAAGGGTGAGTCGCTAAAGAACGCCGTCACCAAATCAGGAAAACGACGACGCGACGATTGTACAGAACCGTCCGGATTAAGCAACTGAGGCCCTACGGCGCCAACGGTCGAATGTGTGTCCAAATATACACGCATTTGTTGCAAGGCATCCCCAACGATTTCAGTGTCAGGGTTAAGAATAAATAAATGGCGGCCCCTGAAGCCCAACGCGCCAAGGTTATTACCGCGTGTATACCCCAGATTCTCCTGGCTGACAATCAGTTTCACCCAAGAAAACTCATCTCGCACCATCCGTACACTGTCATCGGAAGACGCATTGTCTACCACTATCACCTCTAATGACAGCGTACCACGCCCTGCCTCAATCGAAGCTAGACAACGCCGCAACAGTTCACGGGCATTCCAATTGACGATGATGATTGAGATATCTATGCTATTATCCACCACAGATCAGATTACCTCATCTGCCAAGTTCACAAACATCAAAGTGGCCCCGACATACGCAGCAACGGCATCCACAGCGCATTACACTTCCAGCGTCAGGCGGCGTGACATAGACTGTTGCTCTGCTATCTCTAAGAAACGCCTGAGAACAAGATACCGTAACAGGAATGTCGTGCGCCCCAACACAAACTGTTTCCGTCTTCTTATCTCTTTTGCCCCGACTCCACGCAATACCTTATTGACTGTTCTGTAGGATAGTGAAACGACCTTTTCAACCACCGGGCCAACCCTGTCAGGAATCTCTTCTTCTAGCGAAAGAAGTTTTATTATGCTATCAGGAGCTATAAACGCATCCAACATAGAGAAACGATTACTTGGCAAATACCGCTCGGTGAGCAATGGCCTCTTTCCATTTATCTCGTTGGCCCAAGTCGAATCAGGAACAAAACCGCCTACTGTGGCTCGTTTGATTGCGAATATTTTCGGAAACATAGACACTATAGCTTCTTTGTATAAACGTTTTCCTCGCCTCCATTGACTGGGAAGCTGTCGCATAAAATCCATAATATCATTGTCCAAAAATGGGTTTTGCACGCGGAAGGTCCTACCCGCAAAATATTCGCGCCATGGTGTGAGGATATGAGGTAAACGCTGATCCAGATAGAGAAAATCTTTGGCATCGTGTAAATTTAGTGTAGGCGGAATTCTCTCGAAAAGCATAGAAATATCCTCTCTCTGTCCATAAAGAAAACCATAATATATATTATGTGATAAAAAAGGCTTCAACCAACGCAAGCAAGTAAAGTCCCGAATTTTACACGCTGCCAATATATCCGCATTATTAAAAAGCTCAAAATCTCCCATTCGTGTGCCAAACCATTCATCTGCGACAAACAACGTGCAATGTTGAGTGGCGTAGTCTTCGTGTAATAAACTCCATACTAACGACTCGTCACAAAAATGTGCAATACCGTTTCCCCACAGGGCATTTCTCTCAATCGTTTCGCACAAATCTCCATCGTAAGATAGAAGAAATCGGTGTCTAATATTGCACATTTCGGCCAAGTGTCTTGCAATATACGCGTCGCTCTCCTCCTCATTTTCATGTAATCCATGGGAAAAGGAATGCAGATTATCTATATTAAGTTTCTCACTCAATATGCCCAAAATACCCGATGAATCATAACCAGCACTCAAAGAAAGGAGGTTCATAGAATTCTCATCAACCCTCTTTCTTACGCTTTCAACTAGCAATGATTCAAATTCTTCCTTAATTCGAGTTGGATCTTTATGAGCATATTCGTCCGTAAACTGCCATTGCCAATAAGGTTGTACCTTAACTGGTTTATTGGCATGAAAAGTATAGTAGGATGCACGATTGGCGACGGAAATACCCTCAAACATGGTCCGGTTATTGTGAAACACACCATTGGAAAAATACCATGCCAGCCCTACAGGATCAATTGACAGATCATCTGTAAACAGATGTTTCAGCACCGTAGACACAACGATGACAGAGCCTCGCTGGCGCATGTATATTTTTCGCGAGCTCAATCTATCCGTGGCCCACACAATTTGGTCGTGACGGTGATCAACCAGTAGCAGTGCAAAAGACCCATTGAGCAATTCGACAGCCCGTTCTCGCTGAGTCTTGTAGGCATTCATAAACTGAGGAAGGCTTATATCACCACAGATATGGCCATAAAAAATGATGGTTATTTCACCCGCCTCATCGTGAAACACCTGTATATCCGCAAAGCACTTTATCCAACCCGTTAAACTCGCAGTGTCTACCCTTATGCCACCCGTTAACGGCTGCGCTGATAAAAGCGTCTCTAATGCCCCATTACGATGTGCCAGAACAGCAAAAAATCCTAATTCTGCTACTCCGTCTTCCTCACTATGTTTCATACACTCCTCACGAAATCATATCCTTGCAGCCCAAACAGAAATTTGCGTATAGCACTCATCACAACAGGACCATTAGCTGAGGCAAATCAGTGCCCTGGAAATTCTGAGCAAGAGGTTGCGTTTGCCCCAGGCAATAGTGAGCGGTATACATCACCGGATGTAAGAGGTTGATCACCGAAAATTGAAGGACAGAGACAGACCATGACCTATTCGTCTGTTCCGTCTATGAAAGGGGACGATGCGATATCTTCACATGCCAGCTCAACGAGGGTCAATAGAATCCCGCGTAACTAACCAATACGCCAAACACCTTTAAGCAACTGTCCTGTGGCATTTCGCTCTCAGTTATTAAGGAACAACGCTATTGACTATCCCACTGAGTATAAAAGAAGCATGAGCCCCAGTCTGGCACTTTACCGGTGCCAAAGACATCGGCCGCCACGACATCAAAACTGGCCGCCTGGCGATAGGCGGCATACCACTCGCGGCGATTATATCCGGCCACCACTATGTCCAGGTAATAGCGCCCCGCCGTCAATTGTACTGTGGGTAAAAAACACCGGATCGTTCCCTGCCGCACCCCTGGCTCGATAAAGAAATCCGACTTGGCGCTCGAAAACTGGCAAACCCGTTGCATCAAATTGTTCAATATATCAATGATAAACTCGCCACGTTCCAGCGGCACCTCAGAGCGAAAATCTATCGCAAAGCCCATTGCCTCCCCCATGGACACGGAAGGGGTGGGGGTGTGAGTCGCATTCATCACGCTAAGCCGATCAAGCAGCACGCCTTTTCCGCCGTGCGGGTGTTCCGTCAAATCAAAAACGCCATTCTGGGTCTGAACTTGAGAAAGGTACTGTTGGATAATAGCCATAGGGGTCCCGTCCGCCGCGAAACGCCCTTCACTGATGAGCAACACTCGCGTACACAGCGACTGCACGGCCGCCATATCGTGACTGACAAACAACACCGTCCGGCCTCCCTGCGCCACAGCATCCATTCGTCCCAGGCATTTTTTCTGAAAGGCCGCATCCCCTACTGACAACACTTCATCTATCAACAGAATCTCCGGCTCTAAATGCGCGGCAACGGAAAAAGCCAAACGCACCCGCATACCACTAGAATAATGCTTCACCGGGGTGTCAATAAACTTTTCAATTTCAGAAAAAGCCACGATCTCGTCAAACTTACGATCGACCTCCGTCTGTTTCATACCCAAGATTGCCCCATTCAAATAGACATTCTCTCGTCCAGTTAACTCCGGATGGAAACCGGTGCCCACCTCCAGCAAGGACCCCACGCGCCCATTTAACTGAACACAGCCTTCAGTCGGCTCAGTGATGCGCGAGAGAATCTTAAGCAAAGTGGATTTGCCGGCGCCGTTGCGCCCAATAATGCCCACAACCTCCCCATGGCCTACATCGAAAGAGACATCTCTCAGCGCCCAAATGGTCTCTTGGGTCAAAACGGATGATTGTCCGCGCATCACGGAAACCAAGCGGCGGAAAGGTGTTTGTACGGCCTCTACTAACACCTCACGAATTGTTCGGTAGGATTTCCGCGGCCCACCAATGCGGTACTGTTTCCCTAAGGTTTCAACACGAATCGCTATCTCTCCCATCATTTCTCCTAATGCGCGTTACACAATATCTGCAAAGGTCTTTTCCATCCGTCGGAAGTAGTAAGCGCCGCTGACCAACAGCACTATGGCGACCAACACAGAAACCAGAACAATGGGACCGGGTTTCGTGTCAGTTCCTAGCAACGCCCAACGGAACCCCTCAATCACACCCACCATCGGATTAATGCCATACAAAGTACGCCAGGGCTCCTCCAACAGGCTGCTAGGGTACACAATAGGGGTTGTATACATCCAGGCTTGGAGGAGGAAAGGAACAGCATACTGGACATCGCGAAACTGTACATTCATCGCCGTGAACCACAAGCCCACCCCTAAAGCAGTCACCAGAGCCAACAGTAGCAGAAGGGGCAACCACACCACATTCCACGTAGGGGCGATGCCAAAATAGAACATCATTCCCAGAAGAACGATAAAAGCTAATATAAAATCAATAACGCCGGCCAGTAGAGCCGCAATTGGCACCACCAGACGTGGGAAATAAACCTTTTCGATTAAGTGGGCGCTCCTTACCAGACTGTTTGACGCAGCAGTTATAGCATTAGCAAAGAAAGTCCAGGGCACTAAACCGGCATAACTGAAAATAGGATAGGGAATGTCATCTGAGGGTATCTTAGCCAATTTGCCAAAGAATAGACTGAAGATCACCATCGTGAAAAACGGCTGAATAATGGCCCAAGCTATACCCAGGATGGTCTGTTTATAGCGCACTTTGATGTCGCGCCATGCGAGAAAATAGAGTAGTTCATGATACTCAATCAGTTCACGAAAATTAATGGGGATCCACCCGCGCGAAGGACGAATGGTGACCGTGAATTTTGAATCCGAAAGCATATTTTGACCCCTTATACCTTGGTATTTATATCTTTCAACTGTTCAACAGCGCCCTGCTCCAGTCTGACAGAAACCATATTGATCCCCAGCAGCACCCCAATAAGCGAAACATAATACGATTCAAAAAGTTTTGGGGTAGCAACACATGAGATCAGTATAGCCACGTAGCTGAGCGTAAAACCAGTGGTAAATCCCTTCAAAACAGGATCCTGGATACTAAAACGAGAGAGAAGGCCGTCAATGAGATAAACAACTGAGAACCACAAAAACGGGAAAAAACCAACAGCGCCAAAATCCAGCAAAAGCCAAAGGTAGGCGTTGTGTACATAATAGGTATTCTTATACAACGCATCGTAATAGTCCGCCATTGGGCCGATACCCAGAATAGGATATTCTCTAATCTTCGCTAGAGCATATTCATTTTCCTTAAGCCGGCCCTGGGTTGAACTATCATATACCAGCTCATCGCCGGCAAAAAGTGAACTAAATCGCGCCTCAAGTCCCTGCGCAACAGTGCCGATTCTGGGGATGTAGGCATTGAGCAAGGACCCAAGCAAGATCACACCTATAGCCACAGTCAGGATTAGAAAGACAAAATGTTTACCATGCAAACGAAAGAGCAGGACAAGAAGCACTCCGGCCCCAATAGCCCCTACCCACATGTTCCGGTCAAAGGTAAAGGCAATCGCCAAGGGGAACAATACTACAGGGATAAACGATAACCACTTACGACCGTTTAGCCACTCTGGTGTGACATGGAGAATCAATGCTGGCAAGAGCATTACATAGACAATGGAGGCGCCATCTAGGGACACCCTGGCAACATCATTGACTTCCGCCCCCAGCACGGTAGTATTATAAACCTGCTGTTGACCGGGTAGAATAGTAACCGTTGTGCCCACAGCCTGCTGGGCGACCATAAAACCAGCCGTAATGGTGGCTAAGACAAACATTCCCCCCACCAACCTGATCAGTTGCTGCCGAGTTTTAATAAGATTAATAACTGCAAAAAACACCAAATATGCTAAGACTGACTGCATAAGGGGAGTTCTGAATTTCGAGACAGTACCCAGGTTATACTTGGCATTCCAAAAAGAGATAATGGCGGCCGCAACAAATAAGATAATCGGCCAATCCAGGGGAGTGCGCACAAGAGGTTTCCCTCCCGACAGGTAATTGACCAAAACCAATCCCAAGAGGATAAACATAGTGAGAGTGGTGGATGAAAACCCAAACAGGTATGGCAACGTTGTCACATCAAACAAGGTCGAACTAACCGCAATCAAAATCAAAATCGCAAATTCGGCACCGCAAAGCAACACCACAAAAAAGGCCACCCCGGCTACAGCGACATCCACAAACCTGGTTGGTATCAACTTGAAGGCAGTCAAACCGGAAATAGCCGCAAAAACCATCGTTGCTACCATCAACAGTGGGGGAACTAGAAGATGCCACTTTGCACGGATTTTCTGCAAGGTGGCTAATAAAGGTCGTAAAATGGAAGGAACTGATGAATAGTCGCTGAAACTGCTCATTCGTAGGCTTTAGTCCCTTCAGCGTCTACGAAGTCGCCAGAGCACTAAGGCAAAGATGACAATCACCGTCACCCCAGTGACGCCGATAAAGATTGTCACCCACACTGGCAACCCCTCTCCCACTGTTGTATTAGATAGACGTTCACCCGCAGGGGTCACTGTCAGTGTGGGGGTTATGCTGCTGTTATTAACCTCACCATCAAGGGCTAACGTGGCTGTAGGAGTAGCCGTCGCCGGCGTTAACTCGGGCACCGCCGTGAGCAAAGCGGTTTCCTGACCGCTACTGGTCAAACGTCGGGTATCCAGAGAATGAACTTCCATCCCTGCTGCCCCTTCGCGCACAAGGGCCAAGTTGCCCCTGAAACGCGAAGATTGACGGTTCAACATATAGGCGGCCCAGGTGACGGCCTCGTCCCGCGTCCCCGTCACCACCAGCAGCGACAAGGCCTCATTCCAGGGGGATGGCAGTTCTTGGACATACCCCAAAAGAAGATCGGGGGGCAAGCGCAGTATCACTTCCCCAATCCGATTTTCTACTTTATCAGTGCTGGGAATAAACGGCTGTGGTAGTAATGTGTTAAAGTCTTGGAACCAGGGATTGCGGGTAGGGCGACCAATAGCAATAATGTGATGATTCTGTAAAAGGATGTCCGGGGGGGTTCCCAAAGACACGCTTGCATTGGCCTCTTCAAACTTGGTAGACCGGCCTAACCTGGCGGCCATCAAAAGCAACGATTCCACCTCAGTAGCGCCAGGATCGGAAGGAAGCACAAAGAGCAGATTGCTTAGGTCTGGACGCTCATCAAAGGGAGAGGGAAAATAACTGAGAGCTAGTACATCCACACGCTCTTCCGCTCGCACCCCTAAATGCAATTGCGAATCCTCAAAAACCTTCACCCAGGCCTGGGTAAAATCAAAATTCTGGCACTCATTGCTGCTCGCTATATGCAGGTTAGATTGGATAGAAAGCTTATTACTCGCCCCTGGACTGAACATGGTGCCTGGTATAGCGAAGCGCAAACTCTGTTCAGTGGTACTTATTTGCGAAAATGGAATGGTAGACAAAGGATCGTTATTCAGCAAAACAGTCAAAGATGAGTTTTGCACATCTATCGCCCCAGAATACGCAAAATGCAAGGATAGATATGATTCATTGGTGTAATACCAACCCCGTGGAACATCGAACCAGTAGTCAAGGCTTGGACTACGTGGATAAATACCATACCCAATCCGATCCCCATAACCCAGGTCGTCCAGCGTGAAATCGGCGGACCACGTTTCTGTAACCGGTGGAGAAGGTTGCACTTCACGGATCAACGCGGCAGGCCCCTCCATATCTGGCAGACCAGCATCCAATCCCAGGGCGTGGGCAGCTTTATGGACAGCCTCATCGCTAAGGCCGGTGATCATAAGAATCGCCTGCTGCGAATCCCAGGGAGAGAGAATTTCCTGAAGAATGCCGTCGCTCTCAGCCACAGGATAACCATCCCGGGTAAAGAAATAGTCGCTTTGAACAGATGAGGCCACCAACTCTTTTATGGATTCGTTGCCGGCACGTGTGGATAAGGAACTCATATTGACCGGCATCGGCGTCTCATCCACCAAAACCGCCATGTTTTCTAACAAAGGAAATGTCGAAGATAAAGACTGAATATCGCGAAGTCGAAGCGTTATGGAAAAAGTAGTATGTTCTCCTAACGCTAAAAGGGGTAACGGCCAGGATACTGTATGCTGATCATCACTCCCCATAGGAACAGCTGCATTGATGCCTTCAGCGATCGGAGATTCAATACACTCAGGGTCGCAACTCACTAAATCGGTGAGGTACGGCAAATAGTTAGTAAGGGTAAGCGCGCGGGTACGAGCAACCATCGTGTTTGTGACATTCAGTACATACGTGAAAGTATCTCCAGGTATGACAGCCTTTGGGCCTAGGGTGCTCAACCCCCAAGTTCTATGATGAATGGAAACAGGCAGCGAAATCGCTTCATTCTCGCCGAGCCAGGGAATGAAGTGATTACGGTCAGGCTGCCCAATCACAAATAGATGATCGGCAGT
Organism: Anaerolineae bacterium; assembly: GCA_034429475.1. GTDB lineage: Bacteria > Chloroflexota > Anaerolineae > B4-G1 > SLSP01 > JAKQHY01. The sequence goes on from DAOUGD010000318.1 coordinate 11,901, forward strand.
AGTTTGACCGGCTTCAACCAGGCGCAGCCAATCCGCATCAGTAGTAGCACTGATGACCATATTACTACCGGCCAAATCACCCAATCCGGCAGCAACTGTAGTTGCTGTACGCAGTTCCGCTTCAGAAGGTTGCGCTGGCAAGATAAATCGCACATAATCTAGATCAAAAGCGTTTTGTGAAAATGGGGAGGGGTAATCGGCCAAATCTAGCACAGGGGGAGTCAGGATATAGCTCAAAAAGAGTGTAGAATCAGGGTGAACAATTAATTCACCCTTATGCGCTGCGTCACACAAGAACCAGGCATCAAGCGCCACAATGATTTCATGGCGTTGTCCTGGCTGTTTATTCAACAACTCAGGGGGAAAATCCACACGTAAACTTTGGCGTTCCAGCGCAGCCGCGTCCAGAACATAAACCGCCAACAGGGTTCCATCCATCGAAACCGATAACTGACCAAACCCACTTAACTCGGCCCCTTCTGGCTGTTCAAGCCGGGTGAAAAAGTAGCTAAACTTAAGCTCCAAATAACTATCGTCTATCACCCGCCAACTTTTCGGCAACCTAAATATGTATTCTTCTTGCGCAATAGGGCTTTCCAGAACAACCTCGTTATACCCGAGGGTTTCGAATGTGGGCCAATATAATAATGTGGTTGTACTAGTAACAGGCAATAACGTTCCCGTCAGGTTTAAAGGCGTTTCCGCTTGTGCTTTACACAAAATGGGAGAAGCCCAATATGCAAGCACTCCTATGAAAAATAGGAACAACGGAACCCACTTTAACCTTTGCCATCCACTCTGGCACGGCCGACTAGAGTTTCCTCCATACACATGATCTGCCCCGGCACCCGGTGAAAATATTGAATTCATTTGTCATCCTGAAGCAAATGGACCTTACTCTGTCCATCTTCCTGAGCTTGCTTTAAGATCTGCCTCGCCTTAGAAATAAGGTCATCACGGCTGGTACCATTAAAATTGTAGGTAACAACACCCGAACTCGGTCGCAAGTTCAGCTTAACGCCCTCATCAAGCTCAAAAATATTCCATGCCAGCTTTATGTGCAGACTTTCTAAAACCTTCTCAGCATCTACACCAGGGGTATCAGGAAAAAGCAAGGCAAATGTGTCATCCTCAAAGAGAGCTACCAAATCCTCTGTGCGCAAATTTTGTTTCAAAAAAATCCCTGCGCGTTGTAATGCCTCGTTTCGCAAATGAGGGGATACGCCAAGCGCCACATCAAGATTTTCGATATTCATCAGAGCTAAAGATAAAGGGTAATGATGACGTTTAGCTCTACTAAGCTCTTCCCCCAACCTCTGCAAAAAATAATAACGATTGTATAAACCCATACTGGAGTCCGGGCCGCTCAAACCCACGAGTACATTCTTTGATGAATTCCAATAATCCAAAATGAAAGCAGCCCCCACACCAACAATAGCTCCCAGCAGAGCCGCTAAGATAAAATTCTCTGTTTTCTGTGGTTTGGAAGGCGTGGAAGGTGTATAGGCCGGATCAAGGGGTTTCATGTCATAGATCTCATACAACCCCTTCACATACTTGATGGTCTGCTCCCCCACAGCATCCGCCACCTTTTTAGCCAGGGCCGGGTCATTACTCTCGGCGGAAATCTCTATGATATTGGTCGAAGCAATCATCTCACTACTGATGCGCAAATGCTCCTTTTGAGCTTTTGTGAGGCCTAACTCCTTATAAACAGTGTCCCGGATTGTACTGCTGGAGGCAATCTCTACATAAGTTGCCATAATTCCGTCGCGCTTGCTGATTGAAGTTAATCCCCTGATTATGTCATCAGGATCTTCGCTAGAGATAGCACTGGGGCTGACAATAAACGTAGCCTCTGTACGATAGGTTGGTGATTGAGTGTAAGTAATGACTAAACCAACACTTACAGACACCAAAATGGCCGGCAAAATCAACCACCAGCCCTTGCCTATAATCTGCAAATACCGTTTAAGTTCCATATTTTCCCTGACACGCACAACACTTTCAAGCTAAAAACAGCCTATATCCGCCACAACCCAAAGAGCGCCCGGATATACGACAACATCCGCCTACCTTAAAACTGGTTAAAAAGAACTTTTGCGCTACCGAGTATATGTAACCCGGTAGCGCAAAAGCCTCTTCAGATCATAGCCTTGCCGCCTCTACGCAACAGTAGCCGATAGGCTGAGCGTTACATTTTTCGGAAATACGATTGCTCATCTATGATTTAAAGTTGGTTATTTATCCCAATAACCGTCATTTTGATCTACGATGGCAAACGCTAACTTCCCCTCTTTCTACTATAGCGCACATATTGAATTTGACAACAACGATTACAAATTATCTCAAGGGGAGATACAATCCACAATGAGAATTCTTACTCAGCCCCCTTGCCCAAAAACACGGCACTTACTGTCCACCACAAAATCTTCAAATCTAACCACAAACTTAAATTATGGGCATATTCTATATCATACCGTGCTATACTATCAAAGGAAATACTACTCCGTCCTCGCACCTGAGCCAAACCGGTAATACCTGGCAAAGCTTCCAATCGTTCATAATGCCACGGCTGATAGGCTTCCACTTCATAAAGCACATTTGGGCGCGGCCCAATCACACTCATCTCTCCTTTAAGTACGTTCAAAATTTGAGGCAACTCATCCAGACTGGTTTTGCGCAAAATGCGCCCCACCCGCGTAACCTCTGAAGGCTGGAAAGGTTTAAATGTCCTGTAAGGTTCTTCTTTCTGCTCAGACTTACTCAGGAAAGCTTTCACAAATGCAGTCTCTCGCTTCAACTCATAAGTCCCCGGTTCAATGCTCGCTTTTTTTGTCCCATCCTCTATCCGTCCTTGGATAAACTCCTCCATAATCTTCTCGTGCTTACGAGTATCCACGTTATGGTACATGGTGCGAAACTTGTAAATCGTAAATTCTTTGCCATCCTTCCCGATTCTTTCTTGCTTAAAAATTGCCGGCCCTGGCGAATCCAGACAAATCAACGCAGCGCAACAAAGCATCACTGGCCCCAAAAAAGGCAGCAGGAGTAGGCAGATAAGCAAATCCAACAACCGTTTTACCACCTGATACCGACTCACTCTGTCAGAAGCAAGAACACTTGGCTGTCGAGTGATAACCACATCCATTTTCCCCCCTTAACCTGTCTCCAATCCCTTCTTAAGGACTAACCCGATAACTCGCCTCTTCACATTCTACTCTAGCAGGTGTTATCACCGGGTATAAAGAATGTCGCGAAATTCCTAAAATTTCACTACCCATACAGACAAACTTATCTATTATCCCTTATGGTATACTATACAGATTTAAAAACTATTTAAAATAGGTTAAGACATATTACTTAGAACCTATCCGAAAATTATGGCGACGATGCGTCGCCAGGCCGAACCTCGCGGCTTTAGCCGCTTTCGGGATAGGTGTTTTTTCGTGGCGGACTGCGCCCGCCCACGAAAAAACACCCCCTCAACCGCGCCCTTAGGCGCAAATCACGAGCCAAAACGAATTTTCGGATAGATTCTTAAAGAAAATCACCTCGCGGACTCTCCGCGAGAAAATGCTATAATTAGGGGGACAGTAGATCCATCCTATCTCAGGAGGTCTCTCATGCTTATCGGCATTTCCCCCCTGCTTAGCCCAGACCTGCTGGCCCTGCTCTACCGCATGGGCCACGGCGACGAAATCGTACTCGCCGATGCGCACTTCCCCGGCGAGAGCTGCAACGCCCGCGTGCTGCGCGCCGATGGCCTGCGCATCGCCGACCTGCTTGACGCAATCTTACCATTATTTGCGCTGGACACCTACGTGGACAGCCCCATCACCATGATGGCCGCCGTCCCCGGCGACGCCCTCGACCCGGCGGTGGAAGCGCGCTACCGCGCCGCCATTGACCGCCACTGGCCCGCCACCCCGCCCATTGACCGCGTCGAACGCTTCGCCTTCTACGAGCGCGCCCGGCAGGCCTTCGCCGTTGTCATGACCGGGGAAACGGCCAAATATGGTAACATAATTTTGAAAAAAGGCGTCACCCCACTGAAAATACCCACAACAGATTGAAAGAATTAAGCGGAAAAACATCCATTCAATTCCGTCGAATCCATTGACAAAATCTTGCCATCCGACTGCCAGTCCACGCTGGTTAACGAAGAATTCCCATAGAGAGGAAACTATGTCAACCCTAAAAAAAGAACTCTACGAACAACCCACCGTCGTCGCGCGCCTGCTGGAGCGCGAAAGTGAGAACGTCGCCCGCATCACGGCGGCGCTGCGCGGCCAGTTCCACCACGTCGTGATTGCCGCGCGCGGCACGTCCGACAACGCCGCCCGTTACGCGCAGTACCTCTTCGGCGCGCACAACCAGACGCAGGTGGCGCTGGCGACGCCGTCACTATTCACGCTTTACCAACAGCCGCCCCGGCTGAATGGCGCGCTCGTCATCGGCATCTCCCAGTCGGGGCAGTCGCCAGACATTGTTTCCGTGGTCGCCGAGGGCCGCCGGCAGGGACGCCCCACGCTCGCCATCGTCAACGACGCCGACTCCCCGCTGGCCCGCGCCGCCGAGTACGTCATCCCCCTGCACGCCGGGCCGGAACTGGCCGTCGCCGCCTCCAAGACGTACACCGCCTCGCTGGCGGTGTTGGCGCTCTTCTCGTGTCACCTCAGCGGTGACACAACCGCCCTGGCCCAACTGCGCGACTTGCCGGCCCGCCTGGCCGAGACGCTCTCCGGCGTCGCCCCACTCCTGCCGCGCATCGAGCGCTACCGCTTTATGACGCGCTGCGCCGTCATCGGACGCGGCTTCAATTATGCCACCGCCTTCGAGGTCGCCCTCAAAGTCAAGGAACTGACGCGCGTCGTCGCCGAACCGTATTCGTCGGCGGACTTCCGCCACGGCCCCATCGCTATCGTGGACGAGGCCTTCACCGTGCTGCTGATCGCCCCCAAGGGCGCGGTCGCCGGCGATTTGCGCGCGCTCGTCGCCGACTTGCAGCGCCTCAAGGCCGAACAGGTCATCATATCCGACGACGAAGCGCTCCTGGCACAGGCGCACCTGGCACTGCCGCTGCCCACCGATGTCCCGGAGTGGCTCACGCCGCTCATCGCGGTGCTGCCGGGACAACTGTTCGCCATGACCCTGGCACAGGTCAAAGGCGCCGACCCCGACCACCCCCTGGGCCTGACAAAGGTGACAGAAACGCTATAATTCCGTCAAACGTCAAACGTGAAAACTTGACGTCTGACGTCTCCCAATTACCAAACTTTTCGGAGAACTATGCTCTACATTACCTATTTCCTAAACGGTTTTTTGATGATCGCCATCGGCGTCGGCTGGGGACTCCTGCTCACCCGCAAATTCGGCCTCGGTTGGCGGCTGTATGGTATCGGCGCGTTGACGTTTATTGCTTCACAGGTCGTCCATATTCCGTTAAATATGCTGCTGACGTGGCTGTTCAAGGAAGGCATCCTGCCCACGCCGCCGGAGGCCTGGCAACTGGCGTTCAACTGCGTCGTCCTGGGGCTTTCCGCCGGCCTCTGTGAGGAAGGCGCGCGCTATCTCGTGTACCGCTGGTGGGCCAAAGACGCGCGCTCGTGGCGCACCGGCCTGCTCTTTGGCGCCGGGCACGGCGGTGTCGAGGCGCTCATCCTCGGCGTGATGGTGCTCTTCGGCTTCTTCCAAATGGTCGCCATGAAAAACATAGACCTCGCCACGGTAGTGCCAGCCGATCAACTGGCCCTGGCGCAGCAGCAAATCGCCGACTACTGGTCGGCCAACTGGTACGACACGCTGCTGGGCGCGGTGGAACGCTTCTTCACCGTGCCCTTGCACCTGGCGTGCGCCGTGCTGGTCCTGCAAACCTTCACGCGCCGCCGCTGGATTTGGCTGCCGCTGGCGATGGGCTGGCACGCGCTGGCCGACGGGGTGATCGTCGCCATCTACACGCTGCACGGCGCCTACATCGCCGAAACCGTCGTCGCCGCCTTCTCCCTGGCAAGCGTCGCCATTATCTGGGCGCTGCGCCAACCGGAGCCGACGCCGGAGCCGGAGCCGGGGCCCCCGACCCCGCCAGTCGCCGTGGCGTCCTTGACGCCCCAGGAAGTCACTGCTGCAACGCTAGAGGAAAGCCGGTACAACTGAGATGATGATCCACACCGAAAATCTCACCAAGCAATTCAACACCGTGTTGGCCGTAGACCGGCTGACGCTGGACATCGCCGAAGGCGAAGTCTTCGGCTTTTTGGGACCGAATGGCGCCGGCAAAACCACTACCGTGCGCATGTTGACCACCCTGATTGGCCCGACGAGCGGTACGGCGACCGTCAACGGCCATCAGGTGGGCAAAGATGATCAGGCGATCCGGCGCAGTGTGGGCATCCTCACCGAAAGCCCCGGTCTATACGACAATCTGAGCGCGGAACACAACCTGCACATCTACGCCAGCCTGTACGAAGTCGCGGACGCCGCCGGGCAGATCGAGAAGTACCTGCGCCTCTTCGACCTCTGGGAGCGCCGCTTCGATCCTACCGCCACCTATTCCAAAGGGATGAAGCAGAAGCTCGCCATCGCCCGCGCCCTGCTGCACGAGCCGCGTGTGCTGTTCCTGGACGAACCCACCTCCGGCCTTGACCCGGAGGCGGCGCGATTGGTGCGCGAGTCCATCGCCGGGCTGCGCAAGGAGGGCCGCACCATCTTCCTCTGCACGCACAACCTGGACGAGGCCGACCGGCTCTGCGACCGCATCGGCGTCTTCAAGACGCGCCTGCTGGTGATGGACACCCCGGCCAATCTGCGCTCGCAGTTATTCGGAAGGCGCGTCGTCTTCCACCTGCGCCAGGCGGATGACACGATGGCCGCCGCCGTTGCCCGCCTGCCCTTTGTGCAGGCCGCCCAGACGGTCGAAAACAAAGTCCTGGTCACACTGGACGACCCTGAAGTCCACAACCCCGACATCGTCCGCGCGCTGGTGGGATTAGGCGCCGACGTCCAATTCGTCGGCGAACTGCGCCGTTCGTTGGAGGATGTGTACTTGCAATTGATGAAAGGGAGTAAGGAGTAAGGAGTAAGGAGTAAGGAGTACGCACACTCATTTCTCATTTCTCATTTCTCCATTGTGAGGAATCTATGAACAAAATCAAAACCATTATCAAAAAAGAATGGGCCGAAGTCTTTAAAAATCGCTGGGTGCTGTTTTCAGTCATTTTTATGCCGCTGCTGATGACGGCGATCCCGCTAGTGATGCTCGGCGTGATGCGCTCGGACACCAGTATGGAGATGGATATTGACAGCGGTCTGGACGCGGGCGTGCCGGAGGCGTTCCGCTCCTTCTGCCCGGAGGACCTCAGCGGCAGCGAGTGCTTCCAGGTGTACATGGTCAGTCAGTTTATGCTGCTGTTTATGATCACGCCGTTGATCCTCCCCGTCAACATCGCCGCCTACTCTATCGTGGGCGAAAAGACCACGCGCAGTCTCGAACCGCTGCTGGCGACGCCGATCACCACGATGGAATTGCTCGCCGGGAAGAACCTGGCTGCCGTCATCCCCGCCGTCGCAGCGACCTGGCTGGGCTTTCTTATCTATGCCGTCGGCGCGCGGCTCTTGATCGTCAGCGATAAGGTGGTCGCCGCGCTGCTCAACCCGCTGTGGTGGCTGGGGATTATCGTCGGCGGGCCGCTGCTCGCCATCCTTTCCGTCAACTTCAGTCTGATGGTTTCATCGCGCGTCAACGACCCGCGCGTGGCCGAGCAGCTCTCGGCGGTGGTGATCATGCCGCTGATGGTGTTATTCTTCGGCCAGATTGCCGGCTTCCTGATTCTCAACACCCTGCTCGTCATTGTCTTGATCCTGCTGCTAATCGCGGTGGATGCTTTGCTGGTTTACCTGGGCGTGCGGCTGTTTCAACGCGAGACGATTCTGACGCGCTGGAAGTAACCCCACGGAGTGAGTAAGTTTTTCATCAGGAGACAAAGATGCGATTACGAATAATCACGCTTGTTTTATTTTTAACCACCGCGATGCTCTGGAGCGTGTCACCCATCTGCGCCGCGGACGTGCTGCACCGCCTGACGCATGGCGGCCAATATTCCCTGGCGTTAGGCACGGTAACATCCGTCTCGGACTCTGGGGTGATGGTTGAGATCGTGGCCATTATTTCGGGCGAGTCCCTGCCGGACGTTATCAACGTGGAAATCTCCGGTGCGTTCATAGAAGCAGTCCCGGCTATGAGCCTGGCGCCAGGCGAGTATGCGGTGTTCTCGCTCAATCAGGACGCAGAAACCTACACCGTCGCCTGGGGCTTCTTCAAAGCATCGTCTTTGGATGTCACCACACTTGAGCTCCTTGCGGGGCCGCTGCCCGAAGGCGATCTGGCGGCATTCCAGTGGTACATCAACAGCGGCGGCGTCGAAAACGACTTCTACTTCATAGGGACGACGGCCTACGTGCGCCGTCCGGACGGGACATCCTTGCAAATTTATCCTCCACTGGATGAAGCGGACGAGTCATTGCCCGATGCGGGGACAGCGGCCAACGAGGAGGAAACGGCGCGCGCAGGGGCAGCGACGCCGCTCGCGGCAACGGCAGCGATCGCCCAGGAGTCAAAACCAGAGCTGTCCCTGCGTCTGACCCGCGACTTCGGTTACGGGATGGGAGGTGAACTTCAGGGCACGCTCAGCTTGCACGCCTCCGGGCCGGATGACTTGGCGCGGGTGGAATTTTTCATGGATGACGAGTCTATGGGAGAGCTGACCGCCGCGCCGTTCCGCCGACAGTTCAACACGGATAACTATCCACCGGGCATCCACAAACTGCGGGCAGTCGGCACCACGGCGGATGGCCGCGAATTGCAATCCAACGTCATCACTCCCAAATTCTTGAGCAAAGAAGAAGCCGATAAAAAGACGACTCAGATTATCGTGCCGATGGTCGGCGGCATCTTCGGGCTGATGGCGCTGGGCTTCTTGTTCACGTTCCTCACATCCAGGGGACGCGGGCCGGTGCCGGCGCCAGGGACGCCGCGCAACTACGGGTTGGCCGGCGGCGCGATCTGCCCCAAGTGCGCCCGACCTTTCGCCCGGCACATGTGGGCGCCCAACCTCGTGATGGGCAAGTTGGAGCGCTGCCCGTACTGCGGCAAGTGGAGTATCGTCATGCGCGCCTCGCCGGATATGCTGGCCGCCGCCGAAGCCGCCGAACTGGCCGAGACTGGCGGCCAGAGCGCGCCGGCGATGAGCGAAGAAGAACGGCTGCAGCGAGAGTTGGAAAATTCGCGGTATCAGGAAGGGTAGATGGACATCTCCGCTATGCTGTATTGGCTCGCCGAGCACAATCGCCACAGCTCGGATCACTACCACGACTTCGTCATCGCCGACACCCGCGCCGGCGCCTTTCACCAAAGCCGCCTGCCGCTGCTCGCGCAATATCCTGATGTCTTCGAAGTCCACGCCGACCGCGTAACCCTCGCGCTGCGCCTGGACACGCCCGCCGCCCGCACGGAGGCCGTCGCCGGCGTCACGCACGCCTGGCGCGATGCCGGCCTCATCCCCGGCTGGCGCGACGAGTTGTACCGCGTCTCCGCCGCCTTCGACGCGCCACCGTTGATGTTTCTGGAGCGCGCAGCCGCCTCGCTCTTCGGCATCCTGCGCTACGGCGCGCACCTGAATGGCCTTGTCTACAAAGATGGGCATTTGCATGTATGGATTGCGCGCCGCTCCCTGACCAAGCCGGAGTTTCCCGGCAAACTCGATCACCTCGTCGCCGGCGGCATCCCGGCGGGGTACACCGCGCGGGAGGTCATCGTCAAAGAATGTCAGGAAGAAGCCAACATCCCGCCGGCGCTGGCGCAGCGTGCTCGTCCCGTCAGCCTCGTCAGCTACATGCACGACTACGAAGCGCGCCGGGGGCGCAGCCTCATCTTCATCTACGATCTGGAGCTGCCGGAGGATTTCGTTCCGCAGAACACCGATGGCGAAGTGCAGGCTTTTTACCTCTGGCCCATCGAGCATGTCATTGAAGCGCTTGCCACCGATGATTTCAAAACGAATAACACCCTGGTCTTCATAGATTTGCTGCTGCGTCACGGCTACCTCACGCCGGACGACCCGCACTACGCCGAGATCGCCCAACGGCTGCGCAGCCCGGTGGTATGGTAGGGTATCTGACTTGACGAATCCGCATTAACGCAGTATCTTAAGAGGCAATCCAATCCCACAAAGAATGTGAGTCCGACTATGCTGTATTTTGAAATTGTGGGCGAGATAACTGAAGTTGAAATCATCGCAGTGGGCAACGCCATCCGTGAATTGAATATCCTGCGCCGTGACTATGGAGCCGGGCGGTGGCGTAAACTTAAAGGGATTGCCCAGGTTCAGCTCGCCGATGGTAGTATTTGTCGCGCAGAAATTCATTGGTATGAAGCCCACGGCATTGGCAGAAAGCGTTTCAAAATTAAGCAGTTTCTGAGTTGAGGTAAGTATGGAACGGAATATAGTTTTTCCACACTTTGCAATCTGTTTAAACAACCAGAACTGTGAAGACCTGATAACGGGTAAGGTTTACCAGGTCTTGCCAGATGAACTGGCTGAGAAAAACTATCATCTACGTGTTATTGACGAATCAGGCGAAGATTACTTATATCCGGCAAGTTATTTCTTCATGATCGAACTGCCACAGAGCGTAGCACAGGCTCTTATGCCATCGTTATCTGTGTCCGCCGCCTGATCCCTATCAGTTCACAACTTCAGTTAATCCCAATACAAACTGGATGTTGTATTCAATTTACTCTATGAAAGTGAGGATCGCAATGAAACAACCTGTCTTAGGCATCATTATCGGCAACCGGGGATTCTTTCCCACCCAACTCTGTGAAGAGGGACGCGCTAAAATTCTCAAAGTCTTTGAAGAAGAGGGCATCCTGCCCATCGTCCTTTCGCCGGAGGATTCCCCCTATGGGTCGTTGGAGACGAACGAGGCCGCGCGCAAGTGCGCCGACCTGTTCCGCGCGCACCGCGACGAGATCATCGGCGTCGTGCTCACCCTGCCCAACTTCGGCGAGGAAGGCCCCATCGCCAACGCGCTGCGCTGGGCCGAGCTGAATGTGCCGGTACTCATCCAGGCGACGCCCGACGACGTGAACTTCATGACCATCGCCAACCGCCGCGACTCTTTCTGCGGGAAGATGTCGTCCTGCAACAACCTCAAGCAGATGGGCATCAAATACACGCTCACCACGCTGCACACGGTGGACCTCGACACTGAGAGCTTCCGCCAGGACTTGCGCAACTTCGTGGCGACCTGCCGCGTGGTCAAAGGCCTGAAGCACGCGCGTATTGGGATGATCGGTGCGCGGCCGGCGGCCTTCAACACGGTTCGCTTCAGCGAGAAGCTCTTCGAGCGATCGGGGATCAGTGTAGATACGATTGACCTCTCCGAGGTTTTCGGGCGCATCGGACGGCTCAAGGATGGCGATCCCGCCCTCGTCGCCAAGCTAGACGCGCTGAAGGCGTACCTCAAGATCAAGGGCGTCCCCAATGAAGCGTTGGTCAAGATGGCAAAGTTCGGCACGGTCATCGATCAGTGGATGGAGGCCGAGGGTCTCATCGCCAGCGCAGTGCAATGCTGGACGGCGATGGAGGAATACTACGGTGTCGTCCCCTGCGCGATCATGAGCATGATGAGCAACAATCTCATGCCTTCCGCGTGCGAGACGGACATCCCTGGCGTGGTCGGGATGGCGGCGATGGCCTTTGCGTCTGGCAAACCGAGCGCACTCGCCGACTGGAACAACAACTACGGCGACGATCCCAACAAGGGGGTGCTCTTCCACTGTTCCAACCTGCCGAAGGATTTCTTCGAGGAGACGCCCGATATGGACTACCAGGAGATCATCGCCGGGACGGTGGGCAAGGATAACACCTTTGGCACCGTCGTGGGCCGCGTCAAGGCCGCCCCGTTCACCTACACCCGCATCTCCACCAACGATTGGGAAGGCAAGATCCAGGTCTACCTGGGCGAAGGCCGCCTCACCAAAGATCCGCTCAAGACCTTCGGCGGCTACGGCGTCTTCGAGATTCCCAACCTGCAAAAGCTGCTGCACTACATCTGCGAGAACGGCTTTGAGCACCACGTCGCCATCAACATCTCGCAGACGGCAGATGCAGTCAATGAGGCGTTGAGCAAGTACTTAGGGTGGGACGTTTATTACCACAAGGGGTAGCGCGTCAGGTACGTCCCCCAACAAAGGCTGTGATTTTTCGTCGCCGAGTATGGCTCGGCGACGAAAAAACCTCTTAAATCGTAGCTTTTGCCGCATCTGACGGGCAAGGCGCTCAACCACCTGAGGTTGGGACACATCCCGAAGGATGAAGCTCCTTGACATCCTTGTTAAAACTTACTACAATGAAAGTACTTCACCATAGAGACCAGGTCATGCTTTATGTAAGCCGAAGTCAACCATACTTAAAACTCATACAATCTGCGGGAACGCCCGAAAGGGTGTTTTCCGCAGATTGTGTTTTATAAAGGGAACTAATATTGAGAAGAGACAATGGACAAAAATTAGAAATGAGTAATGAGTAATGAGTGAAAAGTTCTTGCTTCTACACCAACTCATTGCTCATTACTCTTTAATCCTACAATTGAGGAGGTGGACTATTCGTTAGATTTCTTGACGTGTCGGCATTACCGAATTCCCCATCTTTTTAAGAAAGGATGAAAACTATGTTTGACGAAAAAACGCTGAGAGAACTGGCTTCCTTAGAGGCCAATGGGCCAATTTTGAGTGTCTACCTGGATGTAGATTCCACACAACATTCGGCTGAAGAATACAAGCTGATCTTGCGGGAAATGCTCAAACATATTGACGGTCAGGTGGATCATGAGGATGTTGACGCGGTGAAACGCTATGTGGACCTGGCCTACGATTGGTCGGGGCGGGGGTTGGTGATGTTCTCCCGCACAGATGAAGACTTATGGTATGCGTTTACGCTAGCCGTGCCGGTGCCCTCCGGCGTCACGGTGGCCGCCAAGCCTTACATCTCCCCCCTGGTCGAACTGGACGGCCTGTACGGACGCTACATCGTGGCGCTGGTGGATCGGCAGGGCGGACGCTTCTTTCTCTTCGAGATGGGCCACCTGGTAGAACAGGAGGGTACGATGGGCGAAGATGTCCGCCGGATTCGCAAGGGGCGGGGGTCTTCGGTGGTTGGAATGCGGGGAGGAGCGCCGGCCTCTGGACGGAAAGAAGCCGAACTGGTTCAGCGAAACTTGAAAGATTGTGCTGCGGCGCTAGGGCAATTCTGCCAGCGCCATCACCCGCGCCAACTGTTGTTGGCCGGGGCCGAACATACCATCGCGCAATTCCAGGAATACCTCCCCGTCGCGCTCAAAGACATCGTGGTGGGGACTTTCGCCGCCGACATGGATGCGAAAGAAGGGGAAATCCAGGAACGGGCGTTTGCGATTCTGACAGACCTGATGGCGGCGCGCAAACAGAGTTTGATTGACGCGACCGTGACCGCCGCCGCTAAGGGGCAAAATGGCGCTCTGGGTCTGGAAGAAACTCTCAATGTTGCCCACGAGGGGCGAATCCAGGTGTTGGTCGTCGAGCAGCACTATCACGCACCAGGCTACCGCTGCGGCGGCTGCGGGTATTTGACCACCCAACCGCAGAGCGCGTGCAGCTTCTGCAACGGCGCCTTCACCGAGATTCCCGATGCGGTGGAAGCCGTCGTCAGCCAGGTGGTGGAGAAGGGGGGCACGGTCGAAGTGGTAGATAACCAGGCCATGATCGGCGCCCGCATTGGCGCGCTGTTGCGCTACTAAAATACCCATCAACACATCATCCCCCCAAATCATTGGGGGGATGATACTTTTAAAGGGTTTATTTTCGATTGCGGACTGCGCTCGCAATCGAAAATAAGAAAAACTACAGCCAGCCGCGCAGACGCATCGCCATTTCCACCCGGCCAATCGCCACCCAATAGGCCGCGTCGCGCATGTACAGCTTCTTCTCCAATGCCTTCTCCAGTACAGCCTTGAAAGCCCCGGCCATCTTCAGATCCAATTTTTGCAGGACTTCTTCTTCTGTCCAATAGTAGTTCATATCGTTTTGTACCTGCTCGAAGTAAGAGCATGTGACCCCACCGGCGTTGCACAAAAAGTCAGGGATCACAAAGACGCCCCGCTTCTTGAGCACCTGGTCAGCGTCCAGCGTCGTCGGCCCGTTGGCGCCCTCGGCCAAAATCTTGACCTGGGGGCTGATCTCTTCCACATTTGCGCCGGTGATGACACCCTCCACTGCCGCCGGGATCAACACATCCACAGCTTTAGAGCGCCAGGCATCGCCATCTTCGATGACATAGCCGGCTTTTTTGGCCTGATCCTGATTCACTGTACCGTACTGATCGGTGATGCTCTGTAAGAAATAGGGGTCCACACCGTTCGCATGAGTGTACGTATACGCCGTCCGGTCATTGCGATCCCAGCACGAGACGCACAGGACGCGCCCGCCGAGCATTTCAATGAACGTCCGTGCGGCGTATTGCGCCACATTGCCGAACCCCTGAATGGAGGCCGTCCGTCCGGTGGGGCTCATCCCCAAGTGCTTCAGCGCCTCTCGAATCGTGACTACCACGCCAAAGCCGGTGGCCGCCGTGCGCCCCAGGGAACCGCCGCTGCCAATCGGCTTGCCGGTGATGACGCCCGGCACGTACTCCCCCCGCAGCTTGGAATACTCATCCATCATCCAGCCCATCATCTGCGGCGTCGTGCCGACGTCGGGCGCCGGCACGTCGTTGCGTGGGCCGAGGTTCTTCCAGATAGCGTCAATCCACTCCCGGCAGAGCCGCTCTTTCTCGCTGGTGGATAAGGAGGCCGGGTCCACCACCACGCCGCCTTTGCCGCCGCCCAGAGGGATGTCAGCCACGGCACACTTCCACGTCATCCACGTCGCCAACGCGCGCACCGTGTCGAGCGTTTCGTTGGCCGCAAAGCGGATGCCGCCTTTCGCCGGCCCGCGCGCGTCGTTGTGCTGCACCCGAAAACCAAAGAATACGCGAATGGACCCATCGTCCATCCGCACCGGCAACTGGAAACGAAACTCACGCAAAGGCCACCGCATCATCTCGCGCACGGCCGGTTCCAACCCCATCTGTTCGGCCACCTGATCAAATTGAGCCTGCGCCAGTTTAAAAGGATTCACCTGATCACTCATATCTGTATCTTCTCCTTGAAGTTGTAATAAATAATCGTTCAACTTTGGCTGGAACGTCGCTGTTCCAGAGATTTCTGTAGTATCTCGCGCGTTTGCGTCGGGTTAGCCTTCCCCTGCGAGACCCGCATCACCTGCCCGACGAACCATCCCAACACGGATTCTTTGCCCTCCAGGTATTGTGCCAGTTGGATGGGATTCTGATCCAACACCTGGGCGATAAGCACGTGCAGCGCGTCAGTATCCGACATTTGCGCCAGCCCCAGGCGTTTGACCACCGTATTGGGCGCTTCGCCCGTCACAAACACCTCACTCAACACCTTTTTGGCCGCAGACGCACTGATCGTGCCTTTTTGCACTAAAAACAGCAGCGCGATCAGATGTTCGGGCGTCACCCGACACCCCGTGATGGGGCGGTTGGCTTCGTTGAGCAGCCGAAAAAGCTCGCCGGTCATCCAATTCGCCACGTCTTGCGGCATCAGCGCCAACTCTTGCCCCATCTTAACGGCAACCTCAAAATAATCAGCCAGGGCGCGGTCGGCGGCCAGCAGTTCCGCGTCATACGCGCGGATACCATACTGCGTTGTCAGCCGGCGGCGACGTTCGGCCGGCAGTTCCGGCAATTCGGCCCGCACGGCCGCGATCCACGCCAGGTCAAGCTGCAAGGGGGGGATGTCCGGCTCCGGGAAGTAGCGGTAGTCGTGCGCGTGTTCTTTGCTGCGCTGTGGATAGGTGTAGCCCGCGCTCTCATTCCAGCCCATCGTTTCCTGCTCCACCACGCCGCCGGAATCCAACAGCGCGCTCTGGCGCTGGATTTCGTACTCCACGCCGCGCGTCAAGGAGCGGAAAGAGTTGAGGTTTTTGATCTCCACCCGCGTGCCGAACAAGGTGCTGCCGCGCGGGCGCACACTGACATTGGCCTCGAAGCGCATCATCCCCTTTTCCATGTCCCCGGTGTTGACGCCCAGGTAGACCAGGATGGTGCGCAACAGCGTCGCGTAAGCGCGCACTTCTTCCGCCGTGTGCAAGTCCGGCTCCGTGACGATTTCCAGCAGCGGCGCGCCAGCGCGGTTGAAGTCCACCTGCACCCGGCCATCGTCCAGGTGATAGAGCTTGGCCGTGTCCTCCTCCAGGTGCGCGCGCCGGATGCGAATTCGCCGCGTCTCACTGTCCACCTCGATGTCGAGATAGCCGTCACTCGCCAGGGGTAGATCGTACTGCGAAATCTGATAGCCCTTGGGCAGATCGGGATAGAAATAGGACTTGCGGGCAAAGACGTTGGTGGGGTTGATGGTGCAATGCAGCGCCATGCCGGTCAGCATCCCAATCTCAACGGCGCGGCGGTTGACCACCGGCAGCGCGCCCGGCAGCGCCAGGCACACCGGGCAGACGTAGGTATTCGGCGGGATGTCGCCGGTGTCCTCCACCACATGGCACGCGCAGAACATCTTCGAGTGCGTGTGAATCTGCGCGTGAACTTCCAGGCCGATCACTGCTTCGTATTCCATCTAGCATCCTCGGGGGAAGAAATCAGAAAGGAGTAAGAAGTATGGAGTATGGAGTATGGAGTATGGAGTATGGAGTATGGAAAACTTTATTGGCAGCTTCCCGTTACTCATGACTCGTTACCCATTACTCATGACTCATAACTCGTTACTTATTACTCATTACCCGTAGCGCCGCATAAAATGCGCCATTCGTTCCAGGGCGATTTCGATCTTCTCGTAGGCGGTGGCGTAGGACATCCGCACGAAGCCGGCGCCCGACGCGCCAAACGCGCGCCCCGGCACCACCGCGACTTGCTCCTCTTCCAGCAGCCGCTCGGCGAAGGTATTGTCGTCCATGCCGGTGAGAGCGACGCTGGGGAAGGTGTAGAACGCGCCGTGCGGCTCCACGCAAGTCAGCCCCAGCTTGTTGAGGCCACCCACGATCAGCTTGCGGCGGCGGTCATACTCGGCGAGCATCGCCTGCACGAACGGTTCGCCCACTTCCAGCGCCTTCAGGGCCGCCCACTGCGACGGAGTCGGCGCGGACATGATCAAATACTGATGCACCTTGCGCATCTCGTCAATCAGAGCCTCCGGCCCGGCCATGTAGCCCACGCGCCAGCCGGTCATCGCATACGCCTTCGAGAAGCCTTGCAGCGTCACCGTGCGCTCAACCATCCCCGGCAACGTAGCGAAACAGGTGTGCGCCACACCGTAGACCAGACGGTCGTAAATCTCGTCGGAAATCACGACGAGGTTGTGTTTCTCTACCAGCGCGGCGATCTCCAGCAGATGCTCGCGGCTGATGACCGCGCCGGTCGGGTTGTTGGGGGACGCGAGCAGCAAGACTTTGGTGCGCGGCGTGAGGGCGGCCTCAATCGCCGCCGCCGTCAGTTGAAAGCCGGTCTCCGGCGTGGTGGGGATGGGGACCGGCGTGGCATTCACCAACCGCGCGGTGGACTCGTAGGCGACAAAGCACGGTTCCGCAAAGATGATCTCGTCGCCGGGATCAAGCAGGGCAGACATCGCCAGATACAACGCCTCGGAGACGCCTACCGTCACCAGGATTTGGCTGGCGGGGTTGTAGGTCAGGCCATACAGCGCCGCGAGGTGCTGCGCCAGGGCCTCACGCAATTCCATAATGCCGGAATTGGAGGTGTAATGGGTGCTGCCGCGCTGCAAGGATTCAATACCGGCCTGCACAATCGGCGCCGGTGTATCAAAGTCCGGCTCGCCGATGCCCAGGCTGATCACGTCTTTCATTGTGGCGGCAATGTCAAAGAAGCGCCGGATCCCTGAGGGAGGGATAGCGCGGACCCGGTTGGAGATAAAATCATTAGAAGTCATTAGGGTATACCTCGAAATGTCTCAACGGATTGAACGGATTCAACGGATTTTCCGTTCCTTTCCGTTTCATCCGTTGAGAAGAGCTTTTTCTTATAGTTCTACCGACGAATCGCCAATATTCAACTTGCGGAAATGCCCGGCCAGTTTGACCCACCGCCCGATGATGGATTCTTCCAGCATCACGCCGTCAATGTCCACGCCTTCGTCCACAATGGTGTCGCGCAGGATGCTGTCGCGCACCTGCGTATCTTTGCCAACGGAGACGTATGGGCCGATCACCGAGCGCTCAATCACGGCTTCGGGGTGGATGTAGACCGGAGGGATAATCACGACGCCGGGACGTGGGCTTTGGAAGCTGTTCTCGCAGCCGTGTTCCAGCAAATACCGGTGCGTGACAAAAGTCGTTTCGGGCTTGCCGGTGTCCAACCAGACGCCGATCTCGCGTGGTTGGAAGCGCGCTCCCTGCTGGATCATCAACGTGATGGCGTCCGCCAAATAATATTCGCCTTTGGTCTGAATTTTACGCGCCATCAATTCTTCGCAGGCGCGCGCCAGCCACGCGCCGTCGTTGAAGTAGTACAGGCCGATCAGCACGTTTTTATTGTCCACCGAATCCGGCTTTTCGATCAGCCGGGTGGCGTACCCCTGCGCATTTGTCTCCACCACCCCAAACCGCCGGGGATCGTCTACCTCTTTGGTGAAAATGACGCCGCCGTTCCCGGCCTCTGCCAGATTAGCAAAATCCGCGTCGGCAAAGAGCGTATCCACCCACATCAAAAAGGTGGGGCCTTGCAGATACTCGCGGGCCAACGAGATGGCGTGCGCCTGACCGAGCATCTGATCTTGCACCACAAACCGCGCCGGGATGGCGGAAGTTTCTTTAATATAATCCTCAATCTGGCTGCCCAACCAGCCCACAATGAAGATGTATTCATCAATCGGCAAATCGCGGAAGCGTTCCAAAATGTGGCCCAACATCGGCTGGCCGCCGAGGGGGATGAGAGGTTTCGGGCGCGTCCAGGTGTGCGGACGCATCCGGGTGCCCAAACCGGCCATAGGAATCACAAGTTTCATGGTGAAAGTCTCCTCGGAAAATAGTCTAGTAGTCGTCAGTCGGATAGTCGCATCGTCAAGAGAACTTCGCGGCTTTGTGTAAGATTCTCATCCTTACTTTTGAAATCGGCTTAATCTGCTGACCAATTTCATCACAACGCATATTCAGCCAAATTTTACCACGCCCTTTCGACAAACTGCCCTGTCATCAGGCACAAAATAACCGTTTATAAGACACAATGCAGAAACGTAAAACGTGAAACGTGAGGCTCGCACAATAAGATCATCACGTTTCACGTTTCACGTTTTACGTTTATAGCGGCGGTCTCCGGGTGTGCCACGTTGTTGCCTGCTCATAGGCGTGAGCGACTTGGAACATGCGGATTTCGTGCAGGGCCGGGGCGGCGATTTGCAGGCCGACGGGCAAGCCCTGCGCGTCAAAACCGCATGGGAGGCTGATAGCAGGAATACCGGCCAACGCCTGCGAGAGCGTGAAAATGTCCGCCAGGTACATTTCAAGGGGATTGGCCGTGCGCTCGCCCAGGCGAAACGCCGTAACCGGCGATGTCGGGCCGATGATGACGTCCACTTGCTCAAACGCCCGGTCGAAGTCGCTCTTGATCAACGTGCGCACCTGCTGCGCCTTGAGGTAGTAGGCGTCGTAGTAGCCTGCGCTCAAGGCGTAGGTGCCGAGCATGATGCGGCGGATGACTTCCGGGCCAAAACCGGCGCCGCGCGTGCGGGCGTACATCTCCTCGATGGTGGCGCCCTCCTTGCGCAGGCCGTAGCGCATCCCATCGAAGCGGGCCAGGTTGGCGCTGGCCTCCGCCGGCGCGATCAGGTAATAGACGGGCAGGGCGTATTCGCTGTGCGGCAAGGTCACTTCGACCAGTTCTGCGCCCATGTTCTGCAAAACGTTCAGCCCATCCCGCACGGCCTTCTCCACGTCCGGCTGCACGCCGGTCACAAAATATTCTTTAGGGACCCCGATCCGCAGCCCGCGCACATCCGCCCGCAGCGCCGCCAAGTAATCGGGGACGGCGTCCGGCCAGGAGGTGCCATCGCGGGGATCGTGACCGGCGATGACCTGGAGCAGCAGCGCCGCGTCGGCGACGGTGCGGGCGAGCGGGCCGGGTTGATCCAGCGAGGAGGCAAACGCGATCAGGCCGTAGCGCGAGCAGCGGCCATAGGTCGGGCGCACGCCCACCAACCCGCACAGGGACGCCGGCTGGCGCACGGAGCCGCCGGTATCGGTGCCCAGGGCCGCCAGCGCCTCGCCTGCCGCCACCGCCGCCGCGCTCCCGCCGCTGGAGCCGCCGGGCACGCGCGTCAAGTCCCACGGGTTGTGGGTGGGGAAGAACCCGGAATTTTCGGTGCTGGACCCCATCGCAAATTCATCCTGGTTGGTCTTGCCCAGGATGACTGCGCCGGCGTCTTTGAGCCGCCGCACCACGGTAGCGTCAAACGGGGGGATGTAGCCGCGTAGGATTTGGGAGCCGCACGTTGTTTCGACGCCTTTGGTGGAGAAGGTGTCTTTGAGGGCGATGGGAATCCCCAGAAGCGGGGAGAGGTCGCCTTCGGCGCGGCGTTGGTCGGCGTAGCGCGCTTGTTTAAGCGCATCCTCTTCCAGGACGCGCAAGTATGCGCACACGCTATTTTCCACCGCTTGAATCCGCGCCAGAAGCGCCTGCGTCAAATCCAGTGAGGAGATTTCGCCGGCGTTCAGCCGGCTGAGGGCTGCGTGGACGGTCAGGTCATACAAGGTATCCAACGTGAACTCCTTCCCATTGAACTCTCTAGCGCAGCGGCGGCGCCAGGAAGCAATCTTCAAACACGGCTGGCGCGTTACGCAGGACAGCCTCAAGGGAGAGTGCGCTCTCGGCGATGTCGCCGTCTTGCGTGTCGTCGCGCAGGACGGTGTGCAGGGGCGCAACGGTCGCGGTGGGAGGAATTGCGGTAGTATCCAATGCCTGCAAACTGGCGGCGTAATCCAGGATCGCCGATAGCTGCTCCTGGTACAAAGCCAGCGCGTCCGCGCTCAATTCCAGGTGCGCCAATTCCGCAATGTGCGCGACTTCTTCACGGGTTAGTGCCATATCATTGACCTCCGCAAATGGGACACGAAAAAACACAGAAGATCACGGATTTTCTGTGAGTTGGATTATAGTCCCCTTGACCGGCCCGACAAATCAGGCCGGGATGCCCTCCAATCCCAGGTCGGCGGCGATAGCCTGCATCGCTTCGAGGACGACGCCGATGTGCGCGTCCAACGCCATGCCGAGCATGGCCGCGCCTTCCTCAACCTCCTCGCGGTTGACACCGGCGGCGAAGGCGCGATCCTTCCACTTTTTCTTCACGGAGCTGAGCTTTACGTCCAGAATACATTTGTTGGGACGGACGAGCGCCGTCGCCATAATCAGGCCCGTCAGCTCATCTACAGCGTAGATGGCTTTTTCCATCGGGGATTCCGGCGTGGCCCCGGTATGGGTAGGGGCGTGACACAAGACACCCCGGATCAAGGCGGGGTCCCACCCCATCTCGCGCAGAATCTCGGCGCCCTTGAAGGGATGGCCGCCCGGCCCCAGGTCGGGGTAACGCTCGTATTCAAAATCGTGAATGAGGCCCACGACGGCCCATTTCTCCTCGTCTTCCCCAAAACGGCGGGCGTAGGCTCGCATCCCGGCTTCCACCGCCAGCGCGTGTTTGATTAAATTGGGATTCTGGGTGTATTCCGTCAAAACTTTCCAGGCTTCCTCGCGTGTCGGCCACATAGGTCCTCCTTCCCATCAATAGGTTCGTTTATGATGAAATCGTTTCGTCAAACGTGAGGCTATGACGTTTGACGTTTCACGCTCCAAACCGGCGCTAAATTTTGAACTCGTGTTAATGGTAGCATCGAGCGAGGGTGTGTCAAACGCCCCGGCAGAGCTATTTGCTACAGACCCTTTCCTATGCTAGAATGAGTTAAATTAAGGTGAGGATGGATTCTCATCAAGGGAGTTGATTATGCATACAGCCGATTTGGAGACTATTGAAGTCGATCTGTTCCTCAATGCTCTCTACCAGCGTTATGGCTACGACTTCCGGCAGTACGCTCAGGCCTCGATCCGGCGCCGGATCAAACATTTCCAGGCCAGGACCGGCTACAAACAGATCAGTGAGATGATCCCGGTGGTGCTGCACGATGAGGCGTTTGCCCATTCCGCCATCCACGACTTCTCTATTATGGTGACAGAAATGTTCCGCGATCCCACCTTCTACAACGCAGTGCGGGAAAAGGTGCTGCCTTACCTGAAGACGTTCCCGTTCGTCAAAATCTGGCACGCCGGCTGCGCCACAGGGGAGGAAGTCTATTCGCTGGCGATTGTGCTGCAAGAGGAGGGTCTGTATGACCGCGCCACCATCTTTGCGACCGACTTCAATGACTCGGCCTTGCAAACCGCGCGCGAGGGGATCTATGCCCTGAAGGAAATCCGGCAATACACCAAGAACTATCAACAGGCCGGGGGCACGCGTTCTTTTGCCGATTATTATCACGCGCAATATGAATCGGCCATTATGGAACAGCCCCTCAAGAAGAACGTGACTTTTGCCAACCATAACCTGGTGACGGATGGGGTTTTCAGCGAAGTGCATTTGATTTTCTGTCGCAACGTCCTCATCTATTTCGACAAAACCCTACAAAACCGCGTCCTCAATCTGTTTGCTGACAGCCTGAGTTATGGCGGTTTTTTGTGCCTGGGCAGCAAAGAGACCCTCCGTTTTTCGGACGTGCAAGAACGTTTCAAGGTGATTGATGATCACGAAAAAATCTACCAGAAACGCACAACATGAATGACTATGCGCAGATATCAAATTGTAGTGATGGGCGTCTCGGCCGGCGGCACAGCCGCCCTTAAAGTGCTGCTGCCGCTCTTTCCCGCCGATTACCCTCTGCCCATCGTCGTTGTCCAACATTTGCACCCCACGCAAACCAACTTCCTGGTCACGCATTTTAACACCCACTGCGCCTTAACCGTCAAAGAGGCCGACGAGAAAGAACTCCTGCAACCTGGCGTGATGTACTTCGCGCCGCCGAACTATCACCTGCTGATCGAGCCGGACAAGACGCTGGCCTTATCGGTAGATGCAAAGGTCAACTATTCGCGGCCTTCCATTGATGTGCTGTTCGAGAGCGCTGCCGATGTCTATAAAGCCGGCGTGATCGGTGTGGTGCTGACCGGCGCGAACAACGATGGGGCAGCAGGGCTGCGGGCAATCAAGGCGCAGGGCGGACTGGCTATTGTGCAGGACCCGACCACCGCCGAATCTCCCTATATGCCGCAGGCCGCCATCGCCACCACTACGGTAGATTATGTTCTCCCGCTGGCGGACATTGGCGCACTGCTGCTGAAGAAAGGTGAAATGTTATTGTAGGAAACTGCTTAACGGTTGATTCTTTGGGGGACGTATGACAAACTATAAGGAACTGTCAGACAATGCGCCCAATCGTCGCCCAACGATTGGGCTGCTCTGCGATGAAGCTAACAATGTGTATTCGGAATCCATCTGGATGGGCGTGCGCGACGCTATGCAAGCGCACGGCGCGAACCTGCTGTTTTTCCCCGGCGGGATGTTGCGCCCCGATCTGGCATCTCCCATGCCCGCCAACATCCTCTACGACCTGCTCAACACTGAGGTGGTGGATGGGCTAATCATCTGGGGAGCGCAACTCAGCCAATTCTCCGGCCCGGAGGCAATCGTTGCGTTATGTCAACGCTATGCTCCGCTCCCTTTCGTCAACATCGGGCTGACGTTGCCAGGTATGGCAAACGTGTTGGTGGACAACTACCAGGGAATGCACGACATGGTTGCGCATCTCATTGAAGTTCACGGCTACCGCCGCATGGCTTACGTGCATGGCCCGGACGCCAACCCAGAGGCACAGGCGCGCTATCGTGGTTATCTGAACGCCCTGGACGAACACCACATTCCTCTCGATCCTCACCTGGTAGCTTCCGGGAATGAGATTGAAACCTGGCGCAACAACGTTCAGGTTTATATGGAAAACACCTATCGCGTTGCCGGCGTGCGTGTGTTGCTCGACGAGCATCAATTGCGCCCTCAGGTAGACTTCGACGCAATCGTGTGCAATGATGACAACCTCGCGGTGGGGGCGCTGGAGGAGCTTCAAGAACGCGGCGTCCAGGTGCCCCGCGATATCGCGGTTGTCGGCTTCGACAACATCAGCGAAGCGCATTATACCACGCCACCACTGACCACCGTGAAGCAGTCATTCACCGACCTGGGCTACCGGGCCGGTGAAATGATCCTCGCTCTCCTGGCTGGGCAAACCATGCCAGAACAAACCATGCTGCCAATGCAACTCGTGATGCGCCGTTCCTGCGGCTGCCTCGATCAGGCCGTGGCGCAGGCGGGGCTGGCACCCCTCATGGATCTCCCGCAACTGACGCCGGACATTATCGTCGCCGAGTTGCGTCAATCTCTGGCCCTGGACGAAGCCG
Source organism: Anaerolineae bacterium (assembly GCA_034429475.1). Taxonomy (GTDB): domain Bacteria; phylum Chloroflexota; class Anaerolineae; order B4-G1; family SLSP01; genus JAKQHY01. The sequence continues at coordinate 36,515 of DAOUGD010000318.1, forward strand.
CCCCGCTTTATGCGTGGATACCACGTCTGCTGGAAACTCTCTCCACAGAACTGGAGGGTGCAGTGCCGGGCGTTTTTCTGGAAACTTTGGATGAAGTGTTACGCCATGTCCCGCTGGAAGAAGAAACGATCCAACTGCTCCAAATTGCGCTTTCGATGATGCAGCGTTATCTGGGAGCTAGGAAGGCGGATGCTGACCGACGCCTCGAAACGTTTTGGCGGCAGGCTTACATCACCATCGGTGCAGCGGCACAACGCGCACTGGCGTACCAGATGTTGTTGCTCCAACGGCGGGAACAAGCGTTGCGCAACGTCGGCCATGCGCTACTCAGCACCTTTGATGTGGAGGGCATGGCCTATGTGTTCAGTTGGGGGTTGAAACAACTTAATATTCCGGCGGCTTATCTGATACTCTACGAGGACCCGATGCAGCCTACCACCTGGGCGCGATTGCTTTTGACTTACAACGACGCTACCTTGAACATCATACCGCCAGAGAAACAACGTTTTTCCACCCGTCAATTGCTGCCGGCGAATATCTGGCCCCAGGAGGAACCGTACAGTCTGGTGGTCGAACCCTTCTATTTTCAAAATGAGCCGCTAGGGTTTGGCATTTTCGCCACGGGGGGACATCGTTTGGGCATCTACGACGCGCTACGCAACGAAATCAGCATTGCCCTCAAGGGTGCACTGCTACTTGAGGAGCGCGAGCGCGCCGGAGCCGCGCTGACGCAGCGCGCCGCCGAACTGGCGCAGGCCAAAGAGAAGACTGAGCAGGCATTGCGACAGGCTGAGGTGGAAAAAGAACATGCCGAAGTCGCCCGGCGGGCGGCGGAAGAAGCGCAGCGGGTCTCCGAGAGCGCGCGGGAAACCGCCGAGGTGGCCCGCAAGACGGCCGAAATCGCCCAACGCGAGGTCGAAGCGGCCAACCGGGCGCTGGAAGCGCAAATCTGGCACACCAACGGCCAGACGCAACTCAACAACCGGATGCGGGGTGAGCAGGCTGTGGCCCCCCTCGCCGCCAACGTGATCGAACAACTCTGTGAGTACTTGCACCTCCAAACCGGCGTGCTGTACGTGCGAGAAGATGATATTCTGCGACCGGTCGGCGGGTACGCGCTCCCTCGCCGCGACGGGCCGCTGCCCCACTTTAAAGTGGGCGAAGGGTTAGTGGGGCAGGCCGTACAGTCCCGCAAGCCGCTGATATTGACCGACATCCCGCCCGATTATGGGGCGATTGCCTCCGGGTTGGGGAGCGCCCCCCCCAGGGCCATTGTGATCATGCCCTTCCTATACGAAGATCAGGCCGTGGGTGTCGTCGAACTAGGAACGTTCACCGAGTTCAACGCGGAGCAGACCCGGTTCCTGCAAATCGCCCTGGAGAGTATCGCCATCGCCTTCAACACGGCCCAGGCGCGCGATCGGATCAACGAGTTGCTCTCGCAGACGCGGCAGCAGGCGGAGGAATTGCAGGCGCAGGGCGAGGCGCTGCGGGTCGCCAACGAGGAGTTGGAGTCGCAGACCGAAAGCCTGCGCGTCTCCGAAGCGCGGCTGCGTGAACAACAGACTGAACTGGAAACCGCTAACCGCGAATTGCAGCAAAAGCAGATCCAGCTCGACCAGCAAAACCGCGACTTGAAAGAAGCGCAGCGCAGCCTGGAATACAAGGCCGAGGAATTGGCCCGCGCCAGCAAGTATAAGTCCGAATTTCTGGCAAATATGTCCCACGAACTGCGCACCCCGCTCAACTCCCTGCTCATCCTGGCACAAATTCTGGCAAACAATGAGGAACACAACCTGACCCCAGAACAGATCGAATCGGCTACTGTCATCTACAACAGCGGCACTGACCTGTTGAACCTCATCAACGAAATCCTTGACCTTTCCAAAGTAGAAGCCGGCCGCATGACTTTCCACTTTGAACCGGTGGCCCTGAAGGCGCTGTTGGAAGCCATGCGCGTCCAATTTGCACCCGTAGCCGAGGCGAAGGGCCTGACCTTCCAGCTATCCCTGGCCGACGATCTCCCCTCCCACATTGAAACCGACCAACAGCGGGTGGAACAAATCCTCAAGAACCTGCTCTCCAACGCCTTCAAGTTCACCAAGCGGGGCAGCGTGAGCCTGAACGTCGCGCGGCCCGCGCCCACCTTCCAATTCACCCACAGCACCCTGACCCCGAAGCGCGCCATCGCTTTCCACGTAACGGATACCGGCATCGGCATGACGCCCGCGCAGCAGCAGATCATCTTTGAGGCGTTCCAGCAGGCCGACGGCAGCACCAGTCGCAAATACGGCGGCACCGGCCTGGGGTTGACCATCTCCCGCGAACTGGGAGCACACCTGGGCGGCGAGATCGTCCTCGTCAGCGAACACGGCAAGGGGAGCACCTTCACGTTGTATCTACCGATGCAACAGACGGAGGGAGGGACGGAGAGCGGGGGCGAGGAGGAACCGAAGAAAACGGTAGGGAAGCGGCGCAAAGACGCAGGAGAGCGACGCAACAAAGAAGTACCGCCGCCTTCCCTGACCCCCATCGCCCCGCCCACGGACCAACCGGCGCCAGCCCCCATCGCGGACGACCGCGACGCCCTGCAGCCGGACGACCGCATACTGCTCATCGTCGAGGACGACGCCAACTTCGCCAAGATCGTGCGCGATTACGCCCACAAGAAGCACTTCAAATGCCTGATAGCCGGAAACGGGCAGACGGGATTACAGTTAGCTCAGACCTACACGCCCCACGCCATTATCCTGGACATAAACCTGCCGATCCTGAACGGAGAGGAAGTGCTGATCGCGCTCAAAGACAACCCGGTCACCCGCCATATCCCGGTGCATATCATGTCGGTGGCCGATGAGGACGTGGATTTTTACAAAAACGGCGCGATTGGCTTCCTGACCAAGCCGGTCAGCACGGAAGACCTGGAAGTGTCATTCCAACGCATTGAGCAGGTCATCGCCAAAAAAATCAAGTCGCTACTGCTGGTAGAGGACGAGGAGACGCTGCGTCACAGTGTGACAAAACTGCTCGGCGGCGCCGACGTCCAGATCGCCGAAGCCGGCACGGGGCAGGCCGCGCTGGCATGGTTGCAAAAACAACCCTTCGACTGCATCATCCTGGATTTGAATCTACCGGACATGAGCGGGTTTGAGCTGTTGAGCCGCCTGGACACCACTAAAGTTGGTCGTCACTGCCCCATCATCATCTACACCGGCAAAGAGTTGACACCGGAGGAAAACCAACAACTGGTGCAATACGCCGAGGCCGGGCCGCAGCCCCTGCGCGTCATCGTCAAGGGCGTCAAATCCCCGGAGCGACTGCTAGATGAGACGGCGCTGTTCCTGCATCGCGTCGTGGCGAATATGCCGGAAGAAACCCAACGAACGATCAAACGCCTGCATGACCACGAAGCCATCTTAGTCGGCAAACGCATTTTGTTGGTTGACGATGACGCCCGCAACGCTTACGCACTCTCCAAATTGTTGGCCGATAAGGGCCTGAAACCCACCATCGCCGGCGCCGGCGACAAGGCTCTGGCGTTGTTGGAACAAGGTGAATATGACCTGATCCTGATGGACATTATGATGCCGGAAATGGACGGGTACGAGGCCATCCAAAGAATCCGCGAGCAGCCGCACTTTAGCGATCTGCCCATCCTGGCGCTCACGGCCAAGGCGATGAAAGGCGATCGGGAGAAATGCCTGGCCGCCGGCGCCAACGACTATTTACCCAAACCGGTGGAGGCCGAACGGCTTTTCTCCATGCTGCGCGTGTGGCTGTATCGTTAAGGTAATGGTTTTGTCGCCAAAATGCATCTTTCAGAAAGTTATTAAATGGTTAAAATTGTGGTAGAATGTCTGTCGGAAGAGAAGAACTTATGCCTCGACCCAACATCCTCATTGTAGATGATAAGCCCGAAAACCTGTATGCCCTGGAGCGTCTCCTCCAGAAGCTGGATATTACCGTGCTTCAGGCGACTTCCGGCGCGCAGGCGTTGGAGTTGAGCCTCAAGACCGAGTTCTGCCTGGCGATTGTAGATGTGCAGATGCCGGAGATGGACGGCTACGAACTGGTGGAACTGCTCCGCAGCAACGAGGGGACGGCCACGCTGCCGGTCATCTTCGTCAGCGCGATCTACTCCGACGAATATCACCACCGGCGCGGCTACGAAGCGGGCGCGGTGGATTTTTTGAGCAAACCCTTCGCGCCCGACATCCTGCTCAGCAAAGTCAAAATCTTCCTGGATTTGTACAACCAGCGGCACAGTTTGCAGACGTTGGTACAGCAGCTTCATGCGACCAACGCCGCCCTTTCCAAACGCGCGGCGCAAGTGGATATTGCCAACGCGGTCGGTCAACAGATTGTCTCCATCCTTAACCGGGATGAATTGTTAGCCGGCCTCGTCCGCCTGATCCAGGGCAAATTTGGTTACTACTGTGTGGGCATCTGGCTCCTTAATGAGGCCCGCACCCATCTGGTATTGCAATCGCTGGCGGCCAATATCCCGGATACGGCGCAATTCCCCGGACAGACGCTCCCGCTGGAAGCCGACCCCAGCATCATTGCCTATGTGTGTCGCACCCACGAGTATTACCTGAGCAACGACGTCCACCACGATCCCCATTACTATGCCCATCCCCAGTTGCCCAAAACCCGCGCCGAGCTGGCGCTGCCATTAGATTTTGGCCTAGAACACCGCCCCACCGGGGTATTCAGCGGCGTGCTGGACATCCAGAGCGAACAGTCCGGCGTCTTCGACGCCGCCGACGTCACCGCGCTGCAAACGCTGGCCGACCAGATCAGCATCGCGCTGCGCAACGCGCAACTCTACCATGCCGAAAAACAGCGACGTACGCTGGCCGAAACGCTGGAGGAAACCGGGCGCATCCTCTCCGGCAGCCTGGCGATGCACGAAGTTCCGAACTTGATCCTGGAGTGGCTGGCGCAGGTCGTGCCTTACATGCGCGGTGCGGTGATGCTCCGCGAAGAAGACGCCGACGGGCGGGCGGTTGTCTGCCCCATCGCACAACGCGGCTTCCCGCCCGACCAACGAGTGGAGCGGCTGCGTATACCAATTCAGCCAGGCGACGTGTTTGACCAAATGGCGACCAGCCATCGCCCGTTGATTCTGGACGACGTCTCCCAAAATGCCCACTGGCAGCAGGTGGACTGGCTGCCGATCAACCGCTCATGGTTGGGCGTTCCACTGATTGCCAAGAACCGGGTGATCGGGATGATCTCATTGACGCGCGAGCCGGCCGCCGCCTTCACGCCGGAGGAGACCACGCTGGCGGCCACGTTTGCCGGCCAAGCCGCCATCGCCCTGGAAAATGCCCGGCTGTATGAGGAAATCGTGCGCTTCAATGCGGAATTGGAGGACAAGGTCAATGAACGTACCGCCAGCCTGCAAAAAGCCTATGAGCAACTGGAACTGCTGGACCGCAAAAAGACAGATTTCATCCAGGTGGTCTCGCACGAACTGCGCACACCGCTGACCCTGATTCAAGGGTACGGCCAGATCCTCCTGCGCGACCCTCAGTTCCGCGAAAACGAGATGTATGCCACCCGCGTCAACGGCATTGTGACCGGCGCGCTGCGGATGCACGAGATCATCAACAGTATGCTCGATCTGATCCGGCTGGACAACCGCACCTGGAAATTGACTTTCCGGCCGATCTCGTTGCCGCTGCTGATAGGGGCGTTCAAGCAGAGTTTTGCGCCGGCGCTGACCGAGCGGTCACTCACCATCAGGCTGGACTTCCCGGCCACACTGCCGGACATCGAAGCTGACTATGAGGCTCTCTCTAAATTGTTTGACCATTTGCTCACCAATGCCATCAAGTATACGCCCGATGGCGGCTGCATCGCCGTCACCGGGCAGTACCTGGCGCTCCCCAAAGCCTCCGCGGACGAAGGTCACGTCGAAATCATCATCAGCGATACCGGCATTGGGATTGCTCCCGAAGCACAGGAGCTGATCTTCACCAAGTTTTACACCACTGGCGACTCGGCATCACATTCCACCGGCAAGATCAAATTCAAGGGCGGCGGGCCGGGCCTGGGACTGGCGATTGCCAAGGGCCTCGTTGAAGCGCACGGCGGGCGCATCTGGGTGGAGAGCCCCGGCTACGACGAAGCCGCTTGCCCTGGCAGTCAATTCCATGTCGTGCTGCCGGTCAAACAATCACCGGGTCAATCGCTCAGTTAGAATAGCTGAATCGGAGATGAGCGATTACGCTCTCCAGGAGGAAATTTCATGTTAACCCAAAGTGTTCCATCCAAACAGCCCACCGGCCGGCGTCCTACCATCGGCTTACTGTGCAGTGAACTGAGCTCCGACTTTATTACACAACTGCTCTGGGGAACGGTGGACGCCGTTCAAAAGGCCGGAGTGAATTTGCTGTGTTTTCAAGGCTGGGTTCTACAAGGCCCCAATATTGATCTCGCCCCAAGCAACGTGCTTTATGAACTGGTAAGCTCCCACAACGTAGACGGGCTGCTGGTGATGTCCAACTTTCTGGGCACCTTCTCCGGTCAGCAAGAACTGAAAACCCAATTATTCGACCGTTACGCCCCCCTGCCCACGGTCAGCCTTGGGCTGGAGATGGGCGACTACCCGGCGATCCTGGTGGACAACTACGCCGGTATGTACGCCGCAGTCACCCACCTGATTGAAGCGCATGGCTACCAGCGCATCGCCTTCGTCCGCGGCCCCCACGGCCATGTCGAGGCCGATGTGCGCTTCAAGGCTTACCAGGATGCCCTCAGCGCCCACGGCCTGCCGTTCGACCCTGCCCTGGTGGCGACCGGCACCTTCATGGTAGCCTCCGGCGAGGCGGCGATTTCCACCTTGCTGGATGTCCAGCATGCCGACTGTCAGGCCATCGTCGTCGCCAACGACTGGATGGCCTATGGCGTCTTGAACGCCCTCAAGGCCCGCCAACTGCGCGTCCCTTACGATATGGCCGTGGTGGGTTTTGATGACATCGAAAGCGCCCGTTACGCGCAGCCGCCCCTCACGACCGTACGTCAACCCATCTACGAAATGGGGCAACGCGCGGTCAATTTGGTGTTGGACTTGCTTGCCGGAGAAGACGAACACCAAGTCCTGCTTCCCACCAGGCTGGTCGTACGCCGGTCGTGTGGCTGCGTCAGCCCGGCGGTCGCTCAGGCTATCACGGGATTGGTCTTCCCCGCAGGACAGGATCGTTGTACTCTGTCGGAGCCACAACGGGAGGGGATTCTTTCGGTCATGCAGGAGCCTTTGGGAAGAGACGTGCTGCCGGACGAACAGGCCTGGCTGAGTGAACTCCTCGATGCCTTCTTGAAAGACTTGAACATCGGCAAGCAGACCGATTTCCTCGCCACGCTGGATGAGATTCTCCGGCAGGTCAGCAGAATCGGCCACCCCCTGCCCGCCTGGGGCAACGTCCTCTCGGCCATGCGCCGCGCTCTGCTGCCGCGATTGGCCACCGATCAGCTCTTGTTGGCGGAAGACTTGTGGCTCCCGGCTCAGGTGATGGTCAGCGAAATGGCGCAACAAAGCCAGAAACAACAGATGACCCTTTTGGAGCAGCAAATGCGGGGGCTGAATGAACTCCAGGAAGCCTTGATCGTCGCCTTCGACATTCAAGAAGTGATGGATACCCTGGCCCGTCGGCTGCCGCGTTTAGGAATCCCCGCCTGCACACTTTCAATCTACGAAAATCCGAACCTGCCGGCGACCACCTCACGCCTGCTGCTGGCCTACAACGAAAAGCTCGAGCAAGCCATCACGGGCGACGAGCAGCGGGTGTTTCCCTCGCAACAACTGGCGCCTCCCGGCATTCTGCCGGAGCGTCCGCATTGCACCATCGTTGAGGCGCTGTATTTCCACCAGGAACAACTGGGCTTTGTCCTGTTCGAAATAGGCCCGCGCCAGGGGAATGTTTATGAAACCCTGCGCAGCGAAATCAGCAGCGCTTTACAAACGGTCCTGTTAGTTCAACGTATCCAGGAACGCTCGGATGCGCTGGCGCGGCAGCAATACATTCTCGACACGTTCATGGAGAGCGTGCCCGACCGCATCTACTTCAAAGACACCCAGAATCGTTTCACCCAGGTCAACAAGGCCCTGGTAGAGAAACTGGGGCTGCACGACGCCAGCGACCTGCTCGGCAAAAGCGACTTCGATTTCTTCCCTCCCGAGCAGGCGCAAGAGAAATACCAGCAAGAGCAAGAAATCCTCCGCACCGGGCAGCCGCTCTTCAGCGCCGAAGAACCCGACGGCATTGACCACTGGGCCGTCACCACCAAGATGCCCCTGCGCGACGAGAGGGGCCAGATCATCGGCACGTTCGGCATCTCCCGCGACGTCACCGATCTGGTCAGGGCACGCCAGATGGCCGAAAGCGCCAAAGACGAAGCCGAAAAGGCCCGCCAGAAGGCTGAGGTCGCTCAGGCGCGCGCCGAACTCTCGCGCCAGGAGGCCGAAGCCGAGAAGGAGAAGGCCGAAACAGTCAACCGCACTCTGGCCTCGCAGATGTGGCAGAGCACCGGCCAGGCCCAACTCAACGAGCGGATGCGCGGCGAACAGGATATCCCGGCGCTGGCGACCAACGTGGTGCAACAATTGTGCGAATACCTGCCCGCCGATAGCGGCGCCTTGTACATCAAGAACGACCGGGTGCTGACCCTGGTCGGCAGCTATGCCCACCCCATCGGTATTGCGGCGGAAATCGCCGTGGGCGAAGGGCTGCTCGGCCAGGCCGCCGTCTCCAAGAAGCCGATCCTGCGGAAGAATTTCTCCGGCAACCAGCGGGTGCTTCAAACCGGGCTGACGCAGGCAGCGTTACAGAACATCGTGCTGATGCCCCTGCTTTACGAGAGTGACGTGGTGGGGGTTTTGGAGCTGGGCGTCTTCGAAGACTTCACTCCCGCCCAGATGGAATTCCTGAATCAAGCCATAGAAAACATCACCATCGCCTTCCTCACAGCCCAGGCGCGGACACGGATCAACGCCCTGTTGCTCCAGACGCGCGAGCAGGCCGCCGAGTTGGGCGCGCAGCAAGAGGAGTTGCGCGCCACCAACGAGGAACTCGAAGCGCAGACGGAGAGCCTGCGCGCTTCCGAAACGCGCCTGCGCGAGCAGCAGACGGCCCTCGAAGCGGCCAACGCCGAACTGGAGGAGAAGACCGTCGCCCTACAGGAGAAACAGGCGGTTCTCGACCACCAGAACCAAGAGTTGCGCGCCGCGCAGACCGAGTTGGAACGCAGGGCCGCGGAACTGGCGCAGGCCAGCAAGTACAAATCTGAATTCCTCGCCAATATGTCCCACGAACTGCGCACGCCGCTCAACTCGCTGCTCATTCTCGCGCGGATGCTGGCGGACAACAGTGACGGCAACCTGACAGAAGAGCAGGTCGAGTCGGCCGGTATCATCCACAAGAGCGGCGCGGACCTGCTCAACCTGATCAACGAGATTCTGGACCTGTCCAAAGTGGAAGCGGGCCGGATGGAATTTCACATCACCCCCGTCGCCTTGCGCGACGTGGTGCGCAATCTCCAGATCCAGTTTGAACCGATCGCCGCCCAGAAAGCCCTGCCGTTCACCGTCACGGTGGACGAATCTCTCCCTGCCGCCATCGCCACCGACCAGCAGCGGGTGGAGCAAATCCTCAAGAACCTGCTCGCCAACGCCTTCAAGTTCACCGAGCAGGGCCGCGTCACCCTGGACATCCTCCGCCCGGCGGCGGCGCCGGCCGCCAACAATCTGCCCACCGCCCAAACCATCGCCTTCCGCGTGACAGACACCGGCATCGGCATGACGCCGGAGCAGCAGCAGCGGATGTTCGTGGCCTTCCAGCAGGCCGACGGCAGCACCAGCCGCAAGTACGGCGGCACCGGCCTGGGCCTGGCGATCTCCCGCGAGCTGGCGACCCGCCTGGGCGGGACGATCCTCCTGGAAAGCGCGTACGGACGGGGGAGCGTGTTTACGTTATATCTGCCGCTGACGATGGAGGAAGCGAGCGGGCGAGCGGGCGAGCGGGCGAAGGGGAAAGAGGACTCAGAGGCGCAGGGGCGCGGGGGTGCAGCGGGACAGGGGAAGGCAACGGTCGTCGCGCCGCCCAGTGTGCAGGCGCCGCCGGCAGTGACCATACCTGACGACCGGGAGACATTACAATCCGGTGAGCGAGCTGTACTCATCATTGAAGACGACGCCAGCTTTGCCAAGATCGTGCGCAACTTCGCGCATCAGAAAGGCTTCAAGTGCCTGGTCGCCGGCGATGGCAAGAGTGGGTTGAGCCTCGCCGCCACCTACCTCCCCGCCGCCATCATCCTGGACCTGAATCTGCCGCTCATGACCGGCTGGGAAGTGTTGGATGCCCTCAAGGGCGACCCCGCTACCCGCCATATCCCTGTGCACATCATGTCGGTGGATGACGAGGATTATACCGCCTATCAACACGGCGCGCTGGGCTTCCTCACCAAACCCGTCAGCCCCGAAGCCCTCGAAACGGCGTTTGCCCAATTAGCCCACTTCACCCCGGAAGGCATCAAGTCGTTGCTGGTGGTCGAGGACGATGCCAACCTGCGCCACAGCGTCACCAAGTTGCTGGCCGGCGCCGATGTCCACATCACCGAAGCCGGCACCGGTCAGGCCGCGTTGACCGAACTCCACGCCCAACCTTACGATTGCATGATCCTCGACCTCAACCTGCCCGATATGACCGGCTTCGAGTTGCTCAACCACCTGCGCGAAGACACCTCCCTTTCCCGCTGTCCCGTCATCATTTACACCGGGCAAGCGTTGACTGAAGAAGAGAACGCCGAGCTGTTGCGGTACACCGATGCGCACGCCCGCACGCCGCACGTCGTTGTCAAAGGCGCCAAGTCGCCGGAGCGCCTGCTGGACGAAACGGCGCTGTTTTTGCACCGCGTCGTCGCCAGAATGCCGGAAGACAAACAGCAGACCATCAAACGCCTGCACAACCGCGAGACCGTCTTTGCCAACAAGCGTATCCTCCTGGTAGACGACGACGCCCGCAATGCCTTCGCGCTCTCCAAATTATTGTCAGACAAGGGGATAAAGGTCACGATTGCCAACAGTGGACAAAAGGCGCTAGAAATGTTAGTCGAGACGGAGTATCATTTGGTGTTGATGGACATTATGATGCCGGACATGGACGGCTACGAAACCATCCAGCGCATCCGCCAGCAGCCGCAGTTCCGGGAGCTGCCCATTCTGGCGCTCACCGCCAAAGCCATGAAGGGCGACCGCGAGAAGTGTATCGCCGCCGGCGCCAACGACTATTTGCCCAAACCCGTGGATCCGGAACGTATCTTCTCGATGCTGCGCGTCTGGCTGTATCGTGTCTGAAACAGTCAATCATTCATTGTGTACAGTGAGGAATTATCTATGGCTACCCCCAAAGTCCTGATTGTGGATGACAAACCGGAAAATCTCTATACTTTGGAAAAAGTATTGCAACCGTTAGCCGTCACCGTCGTTGCCGCCGCTTCCGGGGCAAAGGCCCTGGAACTCATCCTGGATCACGAGTTTTGTCTGGCAATCGTGGATGTGCAAATGCCGGAAATGGATGGTTACGAATTGGTCGAACTGCTGCGTAGCAACCAGAACACGGCGCACCTGCCGGTGATCTTTGTCAGCGCAATTTTTTCCGACGAATATCACCACCGGCGTGGCTATGACGCCGGCGCCGTGGATTTCTTGAGCAAACCCTTCGTACCCGAAATTCTGATCAGCAAAGTCAAAATCTTCCTTGACCTGTGCAGGCAGCGACAACAACTGGAAACAACGGTCGCCCAGCTCAATGCCACCAACGCCACGCTCACCAAATACACCCGGCAGTTGGAAACCAGCACCCAGGTAAGCCGGCAGATCAGTTCCATCCTGGATCGGGATGTGCTGTTAGAAGAAGTCGTGACCCTTATCCAGAAACGCTTCGACTATTACTTTGTGGGCATCTGGCTGTGGGATGAAGGCAGAAACAATCTTACCCTGCACGCCGGCGCCGGCAAAGCTGCCGGACACACGCTGCCCAAGGGCTTCAACCTGATGCCGAAATATGCCAACGGCGTCATTGGCTCGGTCTGCCGCACCGGAGAGGTCTACCGCGTCAACGATACCGCCAACAATCCTCGCTACATCTCCTTGCGGGAACTGCCCCGCACCCGCGCCGAACTGACGTTGCCGCTTCACGTGGGAAACAACCTCGTTTTAGGCGCGTTGGATATTCAAAGCGATGTGCGTGCGACATTCGACGTCCAGGACGCCAACGTCTTACAGGCCCTTGCGGATCAAATCGCCATCGCCATCCACAACGCCGACCTCTACGCGCGCGTGGTTCAGTTAAACACGGAGCTAGAAAGCCGTGTCCAGGCCCACGGGGAAGGTCTGCCCTCAGCGCCTCCCCCCTCTGGCATTGCCGCACCAGGCGAAGGAGCCTTATGACCACTAATCGGCCCACCATTGGACTGTGTATCAACAGCCTGGGCGACAGTTACCAGGAGTTGATCTGGCAGGGCGCGGGGCAAGCTGCGCGGGAACACGAGGTTAACCTGCTCACGTTTGTCGGCGGGCTGGTGGTGGAAGGGCAGCCCACGCCGGAAAACGTGCTCTACACGCTGACCCATACTGACGCCGTCGCTGGCTGGATTATCGCCACCGGCGCCACCTTCCACTCCGTGGCGGCGGCGCAGGCGTTCTGCGCCCAGTACGCGCCCGCGCCCGTCGTCAGCATCGCCACGGCCCTGGACGGCATCCCCAGCTTGATGACCGACAGCTACCAGGGGTTGCGCGAAGTGATGGTGCATCTCATTGTGGATCACGGCTACCGGCGCATCGCCTGCCTCCGCCGCCCGGAAGGCAAAGCCGACACCAACGCGCGCTATCAGGCTTACGTGGACACCCTGGCCGAATACCACATTCCCTTTAATCCCGACCTGGTGGTCGCGGCGCCTTTTGCTTCCACCAATACCATTCCCGCAGCCATCCACACCCTGCTGGACGAGCGCGGACTGCGTCCCGGTGTGGATTTCGAGGCGCTGGTGACGCTGGACGACACGGCGGGCTATTACGCCCTGGAAGCGTTGCAGGCACGCGGCATCCAGGTGCCCAACGACGTGGCGGTGACCGGCTCCGGCGACCGGCTGGGCCGCATGACGACGCCGCCGATCACCGCCGCCCGCCAGCCAGTGGCGCTGCTGGGGCAGCGCGCTGTAGAAACAGTGCTGGCGCAACTGCGGGGCGAGGAGCCGCCGGCCATCACCACCCTGCCCTTAGAATTGAAGATCCGCCAATCCTGCGGCTGCCTTTCCCCACGAGTGCGCGACGCGGCAATCGGCCCGCTGCCGTCCCCGGCGCACGCGGCCGCCCCGACGGAGGATGGCCTGTCGTCGGCCACGCGCGCGCAGATCGTCGCGTTGGTGCAGCCTTCGATGGCGGCGCAGCTCGGCGAAGTTTACGCGGCGGCTGTGCCGCGCCTGGTGGACGGGCTGGAAGCCGCGTTACAGCAGGGCCAGGCGGCCCCATTCCTGGGCGCGCTCGAAGACGCGCTCCGGCCCACCGCCGTCAACGGCAACGCGCTGCAAAAATGGCACACGGTCATTTCCGCACTGCGGCGTCAGACGCGGGTGCAGTGTGACGCGGCGCTCCTGACGCAGGTCGAAGACCTATGGCAGCAGGCGCAGATTAGCATTGCGGAGGCGACCCTGCGCGCGCAGGCCCAATGGGAACTGGCGCAGCAGCAGCAAACCACGCAATTGCGCTACCTCAACACCTACCTCATCACCAACCTGGACGTCGCCAGCGTCCTCGAAGGGCTGGGAAACGGGCTGCCCGCCCTCAACATCCCCGGCTGTCACGTGGTGTTGTACACCGATCCGGCTCACCCCGAAGCCAGTGGACGCCTGGCATTGAGCACCCAAAAAGACAGCGAAGGGCAAAACCAAATTAATTGCCCCGACCATGCCGAAACATTCCCGCTGGCGCAGTGGCTCACCAAGCTGGAACTGCCGCAGGAACACCCTTACAACGGCCTGGTGCACGCCCTGTACTTTCACCACGAACAGATTGGGTTTATCGTGTTTGAAGTCGGCCCAGATAACGCGGCAGTATACGACGTTATGCGGGGGGCGCTCAGCACGGCGCTCCACGGCGCGCTGGTCATTCAGGCGCGGCAGGAAGCCGAAGCGGCCCTGGAGCAGCGCGCCGCCGAGTTGGTGACCGCCAACACCGCCGCCGAAAAGGCGCGGCAGGCGGCCCAGGCCGAAAAAGAACGCGCCGAGGCGGCCTTGCAAGCAGCCAACACCGCCCGTGAAGCTGCCGAACAGGCTCACCAGCGATTGCAAGCCAGCACCACCGCGCTGGAAGCGCAGATGTGGCACACGCGCGGGCAGGCGCTGATCAATGAGCGAATGCGCGGGGAGCAGGAGGTGACGACCCTGGCGGACAACGTCGTGACCGCCCTGTGTGAATATCTTGACCTGTTGACCGGCGTGCTGTACCTGAAGGAGGATGACGTATTGCGACTGGCCGGTGGTTACACGTACTCGCGCCGCACCTCCCCCGGCGAAATCCCCGCCAACGAAGGCGTCTTAGGCCAGGTGCTCCACTCCAAAAAGCCCCGCACCTTCACTGACCTGCCGAACGGCGGGCGCACTGTCACATCGGGACTGCTTCAACTAACCCCCAAGAACGCGATTGTCCTGCCGCTGCTCTACAATCAGGAGCCTGTCGGCGTGCTGGAGTTGGGCGCGCTGGCGGCGTTGAGCGAGACTAAACTGGAATTTCTGCGCGCCGCGATTGAAAACATCAGCATCGCCTTTAACACGGCGCGGGCGCGCGCAGAGATTAACCGTCTGCTGGCGCGCACGCAGGAACAGACCATCGAACTACAGGTGCAGCAAGAAGAACTGCGCGCCACCAACGAAGAATTGGAGACGCAGACCGAAAGCCTGCGGGTTTCTGAGTCCCGGCTGCGCGAGCAACAGGAAGTGTTAGAAGCGGCCAACGAGGAACTCAAAGAAAAAGCCACCGCCCTGGAAGAGATTACCGCCGCGCTGCGCGAACAACAGCTAACCCTCGATCAACAAAACCGCGACCTGCTGCTGGCCCAGGATGCGCTGCAACAGCGGTCGGAAGAACTGGCGCGGGCCAGCCAGTACAAATCCGAATTCCTTGCCAATATGTCCCACGAACTGCGGACGCCGCTCAACAGCCTGCTCATCCTCGCGCGCATGTTGTCCGACAACACGGAGGGCAATCTGACCCCCGATCAGGTGGAGTCAGCTACCATCATCCACAAAAGCGGCACCGACCTGCTCAACCTCATTAACGACATCCTGGATCTCTCGAAAGTAGAGGCCGGCAAGATGGAATTCCGTTACGCGCCAGTGTTGCTGACCTCCGTGGTACGCACCCTCCAGACCCAATTCAACCACGTGGCCGAACAGAAAGCCGTGGGGTTTGAAATCACCGTGGCGGACACTTTGCCGGACGAGATTGAGGCCGATCAACAGCGCGTGGAGCAAATCCTCAAGAACCTGCTCGCCAATGCCTTCAAATTCACCGAAAAGGGCCAGGTGACATTGGACATCGGCCGCCCCACCCCGGCGGATGCGCCGGGCGATCTGGACAACACGTCACTGATCGCCTTTCGCGTCACCGATACCGGCATCGGCATCACGCCGGAACAGCAAAAACGCCTCTTCGGCGCCTTCCAGCAGGCTGACGGTAGCACCAGTCGTAAGTATGGCGGCACCGGCCTGGGGCTGGCGATCTCCCGTGAAATGGCCGTGCGCATGGGCGGGACAATCACGTTGACAAGCACGCCTGGCCAGGGCAGCACCTTCACGCTGTATCTGCCGGAGCGCCGCACAGAGGGAGGGGGCAAGACCCGGAGCCAAGGCGCGGCGACGCAGGAGAGCCAGGGAGAGCCGACGGCAGCGTCGGTCACGCCCCCACCGGCCGCTCAGCCGGCGCCGCAGTCTATTCAGCCGGCGTCTCGACCGGTTGAACCTTCACCCACGCCAGAGTTGGCGCCGGCGCCGAACCTTCCCGATGATCGGGAGACGCTCCAAACCGGCGATCGAAAAGTGCTGATCATTGAGGATGACGCCCACTTCGCTAAAATCGTGCGCGACTTCGCCCACAAAAAAGGCTTCAAATGCCTGCTGGCCGGCGATGGCAAGAGCGGCCTGCTGATGGCGGAAACCTATCGCCCCGACGCTATCATCCTGGACTTGAATCTGCCGGTCATGAACGGGTGGGAAGTCTTGAGCGCCCTCAAAGACGATTCCAGCACCCGGCACATTCCGGTGCACATTATGTCGGTGAACGACGAGGATTACGCCGCCTACCAGCGCGGCGCGTTGGGCTTCCTGACCAAGCCGGTCAGCCCTGAGTCGCTCGAAACGGCCTTTGCCCAACTGGCGCATTTCACCACCGACGCCATCAAATCGCTGCTCATCGTCGAAGACGACGCCAACTTACGCCACAGCGTCCACAAACTGCTGGCCGGCGCCGACATCCGCATCATCGAAGCGGGCGGCGGGCAGGCGGCCCTGGCGGCGCTGCGCAACCAGCCCTTCGACTGTATGATCCTCGACCTCAATCTGCCCGATATGAGCGGCTTTGAACTGCTCAACACCGTGCGCAACGACGAAAATCTGTCCCACTGCCCGGTCATCATCTACACCGGGCGCACCCTCACCGAAGAGGAAAACCTCGAATTGTTGAAATACACCGACGAACATGCGCGTCCGCCTCACGTCATCGTCAAAGGCGTCAAATCGCCGGAACGCCTGCTGGATGAAACAGCGCTGTTCCTGCACCGTGTGGTCGCCAAGATGCCGGAGGACAAACAGCAGACCATCAAACGCCTGCACAATCGCGAAGCGATCTTTGCCCAGAAAAACATCCTGCTGGTAGACGACGACGCACGCAACGCCTTTGCCCTGTCCAAATTGCTATCCGACAAAGGGCTGCGCGTCGCTATTGCCCGCAGCGGGGCCAAGGCGTTGGAGATGCTGGAACAGAAGGACTACCACCTCATTCTGATGGATATCATGATGCCGGAGATGGACGGCTACGAAACCATCCAGCGCATCCGCCAGCGGCCCCAATTCCGCGATCTGCCGATCATTGCCCTGACCGCCAAGGCGATGGTGGGCGACCGGGAAAAGTGCATCGCCGCCGGCGCCAACGATTACCTGCCCAAACCGGTGGAGTCGGAGCGCATGTTCTCGATGCTGCGGGTGTGGCTCTATCGGGGCTGACACCGCCTATTTTTGAAGTTTGGCACGTGAAATTTTGGACTATTTTCAAAGGGGGTCACTGATGAAATTTGAACATTTTGCGTTGAATGTGCCGGAGCCGGTGGCGATGGCCGCCTGGTATGGGGAGCATTGTGGGATGCGGACAGTGCGCGCACAGACCACTGCGCCCTTCACACATTTCCTGGCGGATGCGACGGGGCGGGTGATTATGGAGCTTTACGCCAATCCCGCCGCGCCCATCCCCGACTACGCGGCGCAGGACCCGCTGGTCTATCACTGCGCCTTCGCTGTGGAAGAAGTGGAGGCGGTGAAAATGCGCCTGCTGGCCGCCGGCGCTACAGAAGTCTCGGACGCCTTCCTGTCCGACGGCACGCGGCTGGTGATGTTGCGCGATCCGTGGGGCATCCCGTTGCAATTGTGCAAGCGGGCGACGCCGTTTGGATAGCGCGAAGGGGCGCAATCAAAGGCCGGGAGCTTGACGCTCCCGGCCTTTTTTGCTGAAGAATGCCGTTATTCTCCCCGCATCACCAACGGCAAATACCCAGTGACACCGGAGGGCGGCGGCTCGGCCCCGATTTCGACCTCGGTGAAGGGATTGCCGTGATCGAGCGCCAGCGCCACGTTGCCCGCGCCATCCACTGCCTGCGCGAAGTATTCGATGGTCTCGCCGGTGAGCGGCGCGACCGTCCCGACGGCCATGCCTATGCTGTCGGCAGTCGGCTCCGTGTAGGTCAACTCCGCCTTGCGCCAGGTGGTTTCAGCTCCCAGCCGGTACAGGACAATCACGCGCGACACCCCCGACATCTGGTCAGCGCTTTCGGCCCGATCGTCGCCCCACACCTCGAAGCGCAGCCCCACGCTGTTGCTGATGGCCCGCACCGCCCAGATATTCGGGGCAAGGAAATCGAGCGTGTCAAAGGAGGCGTGGTACACCTCGAAGTTCAAGGTCGTGTAGCGCCGGTGAATGCCGGTGGTGGGTAACGTCCCCGGCGTGGCGCGGAATTGCGCCGGAATGACGATCAACCGTTCGTAAGCGGTCCCTTCGATGGACAGGAAGCGGTTGATCGCACTCATCTGCGCCGGCTCCCAGGAGGGGGTCGGGAAATCTGGCTCTACGTCCAGATAAGTCTCTTCGGTGATGATGCGGGAGATCACCGGGTCAAAACTGGCGGTGTCGTTGAACGCGCCGCCCACCAGCAGCGCGCCGTGTGCCAGCATCCCTTCCTGATACACTTCGACGCCGGCGCGCGGTTCGATGGGATAGCCGCCGCGCACGAGGGCATCCCCCTCACCGTTGACGGTGTAATACATACCCAACCCATCGCGCGTGTGCGGGGTATAGTTGAAGGTCAGGTGGTGCGCCGTGGTGAGTACCGCGCCGGGTGCTAGGGCCGCCCCTTGCAGCGCGTTGGAGGTTGCCGTCCGACTCTGTCCGGCCTGCGTCACCGGCATACTCACGCCCAGCATTGGCAGGCCGTAGAGGGTGAGTTCCGCCAATATCTTTTCGTCATAGTTGCTGAAGGCGCCGCCGGCCGCATTGTTGTAATAACGTTGCTTGGCCCGCACCAGCGCGCGCCCCGCCGTCGGCATCTCGCCATCCGTCCACATGCCCAACTCTTCCACAAAGTTGACCACCACCCGTTCCGAGTAAGCGATCAAATCCGAGTCGCCGTAGCCGTAACCGGTGTTGCCGATCCACACCCCGCCGCGCCGCACCAACGCCTGCGCCCAATCCACGCCGACCCAGGCGTCCGGCGCGTTCTCATCGGGGACGTTCAACCCGGAATGGCAGCCCACCGAGACGCTGAGCGTGCCGCTGTAATCGGTGGTCGCGGTGATCTCGTTGGCGAAGACGTACACATCCAACCACATAGTGGCTGACACAGGGGTGACGGGGGGAATGGCGACGTAGTGGGTGAAGTGCGCGTTGAGCACGTTCAAATCGCTGCTCTCCGTCACCGAGATCAACTGCGCGCGCAAGTCGTCCGCCGTCCAGGTCTCACTGACCAACAGATTCAGGGCGCCGACGCCCTGCGCCGTCAAGCTAGTGGTAATCGCCTCAGCCTGATCCATCAAGAAATCGTACCCGGTCACGAGCGCGCTGTTCGGCGACAACACCGGCTGGGCCAGGAAGGCCGCGATCGCCGCCGCCATATCCTCCGGCGTCTCCACCAACCGCCCCACGGCGATCTGCGGGAGATACAACTCGCGCCCGCGCCAGGGGAAGGGGGTCAGGCCGGCGTAATAGTCGTCGCTGAGGAAGTAGCGCTTTTCAAGCGCGCTGGCGATGTTGGGGGCAAAGTCCGCGTCCAGATAGGTGCGTTCGTTGGAAACCAGCGCGTCGTCGCGGATGCGGCGTTGGGGGATGACCCGGTCGTCGCCGACCAGCACCAGGTATTCCAGGTTGGGATAGGCCGGCGCCAACTCGTAGAGGAGCAGTTTGAGGTGTTGGGCGACGTAGTTGGCGAAATGGGGATTGTCGGGATGAACGTCCCAGAGCGCGTAGGCAGCGACGATTTCGGGGTAATCGGCCAGGTCAACCCGCACACCATTGACCTGCGGGTGCGCGGCAAGCGTCTCCAGTTGCGCGTCCAGAGACGCCACCGAGTCAGCAGAGTAAAAACGGCCAAGCCGGTCGGCGTAACTGAGAATGAGGGTGTGGACGGTTGCGTCGGTGATGGGGGGGGTGAAGGTTAAAGTAATGGCGGTGGCCGGCGGATATTCGATAGCCGGCGGCAAGGTAGTCTGCACCGTCAATGTATAGGGTATCCCGATCTGATCCGGGGAGCGTCCTAACACTGCGATATAGTACGGCCCTGCCAATTCATGCACATTGTAGACAATCTCTTCATCCGCTGGCGCCGCCGACATCGAGAGGCCCACCAGAGTGCCCAGGTTGCTCAACCGCCCCAGGTTGCTCAACCGCCCCAGGTTGCTCAGGCGGCCCAGATCGCGCAACTGCCCGGTCTCTTCGTTCACTTCCGGCGCAAACAACAAGATGTCATAGTCGGCCTGAGTGCTGACCAGTGTAACCGTCAGCGTGGAGTCCGGCGTGGGGACTTCAACCCGATACCAGTCGGTGTCGTTGATGCTGATCAGCGCGCTGGTCAACACCGTGTTACTGCTGATCGGCTGCGCATTGCCGCGCGCATTGTTGACGATCGTCACCGGCAAGTTAACGCTGAGGCTGCTGTTGACGTTGAAAGCGGTGGCCGTCGCCACATAAACGCCCGCATCGGAGTACGTGTGGCTGATCGTCGCCCCGCTATCCTCTGTGCCGTCGCCGAAATCCCACTCGTAAAGGACATTCGTACCTGCCGTGACGCTGGCCGTAAACCAGGTGGGCGCTCCAAGCGCGGCGGGACTGCTGTTGGTCGCCTGCAATCCGGCGACAGGGACACCACCCACGCTGACGAGCGCCACGTCCGGTATGGAGACTAGAGCGTAGGCATCCCGCACGGTAAGGGTGAAAGTCAACACGCCGGGTGTGCTAGGCGCATTGAAAGTTGCCTGGGCGGTGTTTGCCCCGTTGAGGGTTACAGATGCTCCGCCGGTCTGTTGCCACTGATACGTCAGAGGGGTGTACCGATCAGGATCGTAGCTGGCGCTGCCGTCGAGCAAGACGCCGGTGGCGCCGGCGGTCACGGCGCGATCCAATCCTGCGTCGGCCACCGGTGGCTGGTTGATGAAGATTTGCTCCTCAAACGCGCCCATGTCGCAACGCCCACTCCCCGCATCCGGTCGTGGCAGCCCGCGTTGGTCAACAGTCGGGGCATAGGTACAGGCGCCATGGTTAATGGCCGGGCTGCCCTGAAGCAGCGCGTGCGTCCACGTCCCCCCGCCGTTATCTTGCAGCAGGCCGAGCATGGGATCGATATTCGTGACGTCGCCCGTCGCGTTCAAACCGCACGAGTCGTCGCTGCTCAGGTTGTACTCTTCCGAAGCGATAGGGCCATTGCAGTTGCCGCCGCGGTTGTGGGCGAGGATGACGTTGTTGACGGCAAAACGTCTATTGAGGTCATAAACACCGCCCCCCATCGGCGCTTGATTGTAGGCAAAGGTGACATTCGTGGCCTTAACCGCGCCGGTGGCAGCGATATTGTACATCCCGCCGCCACTTTGCGCGGCCGTGTTGCCACTGATGGTCACATTGATCAACGTAAAGTTGCCGTTGTTGTAAGCGCCGGCGCCACGCGCCGCGGTGTTGGCATACACCAGATTATTTTCGAGATGCGCCTTGCCAAGGTTGACGTAGAGACCGCCGCCCTCATTGTCGGAGACGTTGTAGGCGAGCATCCCGCCGGTCTGGGTGAACATACTGCTGCTACTGCCGACATACACGCCGCCGCCAGCGCCGGCGGTATTGGCCGAAATTGCCCCACCGGTTACTTTGCCGTAGGCTTCATTGAAATACAACCCACCGCCCTGCGCCGTGGCAGAATTGCCGGTCACGTTGCCACCCCACTGCTGCCAGAAAGCGGAGTCCAACTCGGCGTACACGCCGCCACCCTGCGCCGCCGCGTTGTCCGAGACCTCCCCGGCGGCCAGGACATAATGCCCGCCGGAGAGGTAGACGCCGCCGCCATCCTGCGTGGCTGTGTTACCAGCAATCAGACCGCCGGTCTGGGTGAACACGTTATAAGCGCCGACGTACACGCCGCCGCCGTTCGTCGCCTGATTGGCCGAGACCATCCCGCCGCTCATTTCGCCGGACGCCCAGTAGAGGTACACGCCGCCGCCCTGGGAATTGGCGATGTTGTTGCTCACGTTGCCGCCCGACTGCTCCCAGGAAGCGCCGCTGATGTCGGCGTACACGCCGCCGCCGCGATCGGCGGTATTGGCATTAATTTCGCCGCCGCTCATCACAACCGAGCCGAGTTGCGTGTAAATGCCGCCGCCCCCTTGCGCCGCCGTGTTGTTCGAGACCTGCCCGCCGGCGAGGAGGAAACTGCCGCCAGCGACGTAAACACCGCCGCCGTTGTTCGCCGCTGTGTTGGTGCGGATGGCAGCCGTGTTGCGCAGCGTCACATGGCCGTAATCCACGTACAGGCCGCCGCCGTAGGTGGCCGTATTCAAAGCCACCGTTCCGCCATCCAGGAGTGTGTAACCGCCCTCTGCATAGATACCGCCGCCGCTGTCGCTGGCCGTATTGGAACCGATAGCGCCGCCGGTCTGCGTAAAGGTCGCGGCGCCGCCCACGTAGACGCCGCTGCCGTAAGTTGCAGTGTTGCTGATAATATACCCGCCGCCGAACGTCGCCTGGGCGTTGACCAACACCCCACCGCCGTAATTATCGGCCACATTATCACGGACAACGCCACCCAGCAGGTGCGCCGCGCCCGCATTGGCGTGCAATCCGCCGCCATTCTCGGCGCGATTGCCGACCAGCGCGCCATCCGTGAGCGTGAACGCGGCAGTGGGCTGGTTAATGATGACGCCGCCACCGCCCATCGTGGCGACATTCTCGCGGACTTCGCCGCCGGTCATCAATACCTGCCCGTGCTCGGCAAAGATACCGCCGCCATCATTGGCCGCCGTGTTGCTGTAAATCAAGCCGTCGTCCAACGTCAGGCTGCCGGTGAAGAGGTAAATCCCGCCGCCCCACGCCGCGCCATTGTGGCTGACGGTCAGGTAGCCGGCAGGCGCCAGAGAGGTTGGGCCGTAGTGATAGAGAGCGCCGCCGCCGCTCTCACTCTCGGCGAGGTTGTCGTAGAATGCCGTGTCGGTCAACGAGAGCACTCCGCCTTCATCGTTGAAGAGGCCGCCGCCGTCGCCGGCGCGATTCGTGCTAAAAGTCACACCGGTGAGTGTGACCGTGCTGAAACTGCTGTTGAGGATGCCGCCGCCGGCGCCTACGCTGGCGTAGTTGTCATACACCATCAAGTCCACCAGGATGGCCGTTCCCACATTTTGCAATCCGCCACCGCCAAACGCGGTATTGCTGATGAGGTCGCTGCGGGTCAACGTGATCTCGCCGCCCCCATTGTACACGCCGCCGCCGCCCATAGCCCCAGAATTGTGGGAAATGGCGGTGTCGTTGATGGCGGCGATACCCGCGTTATAGACGCCGCCGCCATACGTCGCGGTGTTGCTGTAGACGGCGCTGTGCGCGACTGTGAAGAAGCCGCCCGCAGCGTTGAAGAGACCGCCGCCATCATCGTTCACGCGGTTACGGTAAATCTCCGTGGTATCCAGCCACACCGTCCCGCCGCCCACCGCGATCCCGCCGCCGTTCTGCGCGCTATTGGAGTAGACCTGGCTGCCGGTCACAGTCACCACACCCTGGCTGAAGAGGCCGCCGCCGTCGTAGCCGGTGGAAGCGGTGTTGTTATAGACGCGGACGTTGCGCAATTCCCCCTCGGCGGCGCTGCCGATTTGTAGGCCGCCGCCGGCGCCAGTGACGTTGCCGCCCATCACCGTGACGCCGGAGATGACGATAGACCCATTCCATAGCTCGAAAACACGATCAATCCCCTGCGCATCAATGAACGTCAAGGCCGACCCCACGCCTGTAAGCGTGAGTGTGTCGGTCACATCCAGGTCGCCGCTCCAGCCGGCGTCTTCATTAGTCCCACTCACACTCAATGAGTAAACGCCCGCCGCCAACACAATCGTATCCGCGCCATTGCCGGCCGGGCATGCGTCCATAGGCGCATCGGTGTTGGCCGCGATGATGGCCTCGCGCAGCGTGCAGTTGCCATTCAGGAAACTGTCGTCGTCGAATACAGTTACGCTAACGGCAAACTGTCGCTCGTGCGCGCCGGTGTCAGGAGCCAGCGCGCTCGGACGCGGCAGACCCTCAATGTCGGCGGAGATGCCCGCGTCCACGCCCGCGTCAATCGCGTCGGAGCCGGGGAGCAGGCGGTAGTTATCCAGGCCAGGGTTCTCAAAAGCCAGGGTCCCAGTGAAGCTGTGCCCCCCTTCATTGACAATGCCAGTAAAATGTGGTCCATTGTCGAACAGGTTGTAGTCCTCATACACCGACGTACCGTTGAGGGCCAGAATATCAGTCGTATGATCGGCAAAAATAGTATTGGTGATGTAGACGGTGCCGGTCGGAATGTAGAGCGCCGAGTTGGCCCGCGCCGCCGGGTCGGCAATGGTCAGGTGAATGAGGTCGGCGCGGCTGGCAGGATCGGATTCAAACAGGTAGAGCGCCGAGCCGTCGTTGCCGGCATAGTTGCGGCTGAAAATGTTGTTGACGAAGCGGCCGGGATAGCCATTGCCCTGCGCGTAAACGCCCCCGCCGCTAAATGCCTGGTTGTTGATAAAGCGCGTGTCGTTGACGGTGAGCGCCTGGAGCGCATACACGCCGCCGCCATACCGGGCCGCGGCGTTGTCGCGGAGGGTGCTGCGGATGAGGGTGATATCGTTATAGCCGAAGGCGTTCATGTCGTAAATGCCGCCGCCATCCAGATGACTGTCGTTACCGGCAATGAGGCTGTCACTCACGGTAAGGATGCCGCTGTTGTCAATGCCGCCGCCGCCATTACCCTCGCTATCACCCAATGCGGTATTGTTTAGCACAGAGACGTTTTGCAGAGTGAGGTGGCCCGCGTTGGTGCCGATGCCGCCGCCCCGATACAGCGCCGTGTTTTCCCGAACGGTCGTGTCGTACAAATTTAGAACAGAAGCGCTGCTGGCATTGTAAAGGCCGCCGCCGTAGGGGGACTCATTGGCGTAAATCTGACCGGCATGCCCCATCAGAGACGCCCCGTTGTAAACGCCGCCGCCGTGCAAGGTAGCGGTGTTCGACATAATATGCGTGGCCGTCATCACCCCGCTGCCGCCCGTAAAATATAGTCCTCCGCCATTGGCGGCCGTATTGTCGGAAATCTCACAACCGCTCATCACCAGTGTGCCTCGCACCGCCAGCCCACCGCCGCTCGCCATATCCACCTCATTGCCAAGGATTTGGCAATTCGTGATCGCCAGCGTACCGCTGACGTATAGGCCGCCGCCGTCGCCATAGCTGAAGTTTCCCTGCAAGGTCACATCGCGCATCACGGCGTCGCCCAACACCCACACGCCGCCGCCATTGCTGCCGTCCAGGGCCTCGCTGTCCAAGACGTGAACGTTGACCAACGTGATCCCCACGTTGGCGCGAATCCCGCCGCCGTGCCCGGTGATGCTCCCGCCACGCAGCGTCAAATTTTCCACCGTCGCCGGGGTATCCACCACGTTAATGACGCGCCCTTCCCGCTGCGCGTCCAGCACCGTCGGATGGCTGATGGGGTCGGAAACACTCCAATCCGTGAGCGTATAACCGCCGCGCAGCGTCAAAGGGCGGCTGATGTAGGCAGTTTGGAATCCGCCGCCGGTACGGTAGACAGCGCCGGCGCACATCCCGGCCACTTTGACTTCGTCATCCACCATCGCATTATCCAGCGCCACTTGCAAAGCCAATCCACTGTAGCTACTGTGCGTAATCCCCGGCGAGCTGGCAAGCTGCGCGTAGCAGCGCGCAATATACTCGTCGGCCCCCAGGTCGGGGGCGATGCCGTTGGGGCGCGCCTCGCCGTCTATATCGGCAGGCACGCCCGCCTGGATACCGGCATCTATCGCCAGGCTGCCGGTATCCAGGTGATGGTCGGTCGCAATAAAATGGGGGTCGCCAGAGATCTCCCCTGTCACATCCAGCGCGCCGGCGCCGGTATAATAAGTCGTGGTGTTGTTGAACCACAACACCTGCGCCAGGGTTGCCGCACTGCCGACCTCGACGCTGACGGCAGTGGTGTGCTCGGCCATGATGGTGTTGGTGAGCCAGACGGTGCTGCCGGCGAACGCCGACAGTCCGGCGCCGTCGCCGCCGGTGTTATTCATGAACGTGGTATGCACCAGGTGCGCCATGGCGCCCTCGACGGCCACCGCCGCGCCCTGGGAATTTTCGAGGGTAAATCCGCTCTGATTGTCGCGCAACACCGTGTTGACTAGATACGGATCGCTGTAGATGCCCACAAAGATGCCGCCGCCCGCCCCGGTGATCGCCGTGCTGGCGCTGTTTCTCTGGATCAGGTTATCGGTCAGGGTTGGCGCACACGCCTCCATGTACAGGCCGCCGCCAATTCCCCACCCAGACGTGCTGGCGTCGTTGTCTTCGATGACGTTGCCGGTCAGAGTCGCCGCACCGAGGTTGATCGCCACGCCACCGCCCTCCCCACTCAAGCTGGCCCCAGTGTCACTTATACCGGCGGTGTTCCAGTAAATCTGGTTATGTTCCAACGTCGCCAGACTGTCGTAAAGGTAAACGCCGCCGCCGCCGCCGTAGTCGTTGCGCCCGGCCATGTTGTGGTGGATGCGATTGCCACGGAGCGTCGTCGTGGCGCTGACGACGTAGACGCCGCCGCCCACGCCATCGTAACCGTAAAGGGAGGGGCCGCCGCCCAGGCCGGTAGCGTCGCCGCCGGTGATGTCCAACTGCTTCAACGTCACCGACACAGTGCCGATGATGAGGATGACGCGCCCCGCGCCTTGCGCGTCGAGGGTGGGGTAGAGCGCCGGATCGGGCGTCGTCCACGCGCCGGGCATGTAGCCGCCTTGCAGCGTCAAATCTTTGCTGATGTAGACGGTTTGCATCAACCCATCGCGGGGGGTGACGCCCGCGCACGTCCCGGCGATTTTCACGATGTCGTTAACCGGCGCAGCGTCCACCGCCTGCTGGATCGCATCGGCGTTGACGCTGGTGTAAGTGATGGCGCTGTTACTCGCCAGTTGCGCGAAACAGAATGGTTCGGTGTTCAACCAGACCTGGGGTATTCCCATATAATTGGCCACCAGGGCGTCGAGCGCGCCATCGCCGTTAAGGTCGCCAAGAGCGACCGCGTAGCTGGTGGTGCCCAAACCGAGATAGCCGCCGACAGTAAAAATGCCGGCGCCATCGTTGAGGTAAACCACTTCCTGACTGTCGGCGCTGCCGGCGTCAGCCAAAAAGGCATCCAGGTCGCCGTCGCCGTCCAGATCGCCCAACGCCACGCCGTGGCCGTAGTTATCGGTAGAACCCAGACTTTGCCCGCTGTCAACGAAAACACTGCTGGCATTGCCCTGGTTAAACCATACCGTGTTGCCGGTGTAACTGTTAGCTACAAAAATATCCAGGTCGCCGTCGCCGTCCAGGTCGCCCAACGCGGCATCAAGGCTATCCTCCATGTCGCTGAACGCTTGCGTGGTAGAGATGAAGCTCCCCTGACCGTTATTGAGCCAGACCTCATTAGCGAGGCCACTTTGGTAAGCCAGGAAAACATCCAGGTCGCCGTCGTTATCCAGGTCGCCCAGGGTTATTGCTCCAGATCCATCTGAACCAAGTGTCTGCAACGAATTGGTAAACGTCCCCATGACCCCGTTTTGGAGTCCCCCCTGGTTGAGCCAGACCTGGTTTTCCCCTGGCATGAAGCCTACACCGAACAGGGCATCCAGGTCGCCGTCGCCGTCCAGGTCGCCCAGGTCGAGGGCGTAACTGTAATCGCTGCCCAACTGCTGGGTGGTCGTCAAGGTACCATCCCCGGTGTTCGTCCACACCTCGACGCCGAGTTGGGTGGAGATCAGCGCATCCAGGTTGCCGTCGCCGTCTACGTCGCCCAACACGCCGGAGTTGCTCCACCCGGCGTTGGTGAAAAGATTCTGATGCACGCCAAGAGTGCCGCCAAGATTGCGCAATATCAGGTTATCGCCGCTATTGTTGACCAACAGCGCGTCCAGGTCGCCGTCGTTATCGAGATCGCCCAGGTCAATGTCGTATCCGTCGGTCGGCGAAATGGGTACCGTGGACTCCACAAAAAAGCCAAACCCCGCGTCCACCGCCGCGCGGAACTGCCACACGGTGGCGGAGATGGCCCGTTCGCCGGTGATGTTCTGCGTGGCCGTCGTCACGCTGGCATGGATCAACTCGCCGGGGAAAAATTCGCGCGCCGGATTAAAGACGACGGTGCGCGACAGGTTTTGGAGGCTGTAAACCCCATTGAAGAGGGGACTCTGGCTCCCGTAGACCGCGAAGGTGCGGCTGGTGACGGTGGCGGCGTCAAGCGGTTCGTCGAAGGCCAGGGAGAGGATGGCGGTAGGCGCAGCGGCATGGGTGTTGGGGACCGGCTGCGGCGCCCCCGGCGCGGGCGCGAGCGGCTGTCGGGAGAGCGCGCCGGCCTGCGTCACCCGCACCGGCGCAGCCTGATTGAGTCCCCAAAACAGCAGCGCCAAGAGCGTCAAGCTGAAAATCAAGCTTAGTCCAAGTTTCAGTCCAGGAGCAAGAGGTTGCGTGGAGTCTTCATTAAACATAACACGAGCGTTCATTGTATACCCTCCTTGTAGAAACTAAGAAACTATCCGAAAATTCGTCTTAGCCTACGATTTGCGCCTAAAGGCGCGGTTTAAAGGGTATTTTTTCGTGGGCGGGCTACG
>DAOUGD010000319.1:0-3392 GCA_034429475.1 Anaerolineae bacterium
CCGCCACAAAAATCCCCCCTTAAAACGCCGCTTTAGCGGCAAAACAGGCAGTCTGACGGGCGATACTTTTCGAAATGCGATAGCCCTGGGATGCCCGCCCGTACAGTAGATGAGAATTTAGGCGCGTAGTAACGACTTATGAACTTTAAAAAATTAACTCGGTAATGGATATTTCGACTTTTTACCGGCTGAAGCCCGGTGTGTACGTGTATACCCCGGCTTCAGCCGGTTTTCCCCGGTGTGCTCAATTACCGGATTATTTTGTTAATTTTCATTAGTCGTCAAAAGACCACTGAAGTGGTTACTACGAATCGCCGCAGGCAATGTAAAACAGTGCCGCCCCCGTATTTATCCAGCGTTTGTTGCGCCAAACGGGTTTCTGACTATACTTAAAAGTGTACTCACCCTGCCGCCTATCCCGGAGGTTTCTATGGCAACCTTTCGTCTGGAACTGGATACCCGTCCCGCCGGGGCGGACCTGGCCCGTCTGCGCGCCGATTTGGCGCCCTACGCCAGCGTCAACGACGCTGCCGAAAGTCTCGATCTCGCCGCCGCGGCCTTCTTCGTCTCGTTCTTCGCCGACGCGCTCCAGGGCGTGGACGTGCTCCTCGCCTGGCTCAAGGGCCTCCGCGCCCGCAGTCCGCAGATGCACACCGCGACCCTCCGCCTGGCCGACGGGCGCAGCTTTAAGGTTGAGACCACCGACGAAGACGCCCTGCGCGCCGCGCTCCTGGCCGTCCTCAACACACCCTGACCCAACTTGACGTTCAACTTTCAACTTTCAACGCTCATTTCCCGGAGGTAACCCATGTCCGAAAGCACCACCCTTGAACTTGTCCTTGCCTTTCAACCCATCGCGCCGGACGCGCCCGACGACGCGCTGGTGGGTTTCAGCGTGCGCTGCCCGCAGACGGGCGGCGCGTGGGATGGCGGCCAGTTCGTCAACCCCCTCGACGACGCCAAAGTCACCGGCGAAATCCGCTGGTACCTGGAAGACTATTGGAAGTGGCCCACCGACATTGATCGCGACCGCGCCCACAAAGTCGAAGCCAACCTGAACGATTGGGGCCGCGCGCTCTTCAACGCCCTCTTCGACCGGCGCGAGCCGGCCCGCATCTACGAGGCCTTCCTCAACCGCGAGGCCGCGCAGCGCCGCGTGATCGTCGAGGCGCAGGCCCCGCGCGTGCAGCGCCTCCCCTGGGAGCTGCTTGCCGAGAGCAGCGGCCCGTTGGCGATGAAGCGCACGCCCATCTCCATCAGCCGCCGCGTGAATCTGGAGCACGCGCCCGAAGTGCGCACCTTCGACCTGCCCCTCCGCGTGCTGATGGCCGTCAGCCGGCCGGAGGAGGCCGGCTTCATTGACCCGCGCTCCACCGCGCGGGGGATGCTGGACGCGCTCACGCCGCTGATCGAGACGGGGCAGGTCGTCGTGGACTTCCTCCGCCCGCCGACGTTGAAAACGCTGGACGACACGCTGCGCCGGGCCGAGCGCGCGGGCCGCCCCTACCACATCGTCCACTTTGACGGGCACGGCGTCTACCACCGGCAGACCGGCCTGGGCCAGCTCGCCTTCGAGCACGACGACGCTTCGCTCGACCTGGTGGATGCGGACCGGCTGGGGTCGCTCCTGCAAGAGTGCGGCGTTCCCCTGATGATCCTGGAAGCCTGCCAGTCCGCGCAGGGCGACCAGAGCAACCCCTTCTCCAGCGTTGCGACGCGGATGATCGAGGCGGGCATCGGCGGCGTGCTCTCGATGAGCCACAGCGTCCTCGTTGTCACCGCCGGGATGTTTGTGAAGGCGTTCTACCGCGCCCTGATGGACGGCTGCACCGTGGGCCAGGCCACTGACGAGGCCCGCCGCGCCCTGGTGCAGGACGCCCGCCGCCTCTCCCTCCAATCCATGGGCCGCGAAGGCTTCCTGGAACTCCACGACTGGTTCCTCCCCGTCCTCTACCAACAGCAAGCCGACGCCGCCCCCTTCGCATCCAATGCCCTGCCGGCCCCTGCTGCCCCCCACATCCCACAACCCACAACCCAAAACCTTCCTTCCCCCTTCGCCCCCCTCGAAACCGCCATGCGCCGCCTCCTCTCTCAACTGACGTCAGATCACCCGCTGTACATGGACGCGCTTGGCCTCCAACACCGCCTGGACGAAAACCTGACCTTCACCCGCCGCGACGGCGACACCGAAACCCGCCGCTCCGACCGCGCCGCCATCCTCCGCGAACTCGACGCCCTCGCCCTCAAAACCCTCGGCCTCCCCTTCACCATGCTCGCAGAAGAAGCCGAGTCCTCAGCACTCAGCACCCAGCACTCAGCACCCCCACCCCCCCAACCCCCAACCCACAACCCACAACCCATCCTTTACGGCTTGCCCTCCGACCCCACCCACGGCTTCATCGGCCGCGCCCGCGAACTGCTCGCCATCGAGCGCCGCTTCCGCGATCACGGGATCGTGGTGCTGCACGGCTGGGGCGGGGTGGGGAAGACGGCGTTGAGCGCGGAGGCCGCCCGCTGGCTCACGCGCACCGGCTTCGTGCGGAGCGCGGTCTTCGTCTCCTTCGAGCACTGCCAGAGCGCAGAGTACGCCCTGGCGGAGGTGGGCCGCGCCCTGGTGGAGGAGAACTTCAACGTGGGGCAAGCCGCCGGCGACCCCGTGGCGCGGGTGAGCGCGGCCCTGCGCCAGGGCGACGGCGCAGCGATGTTCCCCGCCCTCATCATCTTCGACAACTTCGAGAGTGCGTTGGGCGAACACGCCCTCTTGAGCGCGGAGGACCTGCGCCGCGTGCTGGACGCCGCCAAAGCCTGGGCGAAGGCGGGCGCGCGCGTCCTGATCACCACCCGCGACGTGACCTTTGGCGACGCGGCCCTGGCCCCCGGCAAACTGACCGCCCACCACGAGCTGACCGGCCTGAGCGCGCCCGACGCGCTGGCGCTGGCCGCCGAAATCCTGGAAAACCACGGCATTGACCGCGCCCAAATCGAGCGCGAAGGCTTGCAGCGCCTGCTGGCCGCCCTGCACGGCCACCCCCTGAGCCTGGAACTGGTGCTGCCCCACCTGCGCGACCACACCCCCGCCCAACTCTGCGACGAGTTTGGCGCCCTGCTGGCCGAATTCCGCAGCGGCAAGGGCGAGCAGCGCAACGAGAGCCTGCTCGTGAGCCTCGACTTTTCCCTGCGCCGCCTGGACGACGCCACCCGCGCCGCTTTGCCCGATTTGGCGGTGTTTGAGGGGGGAGCATTGGAAGCAGTTATTTGTGGCAGCGGCGGTTTACCGCAAGTCACCGGGATGGACGAACCCGCCTGGCGCGCGGCCCGCGCCGCCCTGGAAAGCGCGGCCCTCCTCACCGCCGAACCCCTGCCCGGCGTCAGCGTCCCCTACATCCATTTCC
>DAOUGD010000320.1:0-6503 GCA_034429475.1 Anaerolineae bacterium
CTTTGTTGGGACAATAGAGCGTGTTCCAATCCATTTTCGCATCCTTGTGTAGCATTTGTGATGCTCTTAAGGATACGACAAATGGCACACTATTTCACTTCCTCATCAAGGAAAATGAGGGACAATACCAAATTTTCAGACCTGACAGGTTTTACCCAGGCTTCATATCGCGTGAGCCAGGCGTCAAACGTGCCAATTTAGTTTTCTCTGAGAGCTAGATTTTCAATAATAAATTAATTATCGGCAACAATATTGTCAAAATAAAACACACCAACAAAATGACATGGAGACGTTTGCTCTTGGGGTGATCTACCCAGTACGTGAGAATGACTGAGAATAATAATGTCTGTGAAAACACCTCCGGCCAACCGGCGATATGATCCCATAAGGGTAAATTGAAGAAAATCATTCCCTCAATTCCTCCCCAGCTCGCTGAAAATGGCGTAAGAATCCCAATAACGACCAGCATACACCACATGATCAGCCAGCCTTTTCGATTACTGAATAAAACATCTCTTAACAGGTAAAACACAATTGCCAACAATGCAGCCCTCAATGGCTGGAATAGAGGACTGGCCATCAGTATCGGATCCGTCATTTTTCGAATGATTGGGGCTACATCTGGTCGGATCATTCGAGTTGCATACCCAAAAAGAATAGAAGCGACAACGCCGATAACGAAATAAGTGACCGTATGAGAAATAATAGTCCGATACAGAATTGCCCAGAAAGAAGGTGGTGGGTTGTCCATCTCGATCTTTTTTACAGGGGTGGTGCTTGTATTCATTTTTTTCTCCTTTGTTTGAATGATATGGATAAGTTTCAATATGAATAGGACTTGAATTGGTCGCTACCCGGTTACCGGTCAACTGAACCAGTGCCGCTGTGGGGACTCGCCGGCAAGCTGCAACACCCGTCGGTAGGTTTCCGCCGCTCGATAAGGTTGGTTGTCCAATTCCTACAGAAGTCATTATACACCGCCCCTGCAATCTGCTCGCGCGCACCGACGATACGCGCGGCAATTCACAGTTCCTCTGAAATAGCGAGCGTCTGCGCCCAACTGCGGATTTTGTCCCAGTTGCGGAAGTCCAGCGTGGGGAAGCAGCGCGCGAGCCAACCGGGAAGGCCCAGGGCGACGCCGCGCCGGTCAACTTTGCCGGCGAAGAGGACTTCGGCTACAGGCGTGACAAAGGCGCGCACCGGGCCATAGACGGTGTCGCGCGCGGACGCCAATTGTGCTTCGTCCCTGGCCAGGCCGGACAAACCCAGGCTGAAGAGCGCCACCGGCGCGCGCTTGAGCGCCTCCTGGTTGGTTTCGACAAACTCCAGAGCTTCGGCCAGCCATTTGCTCCCGTGGATCGCGCTGCCGATGAGCACGAACTGGTAATCATTCACCGCCGGTTTGTCCAGTACCGGGACCACGTCCACCGCAAAACCGCGCGCGCCCAGCGTTTTGCCGATGTCAACGGCGACCTCTTGGGTGGAACCGGCGTAGGTGGCATAAGCAATCAAAACACGTTCGTTCATCGTCTTGTCTCCAAAAGTAACCGGTGAAAGGACAACGGGGGCCGGGTCGGGTGCTGCCGCTGTGATACCGCAAAGGGCCATTCCCACCGCCGCCGTCGAAAGGCAGCCGATTTGTAGAAAGCGCCGGCGCGAAAGCTTGGCGCTAGACGCCAAATTATCTGCTGTTGGAGTTGGCATGGAATCATTGCTCCTTTAAACTGTAGTGTGAGTGGTTTCCATTTGCATCAGTGTTACCCCTGCTGCGAGAGCACGCCGCGTGTGAACAATGCGAAGGGCACAACACAAATCAAGGTCATGCCCGCAATCACGATCACGTCGGCCAGGACAAAGGGCGCCGATGTCAAGAGAGGGCGCAAGAGCAAGACGAGGATCAACAAAAACAACGCGCCGAAGCCCACCAGCGCGCCGCCCGGAACGCGCGCGGGGACGGTGCCGGCGAATTGTTGGCGCACGGCATCCCGATCCACCCGCGCTATAAGGACAACCGGCGTGATCGCGCTGAGGAGGGCCAGGGCGGCGTAGATCGCCGTCATCCAACCGAGCGGCATGGCGAAGACGTACACGAGGGTGTTGTAGAGCACGTAGAGCAACGCGCCCGGCCAGAAGAGCAGCCCCAACCACTGGCTGCGCCGCGCCAACGCCATGGCGACCAGGAGGATGGGCAGGCCGAGGAGAAGGTTCACGGCATCGTTGGGCACGGAGGATTGCCGCAACGCGGCGGTCGGATAGAGCGCGTCCGGCGCGAGGAGGCCGGCGACGGACGCGCCGGTCATCAAGAGGGCGACGGCGAGAGACAGTCCGTAAACGAGCGTGAGAGAGCGTGTGATCGGCAGACTGTCCGGCGCGGATTCTTGACTGAACTGTTTCATACCAAAGGCACTTTTCCTGGATGGCGGTTTGATACGTTGTTTGCACCATCTATATAACGCGGCATACGTGCGTTTTATTCGACGCAGCAGACAATTCAATGGGGACTATCCCGCGCGCGCCATCCAGTGCTTGTCCAGGCGCGTCACCAGTCGCCGGGGCGTGAAACGGATCGAGAGCATTTTTACGTCAACACTCGCGCCGCCGCCGCGCCGGCCAGCCGCGCCAGGACCACCTTTACACGACTGGCGCGCGGCGGGAAATAGAACGTACAGGTCGGCTCCAGCCAACCCTGCGCCTGCCACCAGGTACGATCATACGATCCCGACGGCTCACGCTGCCAGGCCAACTGCTGCACCTTGAAGGCGAGCAGGGAGACAAACGCGGGGTTCTGGGCTTTCTGTTGGGCAATGGCGTTAAATAGCTTCTCGGCCGCCTTGTCCGCCGCCGGTTGATAACGCGGCAGTTCGTCAGCCGAGGCCAACGCGCCCATTTTAAGCCCCGTCTGTCCCACCAGATGATAGCCCCAGGTGAGCAGCGCCGCATTCAGCGTGCGCAAGGTATGGCTGGGGGAACTGCCGCCGACTGTGGCAAGCGGATAGGCGCACTTGCCGCCCATCGCCGGGCGGTGGCACAGGTAGGCCAGCCGGTCGAGCAATATTTTCATCAGGCCGCTGACGTCATCCACGTAAACTGGCGTGGCAAAGATAACGCCTTCGGTCGCATCCATTTTGGCTTTGATGACCGGAATATCATCCTTCAAGGGGCATTTGTCCTCTCCACGATCAAAGCACGTTCGGCACCCCCGGCACGGGCGGAGGTCCATCTCCGCCAGATACAATGTCTCGAAGTCTAGCGGCGTATGCTGCTGCGCCGCCAGCGTCCGCATGTGCTCCTCAATCAACTGCACAATCCGGGCCGTATTTCCCTTTTTTCTACCACTGCTCATCAATGCCAGAATGTTCAAGTCATCCCCCTCATTCGCAATTCGCAAACGGCACCCTTCTTCTCTCAAAGCGTCAACGCCGAAATCCAGATGTGGGCGACGCCAAACAAAATGGAAGCGCCAAACATCCACCAGGACCCCATCAAATAGGATGACAGGATCAAAAACGCGATGGGCGCCGCCGCCATCGGTACAGGAATCCCCAGGAAAGACGCGCCGAGCAGGGCGGCGGCTCTCCCGCCCGCGAAATACCGGAGCCAGCAGGCGTAGTAAACGGTCAGCGCCAGCCCCATGCCGATCATCACCGGCAGCGAGAAGCGTTTGTGCAAATCCAGCGAGAAGAAAAACGGCAAGATCAACGTCGCCAAGCGACCGACGTTCTCCAGGATCGTCAGCAACAACGGTTCAGCCGGAGGCGCGCCTGCATCCGCTTTGGGCACCAGCATCCACACCACGTTGGGAAGCATAATCAGCAGTGGAATCAACGCGCCGGATTTGATTGGAAGACTTATATCGCCAAACATCGGATTCAGCTACCTCTCACACCTCTTTGTTTGCTGCGCCGTCGCCGAATCAGCAATCCCGTCCCGACCGTGATCGCCCCCAACAGCGCGGTGATGGCGAGCAGTGTGATTTTGAAGATGGCAGGGAACCCGATATCCACCTTGAAGTTCATCGGCGTGTAGGTATACAGCGAATCGTCGGCTATCCCCGTGTTGTAGAAACTGGTCAGCAGCCGCTCGCCCGCCTCAGGTTGAACTTTCCAGAAATCCCCCGTGTGCCCCGCTTCCGCGATGATGACCTGCTTGCCGTTTTTCAGGAACGGCAGCAACTCGTCCCTGGCGTACTCCGCCGGCGTCGAGAAATCCACGCTCCCGCTGATCAGCAGCGTCTCGACCTCGGTGGGGTGGACCTCGTTCAGCCCATCCGGCAGCAGCTTCATGGGCCAACCTTGGGCGGCGCTGGCCCAAATCAGCTTCCCCATCGGCGACCCCAGAATGGCATCCGGCGGATCCAGTTCGGCGGCGTAATCGCGCGTCGGATCGTAGTCCGCGACGCCTTTGCACAGCAAGTCGCCCCAGGTCAACATACCGGGCATCATCGCGTCGTACATCAGCGACATCAGCGCCAGCCCGCTCGGATCGCCGTGGGCGGCGGCGACATACGTGTCGAAGACCATCGCGGCCGTGTCGCGGTGATACAGCATCACATTCGTCATCTGGCGCACCTTGCCGGGATCGATGGAGAAGGCCAGCCAACGGCGCGGCATCGCATGGATGACGTCCCGCAGCGTTTCGGCCAGATCGGCGGTGCGGGTATGGCACGCGGCGTCCTGGGCGCAGAGCGCGGCATAGTGGGCGAGCTGTGCGTCAATCATCTCCGGCTCCCAGACGAAGCGCCCCGGCGGGTTGACGCCGATCATGGCCGACCGCCGCAGGCGGTCGGGATGGAGGTGCGCGTAAAGCTGCGCCAAGCGCGTCCCGTAACTCTCGCTGAGCAGATGGATGCGTTCATACCCCAACGCGACGCGCGCGGCCTCCATATCTTCAACGACGTCCACCATGGTATAGCCGTCCAGGTCAACGCCGGCGCTTTCCAGACGCGCCGCGCAGGTCTGCATCGCTTGCGCCACGCGGGCGAGCGAGGCCGCGCTCAGTGCGTCGCCGTCTACCCCGCGCAGCACCCGGTTAACTTCGGGGCAGGCGAGCACTGAAGTCCCGTCTACGCCCCGGTAGCCCACCAGGACTACGTCGTGCTGGGCCAGGAGATACTCCGGCGGCGTGAAAATCATATTGCTTGACCCCGGCCCGCCCGCGAGCCAGAAAATCGGCTCGGCCGGCGACGCGCCGGTCGCGCGCACCCGGACAACCGGCAGAGCGATCAATCGCGCGC
The DNA here is from genome assembly GCA_034429475.1 of Anaerolineae bacterium. Lineage (GTDB taxonomy): Bacteria > Chloroflexota > Anaerolineae > B4-G1 > SLSP01 > JAKQHY01. The sequence goes on from DAOUGD010000320.1 coordinate 5,234, forward strand.
CCGGCGTATCCCGGCGCTCCGGGACGACCAGCGCGCCACACTCCGCGGCGCGCTTCTTGTAAGTGCAGGGCTTCAAAGTCAGATCGCCCGGCTGCGCCCCCGGCGGCACGCTGACTTTGCTTGCCCCCTGACACGCGGCAAGAAGGAGGCTCAGAACGCCGAGTGGCCAGAAAAGATAAGGGATAGCTTGCTTTATTTTCATTGGGTTTCCTCGCGACTCTCAACAACCTCATGCCTTGAACGGCTGCGCAAATCGCTGCTCGTAGACGCCGTTTTCCTTCAGTTGATTGTCCCAATACGTCGCCAGGAACGGTGTCTTGACCAGCAGTTTGAACACCGGGATCAGATACGCCGGGTAACGCTCCGGCTTCGCCAGCTTTTGCACGGCGTCCGGCGCGAATTGGCCGGTTTCCTTTAGGCTTTGACCGAGCGCGATCAGTTGGTCGAAGAGCTTGCGGTTCATGGTGTCCGGCATTAGACGGATGCCCTCGCCGCCGCCCTTGATGAGCGCGCCGAGATACGGGCTGCCGAGCCGGGCCGCGAGTTTCGCCAGATACCGCTCGACGTGGCGCAGATGTGTGGATTCAGGGAAGCCCGACTGCATCACGAAGCCCAACGCCGGATTGCCGCTCCGCCCGCGCAGCGGCGCCAACGCCTCGATGAACGTCTTGACGATGCCCGGCATCGCGTCCGTGTAGAGCGGGAAACCCACCAGCGCGGCTTCGGCGGCGGCAAAGGCGTCCCGGTAGTCCGCCAGGCTGTTCTGCCGCACCAGATGCAGCGTCTCGGCGATGGTCCCGCCGGCAGCCGAAAACCCCTGCCCGACCTTTTCCAGCATGATCGGCGTGTTGCCCTTCGCGCCGCGCGGCGAGCCGTTGAACAGCGTGAGTTGTGCGGGTGGGCTGATGCGCGCGCCGGGCAGCGGCGGCAGGGCGCGCTCGAAGGGCACGCCGTCCGCCGTCCCGTCCACGATGGCGCGGGCGACTGCGTCCACCGACTGCTCCGTCGTGAAGGCAAACTCCAGGCGGCTCTTCATATTCAGCGCGGTGCGACTGAAGATGTCGCCCACGATGCGCAGGTCTTCGGCGTCGGTGTCGGCCTCTTTCTGCGTCAGCAGCCCGATACGCGGATAGCGGTCATAGCGCGGGCGGTGGTGCGCTTCGCCGTGATCCACCACAAAGTACGGGTGAATCAGCGGAATGGATTTATCCATCATCTTCTTCAACGTCGCGTCGGGGAAGCCCATGCGCAGCGGCGCGGCCCACAGCAG
>DAOUGD010000321.1:0-11603 GCA_034429475.1 Anaerolineae bacterium
CTGACCCCACAACCCATAACCCATAACCCCCAACCCACACCCCCCAAAAGGAGGACACCTATGCTTTTACGCGGCACGTTAATCGCAGAAACCCCGATTTACCGCGGGAATGCCCGCAAGACGTTGTTCACCCGCGACGGCGACGGGCGGGAGCGGCTCGTCTCGCTGGCAGGCGAGATCGCCGGGACGGCGGAGTCGCTGATGGATGCCTTCATCGGCGCGGCGCGCAATGGGCGCAACACCGGCCTGCTCAATCAGCTCTGGGAGCGGCTGTATGGCAACCCGCTGCCCAACGGCCTCATCAAGCGCGTGGACTGCACCCTGAAGAAGGAAAGCTACCCGCGCGACCACTTCTTTGAGATGCGCATGGGCCTGCGGTTGGACGAAGACCGCTGGGCGTCCGAGGCCAACGCCAACTACAAGATGGAAACGCTCTACCGCCATTCGATGTTTGATTTCGCGCTGGACGTGGAAGAGGCCGTGCTGGCGAAGGGCGACAACGCGACGCGGCTCTACTACCTGCTGCAAGAACTCGTCGCCGGGCGCTTCTGGTTCGGCGCGGGCAAGAGCAAGGGTCTGGGCCGCGTCCGCCTGGAGATGGCGCTCGATGCGCCCGCCGGCGCCCCGCCCACCGCGCAGCGCAGCGCCAACCATTTGCAACTCACCCTGCGCTTCAACGCTCTCAACCCGGTGCTGGTGGGCTGGAACTGGGGCAAGGTAGACCCGCACACACCCTCCTTCGCCGCCGTCGAAGGCCGCCTGCTCGTCGGCGCGATGCGCGACCTGCCCGACCCCATCCGCGAGCGGCTGGAACTGGTGCTCGGCGGCCCCATCCTCACCCCGGAGGACTGGAAGAAGAAGCTGGCGACCTATCTGCCGCGCACCATCGCCGTCTGGCTGCAATCGCAATCCAGCGGCGAGGCGGAAGTGTGGACGCTGTCGGCCAAGGCGCTGGACAAACTCAGCAAGGGCAAGTACGGCCTGTCGAAGAAAATCATCGAGGCCGCCGAACCATTGTGCGACCAGCCCTTCCCCACCGAAGCCGCCGCCGAGGCTGCCTTCGCTGCCGCGTTGGGCGACAAGGCGAACATGGCCGGCCGCATCGTCAAAGTGATGGATCGCCGCCGCGAGGAGCGCCGCAGCCTCAACGCCGACGCCTGGGCGGAAGTATCCACCGCCTTCGACTTCCCCGCCGACCTGGAAGCGGAAGTCGCCGCCGCCATTGCGGACGAAGCCGCGCTCACGGCGCTCCTGGGGACAGCCTGCCAGACCGTGCTCCCGCGCCTTTATATGCAGGTGGATCAGCAAATCGAACTGTTGCAGAGCGACGCCTGGGTGGACGACGAAATCCGCAACCGCGAGGCGCACCTGCGGATCAAGGAGATGATCATGGCGGGCAAAATCACGGAGGCGCAGTGGCAAAATCGCAACGAGCCGCCGGAAGGCGTCAGCGGGGCCGCGTGGCGCGGCTTCCTGGATGACCACCGGCGCGTCCGCCTGCAACACATGAAACATCCCCAAAACCTGCGCAAAAGCATCACCAACGACCGCAACTTCATCACCTTCCTGAACAGCTACCGCGAGCGCACCCGCCAGGAATTGGCGCAGCCGCACAACGTTGACTTCCGCAGCGGCGGGCCATCCAACCGCATCGTCTCGCGCAAGTACGGCAAGCCCTACGATACCGTCTTTATGCGGATGCTCTCGTGGGCGCCGTCCGCGCAAGAGACCGGCTCGTGGGAAGTCTTCATCCCCGGCAGCACGCTCAAGGGCGCGTTCCGCAAGCGCGCCGCGCAAGTGCTGAAGACGTTGTGGGGCGAATCAGCGCAGACCGACGAGGTGTTGGAAAACCTGTTCGGCGCGCAGGGGCGGATCGCGCTGGCGCGCTTCTCGGACGCCTATCTGCGCGATCCCTACGATCCCGACCGCTCGTGGTGTTCGATGGACGGCGTCCGCATGGATCCCAAGACGGGCCGCCCCTACGAATCCGCCAAACACGACTACCTGTTTGCCTACGGCGATCACCTGGTCTTTGAGATGCGGATTGACATGCCGAATTTGATTCCCGACGACCTGGCCGCGCTCTCGCTGCTGGCGCATCTGCTGGAGGACTTCCAGCGCGGCGACATCCCCGTGGGCGGCGAAAAGAGCGCGGGCTTCGGCTGGGTGCAGGCGGAGATCGGCGACCTGCTGTGGCTGGCCGGGCCGGACAACCCGATGACGGCGCAGCTCTTCGAGAAGCGCGCGTTGACGCCCGACGGCATCTGGCAAAAGATCGAGATGCACGGGGCGGAGGCCGCTGACGCGCTCGCGTTTGCCACGCCGCTCAAGGCGCAGCGCAAGATCGGCGCGCCGCCGGCGACGCAGGCCGGGTTCATCTCGCACCGCGCGTTTGGCGGATTCTGCGGCACGCTGGCGGTGGAAGCCGACGTGCTCACGCCGCTGCACATCCGCGAAAGCGGCGAGCCGTCGTTCCACGTGGAGCTGCCCGATGGCCCGGTGAACGGGTGGGACGCCTTCTCGATGGCGCCGCCTGCCGCCGCGATGCGTCCCGACATCCGCCAGTACGCCCTGCCGAGCCGCAGTCTCAAGGGGCTGCTGCGCCACGTCTACGCCATCGCCAGCGACAGCCGCGCGGAAAGCACCGACCTGGCGCGGCTCAATCCGGTGGACAGCCTGTTCGGCTGGGTGGGGCCGGGCCAGAATCAGGCGTTGATGGGCCGCCTCTCCATCGGTATTGGGATGTTTGAAGCGCCGGAACTGGCGTGGTTCAAAGTCCCCTACCCCTACACCGGCTGGCGCTTCGTCAACGGCAAGTGGACGTACACCGAAGGCCAGGCTGTCCCCAAGCTGCAAATCGCGCAGCTATGGCGGCTGTTCCCGCACACGCCCTTGCTTCCCGCCGTCGCGCGGTTGAGCGACTTCACCGCCGATACGGCGCAGGCCAGCTACGTCCGCGCCGTCCTGCCCGGCGCGAAAGCGCGCTTCACCGTCCGCTTCTGGAACCTGGAGAAGCTGGAGTTGCAGCGGCTGCTGTGGTGCCTCACGTTGGGGACGGACCTGGCGCACAAGCTGGGCCAGCATCGCTACGTGGGCTTCGGGAGCGTGCGCTTCGCCCTGACGCCGCAGAGCTTCTTGATTGACTGGGAAAAGCGTTACGCCGCCCCCGACAAAGAGTGGAAATTGCCGGTTGTGCCGGATATGTGGCTGGATACCGGTGTGATTGCCAACTACGCGCAATTGCGCGAGGCCCTGAGTGCTAAATCCCTTTGATTGGCTGCGGCGCAGCCAGACGGGCGCCGAGTTGCTGGCGACCCTGCGCTGGCTGGCGGATAATCCCGAGGTCCCCGGCAGCGGGGACCTCGCCGCGCCCTTCTCCGCGCTCGCCGCGCCATGCGAGCGGTGCTGGCTCTATCCGCGCCCGGCGGACAATCCCCACGCGCGCTATTGCGATTCTTGCCACAGCATCCTGGGCGGCGCGCGCGCTCTGGGCGGAATCTCGCGCCAGGCCGTCGTCCTGTGGGGCTACGTCAATCAATTGCCCCGCCAACTGCGGTACAGCAACGCCGATTTCAAAGACAGCGAGATTCTGGGGGCGTTCGCGCCGGACGAGCAGCACTTTCTCATCATGCTGAACCGCAAGCAACTCAAGCCCTGGTTCCAGGAATCGATGCTCTATCACGGCGCGAGCCTCAAGGGGTTGATTCAGATTTTCCCCACCGCCGGGATTACGGCGCACCTGAGCATGGACGAAGTGCTGTGCCGCATCATCCACAACGAAGCGCGCTTCCCGCTGGATCAACTGCGTGTGCGCTTCTTCTTCGCGTGGAAGCAGATTTTCGCGCCGCGCGAGTCCGACCGGCAGGGCATTCTCACCTTCGACGCCGGGGAATTTATGAGTATGTTGGAAATGGCGTCCGTGTTCCGCACCCTTTTGCGCCCCGAAGAGCAGAAAATCGTCCACGATCTGCTGACGATGGAGGAAAGCGACGAGGCGCAGTTCTACTGGGGCCGGCTGGTCGGCTACCTGTCGCCGGAGACGCGGGACATGCTCAACGCCTGGAAAGTCCGCCGCTGGTCGGCGGCGCAGACGCGCCTGTTTTATGAGTTGACGGCGCATGTGGAGTATTATCAGCAAGAGTAAAATGAATCAACCAGAAGTGTTCCTAATCAATGCGCTTTTGCAAGAATTGCGCGATCTTATCAACGAAACGCGCTCGATGGTGGCCGCTGCGGTTAACGCCAGCATGACGATGCTTTACTGGCGCATCGGCAAGCGCATCCATGAGGACGTGCTCCGGGAAGAACGCGCCGCGTATGGCGAACAACTGATTGCGGAGCTATCGCAGCAATTGGCAACCGAGTACGGGCGCGGCTTTTCCGTCGCCAACCTACGGCGGATGATTCAATTCGCCGTGGTCTTTCCCGATGAGCCAATTGTCGTATCACTGATACGACAATTGAGTTGGACACACTTCCTGGCCCTTTTGCCACTTACAGATCCGCTCCAACGCGAGTTTTACACGCAGATGTGCCGTGTGGAAGGGTGGAGTGTGCGCACACTGCGGGAAAAAATTGACTCAATGCTGTATGAGCGCACCGCCCTCTCACGAAAACCCGAAGACCTCATCCGCCAGGAGTTGGCGACGCTGCGCACCGAAGACCGGCTGACGCCCGATCTCGTGTTTCACGATCCTTATTTGTTGGATTTCTTGGGGCTACGCGATCATTATCTAGAAAAAGACCTCGAGGACGCCATTCTGCGGGAGATTGAGGCATTCTTGCTTGAATTTGGCGCAGGCTTCGCCTTTGTTGCCCGCCAAAAGCGCATCGTAGTAGATAAAGACGACTACTACATCGATCTGCTCTTGTTTCATCGCGGCCTGCGGCGGTTGGTAGCCGTCGAACTCAAGTTAGGGGATTTCAAACCGGCGTACAAAGATCAAATGGAGCTTTACCTGCGTTGGTTGGCAAAATACGAGTTGCAACCCGGGGAATCGCCGCCCATTGGCCTCATTCTCTGCGCCGGCAAAAAACAGGAAACTATCGAATTGCTGGAATTAGAACAAAGTCATATCCGCGTCGCCGAATACCTGCTGGAACTCCCTCCAAAAGAAACGTTGACGCGCAAACTCCACGCTGCCATCCAAAGCGCCCGCGCGCGCCTGGGGGATGTCCCAGGTTTGCCTTACGACGAAGAATAGACCCTTATGGAAAATACTACCCTGCCCCCGCAACCATCCGGCATCCAACCCTTTTTGGACATCCCGCTCATCCGGTATCTCATCGTCTGGCGCGTGACGGATACGCTGGTGCGCGCGCCGACGTGCCTGTCGGCGGCGATTTCGGAGACGTTGGGCGAAGTCATCGCGGAACGCCTGCCCACGTCCGAGGCGCGCGAGTGGCGCAAGACGCGGGAGGCGTGGCAGAATCCCGCGCCGCCTGCACCCGGCCTGATGGCGCCGCCCAAAGTCGCCGCGCCCTGGCCAATTCACGCGGTGCTGTTTCCCTACCCCGGCAAGCAAGTCTACGGGCAGGGCGAGGCCATCGTGTGGGAACTCAAACTGCTCGGCCCGCACGCCGACCACGGGCTGTTCCTGGAGACGCTGCTCCCGGCAATGGAGGCGCTGGGCGTCACGACGGAGCGCCGCTGGCGCGACCGGCAGGATTTGTGGGGGCACTTCGACGTGCAGGCGGTCTACGCGGCGCGCGGCGCGCAGTGGAAGCCGGTGGTCGAAGACGGCAAGGTGAACCTGCGGGCGCGCGTCAGTCCGATCCAGTGGCGCGAGGGACTGACGTTTGGGCTGGACGCGCCGCGCCCCTATTCCCGGCTCATGTGGGTCACGTCGTTTGATTTAGGCGAGGGAGCAGAGACGCAGGGGAGCAAGGGAGCGGAGGAGCAAGAGAACGAACAAGCGAACAAGCGAAAAGGCGAAAAGGCAAAAAGGGGAGAGGCGAAAAAGCGAGAAAGCGAAAAGGCGAAAAGAGAGGAACGACAACGGCGCCGGCAGAAGATTACGGACGCGGAGATTCCGACGTTGTACGGGCTGGTGGGCGCATTGGTGAACCGGGTCACGCCGCTGTTGCCGGGGAAGCGTCCGAGCGTCGAGCAGGCGTGGGCGCAGGTGGACCCGGCGGATGTTTGGGCGCTGATCAACGCTGAAGACCCCACCGCCCTCACGCCCGAGGGAGAGGAGCTACAGATTACGCTGCAAAGTTCGGCGTTCACCGCGCCGCCCAAAGGCTGGCCGGGAAAATGGATCGGCAAGCAATTCTTCAGCGCGTCCCTCCCCGCACGACTGTTGCCTTACCTGGAGCTGGCTTCGATTCTGCACGTCGGGAAAGACACACATTTTGGGTGCGGGACGTTTAGGTTGGAGTAAAAACTATGCCCGACTATAACCGCATCTACAACCAACAGGCCGACCTATACGAGCAATTAGTCGCCTACGAAGACTACGAGCAGCGCTTGCTACCCGCCCTCAACGCCATCATGCCGGTGGCGGGGCTGGATGTAGTGGAAAGCGGCGCGGGGACGGGGCGGCTGACCACGCTGTTGGCGCCGCACGTCCGCAGTCTCCGCGCATTCGACCTCTCGCCAGCCATGATCGTCGAAGCATTTCGGCGGCTTCATGGCGCGCGCAATACGCACTTCGCCGTGGCCGACCACCGCGCGCTGCCCGCGCCGGATGCTTCCGCCGACCTCGTTCTCTCCGGGTGGAGTGTTTGTATGCTCGTCGTCAACTACCGGGAGACGTGGCAAGCGCAAGTCACGCGAGCGTTGCGCGAATTTGAGCGCGTGCTGCGGCCCGGCGGTGTCATCATCATCATCGAAACCAAAGGCACCGGCCACGAGACGCCCGTAACCTACCCCAACCTGGAGGAGTATTACGCTTTCCTCGCAGCGCAAGGATTTGAATCCACCTGGATTCGCACCGATTTCCAGTTTGACGATGAAGCCCAGGCCGAAGCCCTCACCGGCTTCTTCTTCGGCGAGAAATTTGCCAAAGACATCGTGGCGCGTTACGGTGTGAATGTGCCGGAATGTACCGGGATATGGTGGAAACGTCTATGAAATCTACAACCCGGCGCCGTCCTTCATTATTCGCTATTCGCTATTCGCTATTCGCTATTCGCTATTTGCTATTCGCCATTTTGCTCCTCACTGCCTGCGCGCCCAAACCGCTGCTGCGACCTAACGGCGTGGCGGTCGCGCCGGATGGCAGCATCTATGTGATGGATCGCGGCAATTATCGCGTCGTTCATTTCAGTGCAGCGGGTAAAGTGCTAGGGACGTTCGGCAAGTTCGGGACAGGACCGGAAGACATCCACAGTGGGTGGGATGCCGCGCTGGACTCACAGGGCAATATCGCCATCTGTAACTTTGTGCTTTCAGCCGAAGGGGACCTGTTGCGGGATGGCGTCCGCGTCTTCACGTCCAAAGGCCAATTCGTGCGAGAAATCGGCGGTCAGGATTATTTAGACGAAACGACATCCATCAACAAACCTTATGGCCTGGACATTGATGCGCAGGATCGCGTCTATATTGCTGATTTTGACAGCAGTACATTGCGGGTCTTCGATGCCCAAGGAACCCTGCTCGGCGTCTACTTTGGCGAGATCGGCAGCGAAGCCGGTCAGTTCAACGGCATCAATGACGTAGCGGTAGATGACACACGCGGCCTGATTTACCTTTCCGACAACATCAACAGCCGCATTCAGCAATTTGCCGTGACTTTCACCCCCGATGGCGTTCCAATCTTTACCTACCGCCATAGTTTCGGCGAGTACGGCGATGGCCCCGCGCAACTGGCGTACCCGCAGGGATTGGCCGTGGATGAAGCCACAGGTCGTCTGTACGTCGCGGACCATGCCAACCGGCGTATCCAGGTTTTTGACCCAGAGGGACACCGGATTGCCGGCTTCGCGCCGCCGGACGCCCATCTCTGGCAAATTCTGCAACTGACCGTCGGCCCCGACAGCGCGGTGTACGCCACCGATAGCTACAATAATGCCGTGTGGATTTTTGAACCTGATGGCGCTGTACGCAGCCGGTTTGAGGTAAACCCATGAAACTGCGGATACCCGTCTCTATCAAAATTACGACCCCCTTGATGGCGATTATCATTCTGAGCATCGGGCTGTCGGGCTACCGCATCTACCAGGCCAGCACACAACGTTGGCAGGCAGAAATGGATCGGCGGCTGGAACGGGTCGCTACACTGGCCGCTGCCGCAGTGGACATTTCCACCCTCCAGCAGATCCAACAGCCGGTTGATATCAATAGTGCCGCCTATGCAATAGTGGCCGAGACACTCGATCGCGCCGTGGCGATGGGCAACATCGAATGGATTGGCATTTATTACGCCAAAGATGATTATTTCTACTACTGGGTAGACAGCAGTTACAGCGGAGTGGGATACCCGTTCTTCTACCCCACGGACGCGCACCGGGCCACGTTGATAGATCGCCAGGTCCGCCCAATCCGTTACACGGATGAATTCGGCGCTTATTACGGCTTCGTGGCCCCCATCGTGGCGCAAACCGAAACCGGCGAGGAAATTATCGGCATCCTCGAAGCCTCACTCAGCGCCGAATCCAGTCAGTTGCTGGAACAGGACACCCTCTCGCGGGTAGCCCCCATCCTGGTCGGTGGTATCGTCCTGGCGATCGGGGCGGCGGCCCTGGTGATGCTCGGCGTCTTCTATCGTCCCATCCAACAACTGCACAAAGGCGCTACAGAATTGCTCCACGGACATTTGGGCTACACCATCCCCCCGTTGTCCAATGATGAAATCGGCGATCTGGCGGAGGCCTTCAACCAAATGTCCATTAAAATCAGCCAGCTTTACGGAAAGTTGCAGGCCTATAACCGCGAATTGGAAGATCGGGTCAGGGAACGCACCATGGAACTGCGTGAGGAACGCAACCGCCTCAACATCATCCTTCTCAACATTGCCGAGGGCTTGGTCGTCACCCGGCTTGACGGGCGGATCGAATTAGCCAATCCGGCCTTCGCCAACATCATCGGACAACCGCCGGAAAAACTGGCGGGACAGACGCTCGAGGCCGTGCTGCCTATCGCCGAATTGACCAGCCTGGTGGCCGATGCGCTGGCGATGCCGGAACAAGTTTTTGCGCTGAATATCGCCTGGAAGGGAACGAACGGCGGCAAGCCGCGTATTTACAAAGTAGTGGCCTGTGCCCTGATGGAGCGTGAAACTGCGACGCCCGCCGTTCTGGGCGCCGTCGCCATCCTGCACGACATCACCCACGAAGCCGAGGTGGATCAGATGAAAACCGACTTCATCTCCACCGTCTCGCACGAACTGCGCACCCCCTTGACCTCGGTATTGGGTTTTGGCAAGCTCATCCTCAAGACGTTCGAGCGCAGCATCGCCCCACGAATGCCGGAAGATCGGCGCGCCCAGCAGGCCGCGCAGCGCGTCCGCGACAACCTGGACATCATCGTGTCCGAGGCGGAACGACTCACACGGCTCATCAATGACGTGTTGGACATCGCTAAAATTGAGGCGGGCAAGATCGAGTGGCACATGGACAACGCGCACATTGCCAACGTCATCCAGAACGCCGTCGCCGCGACCTCATCGCTGGCGCAAAGCAAAGGGCTGGCAGTGGAGATACTTCCCGTCCCACCTCTGCCTCAGGTGTACATTGACCGGGATCGCATTATCCAGGTCCTCGCCAACCTGCTTTCCAATGCCATCAAATTCACCGACGCCGGCAGCATCCAGATCAGCGCGCAGACCTTCACCCTCCAGGCGGACGGCGTTTGCATGCCGGAAGTGCCTTTCGCCGCCCATCTGCACGACCTTTCGGAAGGGCCGTGGGTGGCGGTCAGCGTGCGCGATACCGGCGTCGGCATCGCCTCGGAAAATTTGGAGGAGGTCTTCGAGAAATTCAAACAGGTGGGCGACCTGATGACCAATCGGCCCAAAGGCACCGGCCTGGGATTGACCATCTCCAAAGAAATTGTGGAACATCACGGCGGGCGCATCTGGGTGGAAAGCGTCGCGGGAGAGGGCAGCGTCTTCACCTTCGTCCTGCCGGCGCGCAGCCAGCAGCCCACCCTCGCCCCCCTGGTGGAAGGCATCCGGGCGCACGCCGAAGAGGTGGGAGAACTCCAGCCCAGGGGCTTGCGCATTCTGGTAGTAGACGACGAGGCCCACATTCGCGAACTGCTCTACCAGGAACTCAGCGAGGCCGGTTACGCTGTCTTGCAGGCCGCCGACGGCGTGGAGGGTCTCACCATAGCGCGTGCAGAACAGCCCAACCTCGTCATTATGGATTTGATGATGCCCGGCATCAGCGGCTTCGACGCAATCAGCGCGCTGCGCAGCGACGAAAAAACCGCGAACATTCCGGTTATGATCCTCTCCGTCCTGGAGGACCGCGAGAAGGGTTACCGCCTGGGCGCGGACGCCTATCTGACCAAGCCGATCAACACTGCCGAAGTGCTGGATACCGTCCAACGGCTGCTAATGCGCGCCGCACGCGGCGAAGGGCACAAGAAAGTGCTGGTTATCGAAGAGGATGCCTCGGCGGTGGACACGATCACCAAAGTCTTCCACGAAAAGGGATACGACATCGTCAGCGCCGCCAATACCACCGAAGGCGTCTCCAAAGCCCTGACCGAGCGCCCGCGGTTTATCATTCTGGACGCCCTGGTCTCACGCATGAACGACTACGAAATCCTGCGCACGCTCAAATGCACGCGGGAGACGCAATCCGCAAGCATTGTCGTTATCGCCATGCACGACTCCACCGAGAACCTCGAAGAAGTGCTCCAAAAAGGCGCGGACTACTACGGCGGCCCGGACGAACTCGAAAAATGGGTGGAAGCGCTGAGTAAAGAAGTTGAAAAGAAATCATAAGAACTTATAATGAGATCAATAAGGGGTGATCGGAAACTGGCGCCCCGTAATTTGTTGCTTCTTACTCATTTCTGATTACCCATTTCCAATTTCCAGTTAACCAAAGGAGAACTGTCATGCCAGTCGAAAAGAAGATGAAAATCGGCGAAGAGGAAGAAGCTCAGGGTGTGTGGGCGCGGGGACACGGCGCCGTCGCCAAAGAGGTCGCCGCAGGATCGACCGCTCCCAAGACTTACATGGTCAAAGCCGGCGACAGCCTGAGCAAAATCGCCAAAGACTTGCTGGGCGACGCCAACCGCTGGAAGGAAATTTACGAGGCCAATAAGGACGACATCAAAGACCCCAACGTTCTGAACGTCGGTCAGAAACTGGTCATCCCCTCCTGAACCCGCCACATTCCCGCCAAACATCCAGAGCCTGCCACATTGCAGGCTCTTTTTGTTGCCGTTCCGCCCACTTTGGGTACAATCGGCAGGGGCGTATGCCAAAGATCACACGACGGCCCCAATCCAATACGAAAGGAAAAAAGACCTTGCCACTGCTCACTTCTAAATTCACACGGCTGCTGTTACTGCTGCTCAGCCTGGTCGGCAGCAGTTGCCGCCGGAACGTCACCGACATGGACCCGGCCCTGGCGACCACCGCCGCCAGGAATCCCCAAATCACTATCGCTGTCCCGACTGCCACGCCCGCCCCCATCACCCCCAC
>DAOUGD010000322.1:0-16471 GCA_034429475.1 Anaerolineae bacterium
ATTTCAACCACTTCCACTCCGGAACCAGACTACCCCTACCTCACCACCGGCGCAAACACCATCAACGTGCGGAGCGGCCCGAACACAGCCTACGAGAAAATCGGGATGCTGCTTCCTGGGGAGACGGCAATCGTCACCGGCTGGAGCGGCGCGTGGTGGCAGATTGACCTCAACGGCGCGCCCGGCTTTGTGCTCGGTGAGCTGGTCACAGCCCACAACGTTGACGGCCTCCCCGAAGTCACCGCGCCGCCGCTGCCCACACCGACAGCCGTACCGCTGCCTACGCCCGAACCCGCGCCGGCCTGGGCCGTGGATGAGGCCCGCTGGATTGACGTGGACCTCTCCGATCAACTACTCACCGCCTACGAGCGGCAGACGCCGGTGAAGTCGTACCTGGTCTCCACCGGCCTGCCCCAGACGCCAACGCCGGTGGGACAGTACTACATCTGGATCAAGCTCAAGACGGATGATATGTCCGGCGAGGATTACTATATCAAAGATGTGCCCTGGGTGATGTACTTCCTCGGCGGCTACGGACTCCACGGCGTCACCTGGCACGCGAACTTCGGCCACCCGATGAGCCACGGCTGCGTCAACCAACCCAACGACATGGCCGAATGGCTGTTCGCCTTTGCCGAGGTGGGCACGCTGGTCAATATCCACGAATAGCACCGTTCCGGTTGTGCGTCCTCCTCATCCAAAGTACAATCTCTTACCAACAGTGAGAATTTTGTCAGCAGATTGAGCAGATTAAGCAGATTTGACGAAAACTTATCAACGGATTGAGTGAATTTTTGATCCTATCATTCCATAAATCCTGTTATCTTTGGAGGAAAAATGTTAGCACAAACGCCCCCCATGGGCTGGAACAGTTGGAATACGTTTGGCAGCGCCATCCACGAGGATTTGATTCGCGGCGTGGCCGATGTCTTCGTTGCCGAGGGTCTCAAGGACGCCGAGTACGAGTACGTCGTCATTGACGACATCTGGGAAGCCGAAGAGCGCGTGGACGGCCGGTTGACGTGGAACCCGGAGAAATTCCCGCACGGCATCCCCGCGTTGGCGGACTACGTCCACAGCAAAGGGCTAAAATTCGGCATCTACTCGTGCGCGGGGAGCCACACCTGCGCCGGAATGCCCGCCAGCTACGGCTACGAGGAAGTGGACGCGCAGACCTTCGCGGCGTGGGGCGTGGACTTCCTTAAATACGACTTCTGCTTCGCGCCGGCCGGCGTCAACGGGCCGCTGCTCTACCAGCGGATGGGGCAGGCGCTGCGCGCGACCGGGCGCGACATTCTCTTCAGCATCTGCGAATGGGGCAGCCACAAGCCGTGGGAATGGGGTGCGAAGGCCGGCGGGCACATGTGGCGCACCACCGGCGACATCAACGACTCGTGGGAATCCATCGTGGACCTCGGCTTCAACCGGCAGGCCGGGCTGGAAGCCTACGCCGGGCCGGGCCATTGGAACGATCCCGACATGCTCGTGGTGGGGATGTACGGCAAGGGCAACGTGGCGCACGGCGGCTGCACGGACGCCGAATACCGCAGTCACTTCAGCCTGTGGTGCCTGCTCGCCGCCCCGCTGATGCTCGGCTGCGACGTGCGCGCGATGACGCCGGCCACCCGCGACATTGTGCTCAATCACGAAGCGATCGCGGTGAATCAGGACTCGCTGGGACGCCAGGGCTACCGCGTGGGGAAGACCGACTGGGCCTGGGAGATCGTCGAGGCGTGGGCCAAGCCGTTGGCCGACGGCTCGATTGCCGTGGGATTGTTCAACCTGGGGCAGCGAAACCAACGCCGGGCCACCGTCGCCTGGGAAGCGCTAGGACTGCATCCCAACCGGCCCTGCGCCGTGCGCGACCTGTGGGCGCACCGCGACCTCGGCGTCTTCACTGGCGACTTCTCCACGCTGATTGATTCACACGACGTGGCGCTGGTGAAGCTGACGCCAAAAGTCTAACTCAATCTTTTCTCAACGGATGGAACGGATTTGAACGGATTTTTCCGTTGAATCCGTTCCATCCGTTGAGGCAGTTTTAAAGGAGGAAAACACCCAATGAAAACCGAACTCCCTTTCCGTCAAATTCACCTGGACTTTCACACTCACGAAGCTATCCCCGGCGTCGGCGCAGACTTCGATCCGGAGGTCTTCGCCGAGACGCTGGCGCGGGCGCACGTCAACTCCATCAACCTCTTCGCGCGCTGCCATCACGGGTGGGTGTACTATTTCAGCGAGACCTACGCCGACCGCCGGCATCCACACCTGACGCGCGACCTGCTGCGCGAGCAAATTGCAGCGTGTCACGCGCGCGGGATCAAGACGCCGGTGTACGTCACCGTGCAGTGGGATCACTACACGGCGGAACGGCATCCCGAATGGCGCGTGCTGCAGGCTGATGGCCGGCTGGAAGGTACGCCGCCCTACGAGGCTGGATTCTACCGCCGCCTGTGCCTCAACACGCCCTACGTGGACTGGCTCAAAGGCTTTGTGGAAGACGTGATGACGACACTGCCCGTGGACGGCCTGTGGCTCGACATCGTGGACGCGCAGGACTGCTCGTGCTGGTATTGTCGCCAGGGGATGCTGGCCGAAGGGCTGGCCCCGGCGAATCCGGCAGACCACGTGCAATACGGCAAGCAGGTCTTGCAGCGCTTCCAGAATGATATGACGGCCTTCATCCACGCCCATAACCCGGACTTGCTGGTGTTCTACAACGCCGGGCACGTCGGCCCGCGCCATCGGGAAATGCTGGACGCCTTCACCCACCTTGAGTTGGAATCGCTGCCGAGCGGCGGCTGGGGCTACCTGCACTTCCCCATCGCCGCGCGCTACGGGCGGACGTTGGGGTTGGATTACCTGGGGATGACCGGCAAGTTCCAGACCTCGTGGGGCGACTTTCACTCGTTCAAGAACCCGGCCGCGCTCGAATTTGAGTGCAACGCCATGCTCGCGCTCAACGCCAAGTGCTGCGTCGGCGACCAGCTCCACCCCACGGGGCGCATCTGCCCGGAAACGTACCGGCTCGTCGGCGCGGTCTACGCGCAGGTGGAGGCCAAAGAGCCGTGGTGCGCCGGCGCGACGCAGGTTCCCGAAGTCGGCGTGCTGACGCCGGAAGCCTTCGAGACTGTGCTGCACCGCGAACAGAGCGACTTCCGCCCCATCCAGGGCGCGGTGCGGATGCTGCAAGAGGGCGTCGGCGGGATCAAATACCAGTTCGACATCCTCGATGGGGAGAGTGACTTCAGCCGCTACAAGCTGCTGGTGCTGCCGGACGCCATCCCCGTGGATGCCGCACTCAAGCAGAAGCTCGACGCCTATCTGGCGCAGGGCGGCGCGCTGATCGCGTCCTTCGCCGCCGGCATGGATGCGGCGCGAACCGGCTTCACGCTCGATCTGGGCGTCACGCTCACCGGCGCAGGCCCGCGCGACACGCAGGGCGCGCTCGTCCGTGGCAAAGAGACGCCCGGCAATGCGTACCTGGAATACCTCATCCCGCGCGCCGGTTTCGACGCAGGGCTGCCGCGCACCGAACACGCGATGTACATGCGCGGCATGGAGATTGCCGCCAACGCAGGCGACGAGACGTTAGCGGACACCATCGCCGCGTACTTCGACCGCACATACGCCCACTTCAGCTCCCACCGGCAGACGCCGTCGTCGGGGCAGGTCGTTCACCCGGCCATCGTGCAAAAAGGGCGCGCGATCTATTTCAGCCATCCAATTTTCAGCCAGTATCAGACGAAAGCGCCCCGCTGGGTCAAGCAGCTCTTCTTCAACGCGCTGGCCCGCCTGCTGCCGGAGCCGCTGGTGCAGGTGGACGCGCCGACCGCCAGCATCGTCACGCTCAACGCGCAGCCGCAGCACGCCCGGCAGGTGCTTCACCTGCTCTACTACGTCCCGGAACGCCGCTGCGACGAGTACGATGTGATCGAAGACGTGACACCGCTCTACACCATCCCGGTATCCCTCAAAGCCGCAAAGGCCGTGGCAAGCGTCACCCTCGTCCCCCAAAACGCGGCGTTGCCGTTCCAGATAGAAAACGGGCGGCTGATCTTCACCATCCCCCAAATCACCGGCCACCAGATGGTGGAAATTCGATAAACAAAAAACGTCAAACGTCAGTAAAGCCTGACGTTTGACGTTTGACGCCACCCTACGCCGCCCTATTCGCTTCCCGCCGCTGCGCCTCCTCCTCAAGCCGCATCACCGACGGAATGAAGCGCATCGCACTCCCCATCGCCAGACAGGCCACCCCGGCTGCCACGAACCACGCCGACACGCCAAAGCGATCCGCCACCGGCCCGGCCAGCGCCATCCCCAACAGTGAGGCCGCGCCGGCCATCGTGCCCACCGTGGCGAACACGCGCCCCTGCAACTCCGGGGCGACCGCGCTCTGCAAGACGGCCATAAAGGGCGCATTAACGATGGGGTTGAAAAACCCAGCAAACACCATCCCGCCCCAGGCCATCCAGAAAAGATGGCCCGGCGTGACGCCCACGATCAGCGTCCCCAGGCCCATCCCCAACAGCCCCACACAAGAGGTGTCAATCTTCCGGCGGAAGCCGCCCCACACACTCAACGCCAGGCCGCCGGCGATCAACCCTATCCCCCACGCAGAGTTCAGCCAGCCCAGTTGCAGCGCGTCCCCGGCAAAGTGGTTTTTCACCATGATCGGCAACAGCGAAAAGGCCGGGTTTGCCATCATATTCAACACCGTCGCCATCAGCAAGATGATGAACAGTCCTTGCCAATGCCAGACGTATTTGAAACCGCCGACCACATCCCGCCACAATTCCACGACGGGAGAGGGCTTAGTCTCAAAACTGGGAGTCGCTTCTGTTGCCTTACGTTCAGGCTGCGGAATGTGGACGAAAAACAACGGGCCAACGGCGAAAACGGCGGTGATCATATCAATCCCCATAATAGCGTACAGCGGCAACCAGGCCAACAACATCGCCCCCAGTGGCGGCGTGGCAATGTCCAACACGCCGCGCAACGTCTGATTCATGCCCCCCACCCGCGCCAACTGTGAGCTGGGCACCATCAACGAGGTGGATGCCTGCATCGCCGCGTAGTGGAACGTCCCACCCAGCGCGCGTACGAACATAATCACGTAGACGTGCCAGACCTGCAACACATCCAGCCACGCCAGCGCCGCCAATCCCGCCGAGAACAACGCAATGACGCTGTCGGCCACCATCATCACCCGGCGGCGGTTCCAGCGATCCACCAGCGCGCCCACGAACGGCCCCAACACCACCCCTGGCAGCATGGCGATGAACGTCATCAGGGCCAGCGTCGTGGCCGAGCCGCCCGTCTCCTGCGTCAGCCACCACACCAGCGCAAATCCCCCCACCTGGCTGCCGACCAACGACAACGCCTGCCCGATCCAGATCGTGAAAAAGGGTCTGATCCAACGCTTATCCGATACCTGAGACACACCTCTTTCGATGACTTGATTTTCGCTCATAAACACTCTCCAGTCCTGTGTAATTTAATTACAGGTAATTGTAACAGCATATAGGGTTTTGTCAAGATCGGAAAGTAATTTTTTTAATCAAAATAGCACTATTTTTAATGTATTGATAAATTTTCATCACAACTCTCGACAGAAACCAATGCCAGAACTTCTCCATATACGTTGCGAGAGTGTTGAGAATCTTGGGAAATAGAACTATGCAAAGATTCTATATTGACAGAAAGTTCCGTTAATAGTATAATTAGTTTTTATAAAGAAAATTTCACACACGAGGTAGTGATGCAATTAATACGTGACCACAGGCCGGATGAAACGCGCTGGCAGTGCTTTCGCACCGCGCTCATCATCACGGTCGCCGGGAACCTGCTGCTGATGTTAGGGAAAGGTGCGGTCGCCTACCTCTCCAACAGCCGGGCCTTGTACGCCGATGCCGCCAATTCCGCGTCGGACGTGGTCTATTCTTTTATGCTAGTGGTGGGATTGTGGATCGCGCAGCGTCCGCCCGATCTTTCTCATCCGCAAGGCCATGCGCGGTTTGAACCCTTGGTAGGATTGGTCGTGGCCGCCGCGATGACGTTTGCCGGCTACGAAGCCGGGCGCGCTTCTATCGCGCGCCTGCTGGTAGGCGGCCTGGCCGTCGAACCGGGGTGGCCGACGCTGGCTTTGGCAAGCAGCGCAGTGATCAAAGGAGGGATGTTTCTATCCATTCGCTCGATTGCGCAACAGGTGGGGAGTCCGACCCTGGGCACGGTGGCGCAGGACAACCTCTCCGACGTGCTGACGTCCATTGCTGCATTCATAGGCGTGTTGGGATCCACCTTCATTCATCCGTTGAGCGACCCGGCAGCGGGCCTGCTGGTTTCGGTATGGATTTTTCGGGCGGCTTTCGGCGCATGGAAAGAGAATCTGCACTATCTAACCGGCGGCGGCGCCCCGCCGGAACTGCCGGGGAAAATTCAGACGGCGGCGCAGGCTGTGCCCGGAGTCCAGGACGTACATCAGGTACTTACCGAATATGTGGGCGCCCGACTGATTGTAGATTTGCACATTGACGTGGATAAGGAACTGCTCATTACGGAGGCTCACGCGATTGCGGACGCAGTCCAGGAAGCCCTGGAAGCTCTACCCGAAGTCGAGCGAGCCTACGTTCATGTAGAACCATTACTGTAGGAGGTACGGAGATGCCAGAACGTTATTACGAAGAGAAACACTTCATTGAGGATATCAGCCTATATTTTGAGCAGATGGGAATCCCGCGCATGGCGGGACGTATCCTGGGCGTGTTGCTGATTGCCAACCCGCCGGAGCAGTCCATTGACGATCTCTGCGAGCAGTTGCAGGCCAGCAAAAGCGCCGTCAGCACCAGCGCGCGCTTGCTCAGCGAGATGGGGTTGATTGAGCGCGCGCCATCCCCCCTACCCCGGCGCATCTATTTCCGCTTTCAACCTGGCGGCTGGCTTAAATTTATGCGGATGTATTTGCGGATGATGGCCTCATTGCATGACATCGCCGAGCGGGGCCTGGATTTGCTCAAGGATGAAGACCCTAACCTGAGCGAGCGATTACAGGAGGCGCACGATATGTTCTCCCTGATTGAGGACGAACTGCCCACCCTGCTCAAACGGATTGAGGAAAAACGTCAGCTTTCGGGATAAACGCCAGGGCTAGTCCTTTCCCACCACCATCCACGGCTTCCCCTGCATGTGCGTCAAAAATACCGTCATTGCCGGGCCGCCGGGCGTGAGTTTGAGGCGGCGGCGGAATTCGTCCGGGTCTACGGGCGAGCCGCGCTTCTTCACTACCACGTCGCCGGTCCCCAACTCGCGCAGCCAGCGATTGAGCGTCTTCAAATTGAACGGGCCGTGCCGCTCCACGCGCCAGCCACGCGCAAAGGGCGTCTCCACCGGCGCGTCGCTCGTCAGATAGGCGATGTCCGCGTCCATCTGCGCCGCGCCCAACTGCGTCGCCAGCGTCTTGACGAGGGTGGCGCGCAGGACAGCGGGATCGGGTTCGTACAGGTAGGCGCGCGGCTCGGTCAACGGGATTTCGTCGGCGGGCATGAGGCTGTCCAATTGATGCAGGCCAGGTAACAGCGTCGCCCGGCGCGCCGCCCCGGTGCGCAAATCCCCGAACCACAAGACCGCCTCCTTCATCTCGCCTCGCTCAGAGATGAATTCCACCTCGGCCTCGGCGGGAATCTCGGCGTGATCCACCCCCGGCGCGACTTTGACCGCGACATCCGGCACGCGCCCGCGCAGCGCGAGGATCGCGGCAAGCGGCGGCGTCATCGCGTCCAGCCCAAACACGCGGCGACCATCCACGCGGCGGGCCGGGTCTACGAAGGCGGCGGCCACGTCCAGATCGAGTGTCGTCCAGTCGGCGCAGACCACGCGGACGCGCTCCGCCAGGCCGCACGCCGCCGCGTTGAGGCCTGCCAGCCGCGCGCGCACCGTGTCAAGCTCCACCGCCAGCACCTCTGTCCCGGCCTCCGCCAACGCCAGCGTGTCCGCGCCGATGCCGCAGCCCAGATCGGCCACGCGGCGGTAACGGGCGAAGCGTCCCGCCCGGTAGACGGCGACCGCGCGGCTGCTGGCCTGTTGCAGCGCCTCGTCGTCGAGGAACAGCCGCGCCGCCTGGGGGAATTTCCCCACCGCTTTCTGCCGCAGGCGAGCCTGATCCAGCAGCACGGCGGCCTGCTCCGGCGTGAAAGACTTGCGCAGTTCGGTGATGCGCTCCAACGTCACCGCGTCGCGCAAGTCGGCGGTGCGCAGCGCGTCCAACGCGGCAGCGGCCTCCGCGCCGGTGAGGAAGTCTATCAAGTCAAGCGTCAATGGGTACACGCAAACTCCTTCCAAAGAATTAACGCAAAGGCGCAAGGGCGCAAAGACGCAAGGATTTTTAGTTTCATTCTTTGCGCCTTTGCGTCTTTGCGTCTTTGCGTTGAAAAATGCTCACAAAACATCAAACCTCAATTTCCTCTAAAGCAATCAGCCCTTGTTTGAGGGCGTGGACGACGGCCTGGGTGCGGTGGGTCTGGTGGAGTTTGGCGAGGATGTTGCCCACATGCGTCTTGACCGTCTCCGTGCTCACCACCAGGGATTCGGCAATTTCCGGGTTGCTGCGTCCCTGCGCCAGCAGCCGCAGCACCTCCATCTCCCGCCCGGTCAGCGCATCGGCGTCTTCACGGGACAAATCCTGCCAGATGGATTCGGCAATGCCGGGATCGAGCATGGCCTGTCCCTGGGCGGCGGCGCGCACCGCCGCCAGCAGCAGCTCCGGCTCGGCGTCCTTGCGGATGTAGCCGATCACGCCGGCGCGCAGGGCGGCAATCACGCGGGCGGAATCGCCGTAGGCCGTGAGCATCACCACGCGCGTCTGCGGCGCGAGGGCTTGCAGGCGGCGCGCGGTTTCGACGCCGTCGCAGCCGCCGGGCATCAACAAGTCCAGCAGCACTACGTCAGCCTGCCAGCCGGCAATCGCGGCCAGCAATTCCTCTCCGCTCGAAGCTTCCCCCACCACCACAATGTCGGGGAAGGCTTCGAGGAAGCTCCGCAGTCCGCGCCGCACCACGCGGTGATCGTCCACCAGGACCAATCGAATCATCGTGAGTCTCCCTGAAAATAACATGGATATACAGGATGCACAGGATACCTTTTAAAACAGTAGCGGCAAAAGTCACATACAACACCGTCAAACTTCTTAGTTGGGTTAGCGGAAAAAGTCATTTAAAGTCGGCAAAAGGTGTGAAAAATACCCTCTAAGGCCTCAATAAACGTACTGAGCGGTTCCAACCGCTCCTGGCGTCTAGGGCTTGTATGTGACTTTTGCGCCTACTGTTTAAAAATCCTGTATATCCTGTTCATCCATGTTGAAAATTTTCTTCCACTACACAAAGTCCCGTTTGTCAAAGCAGAGGGCCGCCAGCGCGAAGCAGGCCGCGCCCCAGGTGAAGAGCACCAGCCACCAGAGAACAACCTCGCTGCCGCTCAGGGGCAAGGTGGGATCCAGCAGCGTCTTGCTGGCAATCTCCGGCGTGTAGCGCGCCCACTGCGGGCCGGCCAGGTCACTCAAAAATTCGTGGATTTTGTAGTGAAGGTAGAATCGGTAGACAAAGCCACCCAAGACTCCAATCACGGGGGAATGAAACACCGCTACCGTCAGATAGACCACCCCCACCAGAACGAAGTGCCATAGGGCGTTGCCGCCCACGACGCGCGCCACATCCAACCAATACGCAGCTTGCCACCCCGGAAATCCGTGGACGAGCAGAAGCGCCTGGCTTAACAGGGCCTCGAGCAGCACCACGATCATCCACAGCCCCAGGAGATAGATCAGCAAAGCGATGCCTTGCGCCAGGGTGTATTGCGCGCGGCGCAATCCATGGCCCAGCAAGAGCCGCACTATGCCCCGAAACCTTCCCAGCTCCAACATACTGGCTAAACAGACGATGACAAGCACATCCGCAATGGTTATCAGAAGGTCGTTGCCCTCTCCATAGAGAAGGTACGGCAGCCATTGTCCCTGGCGGAACTGATCGGGCAGTGTTCTAAAAAAGGTGAAGCCGGTCTCTATCTGTTCATCTATGCCAAGCTGAAAAATTGAGACTTCATTTCCGCCGATCTGGGCGAAGATATACTCCCTCACTAGCGCAAGGCAGATCATGATAAGCCCAAACGCCGTCCAAAAGAAAACCCCGGCCAGACAAATCCTGGTCGCGCGCTGCCGGTAGAGTTTGAACAATTCAACTTGGATGTGGCTTACCATTGTCATAGTTGCTATGCGCGTTTATCCAAAGTCGCAGCGGTTGAAATAGAGGCCCGCCAGGGCCAACCAGAGCCAGCCGCCTACCAGGAACACGCCCATGGCCCTCAGTATTTCCGGCCCTGTGGGGGTGGGGAATAGCTGCAACAGGGTTTGGGCGGCCCCAAAAGATGTGTAGGGCTGCCAGGAGGGTTTTTCGTACAGCAGGGAGAACAGCGAAGCTTCAAAGAAACTCACATAGAGCACGCCGCCGAACAACCCGACCACGGGGGAGCGGAACATCATGATCACCATGTACATAAGGCTGGCCAGAAAGAAATCGTACAGCGCATTGCCCACCACCACCCGCGCCAGGTGTATCCAATACCCGGCCTGCCAATCCAGACACCCGCGCAACAGATGAGTGTGAAATTCCGCGAGCGCGATCGTGAAGAGGGCGGCGATCAGCCGCAGCCCCAGCAGGTAGCCCAGAAGGAAAATCCCCTGGGTGAGAATGTAGCGGATGCGGGGCAACCCGTGCCCCAGCAACACTCGCGTCGCGTCACGGTAATTGCCCACCTCGATGAGGTTGACCAGACTGACGATGATAAGCAACTGGATGAGAAACGCTCTAGGCCCGTTGCGGCTGTAAAGGACATAGGGCAGCAAGCGCCCCCCGGCCAGCGTATCCGGCGCCAGTCCCAGGTAGCCATAAGCGTTTTCCAGGAGTTGCGGGAGGCCCGATGGGGCGGTCACGCCGTCGGCGCCGAGCGCGCGGAAAGCTTCTTTGATGACGAGAAAGCCCCCGGCCAGCAGGGCGTCGCTCATCAAGAGCGCCACACAGATCGCCGTGGCCTTGACCAACCAGCGTTTGGAGAGCTTGAAGGACTCAGCCCGAAGCTGCGCCAGCATCGTTTGACTCCCGGGTAACGGAGAGGAAGAAATCCTCCAGCGAAATGTCGGCCCAGCGCAGTTCGATGGGATAGCGCTGCTGCTGCGCCAGGATTTCTGCGATCTCGCTGCTGCGCTCGTGCGCGGTGTGAATCACGATCCAGCCGTCGGCCCGCTCGATGTCCTGCGCCCACGGGTGTTGCTTCAGCAGCGCGATGCAAAGCTCCGGATCGGCGATCCGCAACCGGATCTGGTTTTTGGCGAGCAGCAACTCGCGCAGCGGGCCATACTTCACCAGCCGCCCCTGGTGGATGATGGCGACGGTATTGCACAACTGCTCCACGTCTTTCAGCCAGTGGCTGGAGAACACGATGGTTTTCCCCTCTGCGGCCAGTTGCAGCAGCAGGGTGCGGACCTCGTACATCCCCTGCGGATCCAACCCGTTGAACGGCTCATCCAGGATCAGCAGTTCCGGATCGCGCAGGATGGCGGCGGCCAGTTCCAGGCGCCGGCGCATCCCGGTGGAGTAGGCGCGGAATTTCTTCTGGCGGTGCGGCGTCAACCCCACCAGCTCGATGACCTCGGACACGCGCGCGGTGTTGTTAAAGCCGAGGGTTTGCGTGAACACCCGCAGATTCTCGTCCGCCGTCAGGTACGGCAGGAAACTGCCGTCCGCGATGATCGCGCCGATGCGTTGGCGGGCCTGGCGCAGCGCCCGCGCCTCCGTCGCGCCGAACAGCTCTACGTCGCCGGACGTGGGATAGATGATCCCCAGGATCATATTCAGCGTCGTCGTCTTCCCCGCCCCGTTCGGGCCGATCAGACCGAAAATCTGCCCGCGGTGGATCTCCAAATCCAGGCGATCCACCGCCAGCACAGACCTGTACCGTTTCGTCAACTGCGTCGTCCGCAACACCACATCCGTCATCCGCAATCCCTTTCAGCATGGTTGGTTTGTAGTAGGCGCTTCAGCGCCGTGAGCATGGGCGATAAATCGCCTACTACAAACCTATTTACCGTCTACCATTCCCCAAACGCCCCAACGCCATGATGCCATCTAACATCAGAATTGACAACCCAACCAGCGCCATCCCGACGACGAGGGACATGCCGGTGGCAATAGCTTGAGCCAGGAAGGTCTGCTGCACGTGAGCCACGTCGGTGTTGCCGCCAGCCCACAAGGAGAATAGATTGAAGGCCAGCGCGATATAAATCGAGGGAGGGGCGACCACCGCCAGCAACGCGCCAAATTCCAGGGGGCCGGTCGCTCCCACGCGCGGCGCCGGCGTTCCCATCAACGAGGTAGGTGGGCGTCGCCAGAGGGTGAACAGAGCCACGCCATCGCCCACGAGGATGAGGAAGAAAGCCGGCAAATCAGTGATACCGATATCATTAACTTTGACGAGTAACACCAGCAAGCTGACCGGCAAATACAGGGTAGCGAGAATCTGCGGGACGTGCATCCGCCCCAGACCCAGCGCGCGCCAGCGACGGCCCACCTCGCGGAGCGAGAGCCAGTGCAGCACGCCCAGGCCGGCGCAGGCCAGGAGCACCGCGCCCAACGCCACCCGCCAGAAGGTGGGGGGAATCAACAATATCCAGAGCCGGATCAGACCGAGGAACGCCAGGCCCAGGGAATAGCTGCCGAGCAACACGCCCGTGACCTGCGCGCGTCCCAGGGCGTTGTGTGTATTGGATTGGACGGTCTGGCGCTGTATCACGTACAATCCGCCCACCGTTGCCAGGTAGATCAGGAGCGTGGTGATCACGGGAAAGGCAAACATGCCGTGTCCGACAAACCAGAGTCCCCCCGCCTCTTGCTGGAAAACGATATCGTTCGACGTCATGCCTTGAAACATCCCGCCCACGCTCAGGAGCAGGATGAGCGTCGTCAGTCCGCTGAAGACCGCGCCCAACGTCAGCCAGGACGTCAGGGGCCGGGTGAGGGAAATGGCGGGGATCGCCGGTTTCCGCCGCGCCGCCAGCCAACTGCCGAGCGTTCCCAATCCGCCGCCAACCAGCAAAGACACCCAGAACGCGCCCAGCGTCAACAGGATGATCGTCCCAAAGGAGTAGAACCAGCGCGTGTCTTCGGGATAGACGCTGGCGGCCATCGCGTCGGCGAGCCATTGGGGGACAGGGTCGCGCAGCCAGATCAGGCCCGGCATCGCCGCCGCCGTCGCGCCCAGGGCCATGTAGGCGAGCAGGCCGGCCGTCGCCCCAGCCAGCGCGCCGAAGGCCGGACGGCGCAGTCCGCTCCACTGCACCGCCGCGAAGCCTGTCCCCACCGCCAGCCCCACCGCCAGCACGCCGCAGAGGACGCCCAGCGCCGGGCTGCCGGTCATCCACCCCGGAATCACGCCGGACGGCGCCAACACATACAGTGGATAGAACAGCGCCACGATCAGCGCCACTCCGCCGAGCAACCCCGTGAGGATGACGCGGTTAAGCAGCGGCGTGGCCCGGTCAACGACGGGGGCCGGGCGCAAGGGCGCGGTCACGCGCAGCGTCGTCCCCGCGCCGGGCGCGCTTTGCACGTCCAGCGTTCCGCCGAGCGTGCTCACGCGCTGCCGGATGTTCGCCAGCCCCATCCCGGCGGGCGCGGCGGCGAGATCGTAACCCTGCCCGTCGTCGCGGATTTCCAGAACAACCGGGCCACCCTCGTCCGCCTGCGCCAGCGAGAGCGTGACGTGCGCCGCGCGGGCGTGGCGGGCGACGTTGCTCAACGCCTCCTGCGCGATGCGGAACAGCGCCTCCTGCGCGCCCGGCGGGAAGGCGGCGTCGTCCGGCAGCGCGCCGATGTCCACCGTAACCTCCGCCTCCGCGCGGTAGCCAAGCGCCTCGCATTGGTCGCGCAACGCCTGCACCAGCCCGACTTTTTCCAGCGGCGCGGGCGAAAGCTGCTGCAAGAGCGCGGTCATCTCCACCAGCGCCTCGTGCGCGTCGCGGCGCGCGTCGGCGATGGCTTGCTGCGCGCCGGGCGGATCGCTTTCCCAGCGCGCCTGGGCCGCCGCCGCGCTCATCTGGATGCTGAAGAGTTGCTGCTTGATGGAGTCGTGCAGGTCGCGGGCCAGGCGGTTGCGTTCCTGCTGTGCAGCGGTGAGGTCCACCTGCGCGCGCAAGTCGTCGCGCAGGATCGCCGCCTCGCGTTCTCCGGCCTGCGCTCGCGCACTATAGCCGCGCGCGACCGCCCCCAGGCCCACCAGCAGCCACACAATGCCCCAGATCACCCGCATCTCCGGCTGATCCGCCAGCACCAACCCGGTGAAGGATAATGCAGCCATCGCCAGCGCCCCCACGGTGACGGCAAAGTAGCTATAACGTTTCATCATCTGCCTCCTGTTTTGAGTGATTGGAAATGGTAATTGGAAATCGGTGATTGAAAATCGGTAATGAGAAATGAGTAACGAGTAACGAGTAACAAGTTTCCAGCTTCCAGCTTCCAGTAACTAATGACAAGATACCGTATAAGACCATGGTTGTCATCCCCTGAAAGAGTGATTTCTTTCTCAGCAACTTCTCAGGTGTTTCTTAGACCATTTTCAGACTTAGAGACTATACTTGGCGCAATCTTTTCTCAGGTAAATCCTGACCTATAATCAGAAATAAGTAATTGGAAATAAGGGGTCAGGCGGAATACAAAGGGGGATTTATGCGCAAACGTTGGCAATCGGTAAAATATGGGCTACGGCAAAGTCTGCGCCTCAAAGTCATTGCGATGGCGATTATACCGGTGATTATCGTCCAACTCACGATAGGCGCTGTGGCATTGCTCGCCTATGGCCGTCTCACCACCAAACTGGTGCTTGATCGGGATCGGGAATTGGTACAGATGGCCGCCGAGCAAATGGCCGCCGAATTAACCGAGGATGTAGAACGCCTGGCAAAGCAGGGATTCGCCTTTAATGTCCTGTTGGGAGCGCAGACAACGATGACCGACACCGCCCCTCCCCCCGACGATGAACAGCAGCGCAAAGATAGTATCGTGATCCTGGATGCTGCCGGGATCGTCCTAGCTACCCGCTCGGAACACTCTGAAGTGATCGGGCAAGATTGGTCAACCCGCAGTTATGTGAGGGAGGCCGCACAATCGTTAGAGCCGGTGTTCTCCAATCTAACGCCCGATGGATTCGAGGGGGAGGACGTGATCGTGATCGCGGTGCCTATTCTCAACGAAGTCGGCGAGTTACGAGGGATTACCCTGAATCTGTTGCCTCCCAGCGAAACCACCAGTGATCAAGCTTTGTACGGACGAATGACACAAATGCTGTGGAGCGGCGACAGCAGCACAATTTATCTGGTGGACGGCGCCGGGCGCGTGATCTATCACTCGGATACCAGCGCCATCGGTCAGGACTTGTCGGCAGATCCCATAGTCCAACAGGTATTGGCGGGAGAGGAAGATGCCTTCCGCACCACCAACCGGCTGGGACGCCACAACATCACCGCGTTTGCGCCCATCGCCGGAACGGATTGGGGGTTGATTGTCGAAGACGATCTGGCCGTCAGCGCGCACGGGATGGGCGGCTATCAGGTCGCCCTATTCCTGCTGTTGGCCCTGGGGGGTGTGGCGCCGGCCGTCGTGGTAGCAGTAGGTCTTAAACGCATTGTGTCACCCATCGAGGCGCTCACCGCCGCCGCGCAGAAGGTGGCGACGGGCGATTTTGAGCAGACTATTACCGTGCGCACCGGCGATGAAGTCGAGGCGCTGGCGAACCAATTCAATCAGATGTCGGCCCACCTGCGCGAATCCTACGCGCACCTGGAACAGCGCGTGACCGAGCGCACCGCAGAGTTGGCCGTCGCCAAAGAGGACGCCGAAAAGGCGCAGCGCGCCGCCGAGGCGGCCAACCGCGCCAAGAGCGTGTTCCTGGCGAACATGAGCCACGAACTCCGCACACCACTCAACGCGATTCTGGGCTATTCGCAGTTGATGGCGCGCGATCCGCGCGTCACAGCGACGCAGGAGGAATACCTGGCGACCATCGGGCGCAGCGGCGAACACCTGCTGGGGCTGATCAACGACGTGCTGACCATGTCCAAAATCGAAGCGGGGCGGACGACGCTGCAAGAGAACGCCTTCGACCTGTATCGCCAACTGGAAGGGCTGCGCGAAATGTTCGCCATGCGCGCCGCCGACAAGAAGCTGGCCCTGCTGCTCGACGTGGCGCCCAACGTCCCGCGCTACATTGAGGCGGACGAAGGCAAACTGCGCCAGGTCTTGATGAACCTCCTCAGCAACGCCGTGAAGTTCACGGAAGAGGGCGGCGTTACCCTGCGCGTGGGGAAAACCAGAGGGGGAGAGGGGGAGACAAGGAGAGAGGGAGATTTCCCCCCCTCTCCCCCTCCCCCCCT
>DAOUGD010000323.1:0-27313 GCA_034429475.1 Anaerolineae bacterium
GCCGCGTTGCACGCGGCGACGAAAAATCCACTCTCTTTACCGGTCTTTAGGCCGCCATTGGGCCAATGAGTGGGCACGTTGTGCAGCGGCAGGCTCTCTGCCCTAAATCTGAAACGCACCCGCCGCCTGACAACCCGGTGGTGTCGTGACGTTGCCCGGACGGGCTGCGCTCCGGCGTGATCTCAGCCGCCAGCGCGCGCCAGTAGAACAGCCAATCCCCTTCCAGGTTGACAGCGCCGTCGCGCTCAAAATCCCACTGGCGCAGATCGAAGACGCCATCCACGGCGCGCGGCGGCGCGGCAGTGCGATTGGCGACGCAGCCGGTCAGCGTCAGCCAGGCCAGCAGGGCGATGAAAACCAGCGCGATCCTGCGTTTCACCGGCAAAAACTCCTCCAAAGACGGCTCAACGAATTGAATGGATGCAACAGAATTTCTTTCATGCCTTTAACTATACCCCACCTCGGACTAAAGTAAAGAATATTGAGCCACTTGCCCTCCCCCGCCCCAGGACTACAATGGAGTTGTTCTGCATAACGGAAGAGAGAATTAGGACGCAGATAAACGCTGATGAATGCCGATCAAAAACCATCTGCGTGAATCTCGTCCTGTATCTTTTGCGGCTTACCGGGGATATGCCTAATAATTCCAGTTCTCTCCAGGGCTTTGAGTTGCACGAAAGGAGAAACCCCATGAAACGTGACACAGAAAGCACACCCAAATCGGCGACGCGCCCGACAGAGGGCGAGTCCGTCCGCACCACCATTGTCGGGGGACGGCCTCCCGCGCCGGGACGGCCCGCCGGCGACATCCCGCGCGGCGTGGAGGTGTTGGTCAAAAAGGCCGCCGTGGATCCCGACTTCCGGCAGACGCTACTGACAAAACGCGCCGCCGCTGCGCAAGAAATCGGATTGGAATTGACGATGGCCGAAACGCTGATGCTCAACACCATCCCGGAAGCGCAATTGACCGCCGCCATCGCTCACACGCAAGTCCCCGACCCGGAGCGCCGCGCCTTCCTCGGCAAGGCCGCCGCCGCAATGCTGGCCGCCCTCGGCGCGGCCGCGTGCCGTCTGATCGAGCCGAAGACGAAGGGCATCCAACCCGACGATCCGACGACCACGCCGACATCGGCTATCGAAACTGGCATTCGCCCCGACGATCCGACGGCCACCCCGGCCGGCATCCGCCCCACCGAGCCGCCCCCCACACCGACGCCGGAGCCGATCACGCGCGGCATCCGTCCCGATCTGCCCACACCGACGCCGCCACCGCCGCCTATCACCAAGGGTATTCAGCCTGATCTGCCCGAACCGACGCCGCCGAAGAAGCGTTGAGCAGTAATTATGAAAGTAGTCTTATGAGTAAAAACAGTAAGCAACTTAGCAACCCATCTTCGACCGGTGGAGAAGGTGTACATTTTGAAGCCCATATTCAGGCTTCATTTGTTACTTTAATGCTTACCGGAGGATATGCGCCGTGCTTACCGTGCTGGCCCATCATAGAGATCAAGTTACAGGGCAAAATTGATGGATTTGATACTGACGATTTGATTGTTTCCATTGAGGAGCGCGACACCAAGGAGCGGCGAAAACTTCTTGGACAAGTGAAACTTTCGATTAGTATCACTAAAGGTAGTGATCGTTTTTTCAGAGTCATCCAAGCTGCCTGGAATGATTTCAATAACCCACACATTTTTACCAAAGGCAAGGACATCATCGCCTTGATTACTGGTCCATTGAACGCAACGGATTTTCACAATGTACAGTGGTTGTTGGCCCAGGCCAGGCACACCAAAAGTGTAGATGAGTTTTTTAGAAACGTTGAGCAGGCCAAATTTAGCCCTGCCAAGAGCAGTGAGAAACTTGCAGTCATCCAGTACCATCTAAAGGCGGCGAATAATAACATTGATGTTTCACGAGATGATCTTTACTCCTTCCTTAATCATTTTCATTTGCTTGAGTATGATTTAGGAAACGAAGTTGGTGTCATCCTATCCCTACTATACTCTCATATTGCACAGTTCAACCAGCAAAGCGTGCAGTGGATATGGTCACGGGTTGTTGATATTGTGCAGACTTGGAATCAGGATGCAGGGACAATTACACTGGAAAGACTCCCTGAAGATCTAAAAGAGGCATTCAGACAACCAACTATTGCTCACATTCCAGAAGAGCTAACAATAACTAAATCGGAGACGGTAGAAACCAACTGGAATCAACATCGGCACGCTACCGATCTTGCGCTGGCGAATTTGGTCGGTGCTTGGAATGAAAAGAATGATGCAGATATCGAGGTATTACATAAATTG
The DNA here is from genome assembly GCA_034429475.1 of Anaerolineae bacterium. Classification (GTDB taxonomy): domain Bacteria; phylum Chloroflexota; class Anaerolineae; order B4-G1; family SLSP01; genus JAKQHY01. Next base: position 2,310 of record DAOUGD010000323.1, read on the forward strand.
ACTGGTGAAGACTATTCTTCTTGGGTGTTAAAAGCCAGGGAGATATTGTATCTTCCCGACAGTCCTTTGTCGCTCAAGAATGGGCTATGGGAAACTGCGAAACGTGCCAGTCTATGGAATTCTCTGGGGGCACGCATTTTTGATCAGAATCTAGACACATTCAAAGATGTTATTGTCACCGTATTGACTGAATGTGATCCTTCATTTGAACTACCAACTGAAGAACGCTATGCAGCAAGCGTTTACGGGAAGGTGTTCACTTATTCACCAAGCCTCAGAAAGGGTTTGGCTGAAGGATTGGCTATACTTGGCAGCAAGTCTGAAGCATTGGTTAACTGTTCAGAAAGGAAAGCCGAGGTAACAGCAATTCTGACCGTTCGAGATATATTCACCGATGCAGACTGGGTATTGTGGGGCAGTCTTAACAACCTGTTGCCCATTTTGGCTGAGGCTGCTCCTGGCGAGTTTTTGGATGCAGTAGAGAATACATTGAGTCTATCGCCTTGCCCGTTTGACGAACTTTACTCTCAGGAAGGCAATGGCATCACTGGAAGTAATTATCTGACTGGCCTACTTTGGGCCCTGGAAGGTCTCGCATGGGACGAGAAGTATCTAATTCGGGTTTGCGTCGCCCTTGGTGAGCTTGCCAACCATGATCCAGGTGGCAAGTGGGCAAACCGCCCGGACAATTCCCTAGTAACCATTTTACTGCCTTGGCTCCCGCAAACCCTTGCCTCCATTGAAAAGCGCAAAGTCGCTGTTCAGACACTCTGTAGAGAATGTCCGGAAACTGGCTGGAAACTGCTCATCCATTTATTGCCTAGTCAACACCAGATATCAACAGGTTCCCACAAACCATCGTGGCGCAATCCTATCCCTGATAACTGGAAAGAGGGAGTGACACATCAGGAATATTGGGATCAGGTGTCATTTTACGCTGAGCTTGCAGTTTCGATAGTCGATCATGATCTTACAAAGCTTGCTGAACTCATTGATCATTTCAATAACCTACCTAAGCCCTCATTTGATAAACTGCTTGATATCTTATCGTCGGAAACCATTTCTAACTCCCCTGAAGAACAACGAGTTTTTCTCTGGGATCGTCTTAGGAACTTCACAACCAAACACCGACGGTTCTCCGATGCAAAATGGGTCTTGGATGACGAATTACTCTCTGCTATTGAGGCGGTTGCCGATAAGTTGGCCCCATCTACTCCTTTGAATCTTTATCGGCACTTGTTCTCTGACCGTGACTTTGACCTTTATGAAGAAAATGACAATTGGGGAGAACAGCAAAAAAAACTTGAGAAACGACGGCAAAATACCATAGAAGAGATACTGCGAATAGAAGGTATTGAGGCAGTCATAAGATTTGCTGAGGCCGTCGAATCACCGGGGCAGGTTGGGCATTCTCTTGGTTGTATCGCAGATGCAGCGATTGATTCAATTTTATTGCCTGAGTATCTGGAAGTAGATAATCGCAAACTCTTAACTTTTACAGGTGGGTATGTTTGGGGTCGCTATCATATCAAAAGCTGGCCGTGGGTTGATAAACTGGACAAGGTGAATTGGTCTAATCACCAGCTTGGGCAATTTCTGAGCTTACTACCTTTTACCAATGAAACCTGGGAACGTGCAGTTCATTGGCTTGGTGAGGCAGAGGACGAATATTGGTTAAAGGCCAATGTAAATCCCTATCAAACAGATACTCAGTTAGACATTGCAATTGGTAAATTGATTGAACACGGAAGACCCCGTGCTGCGATCAACTGTTTGAATAAGCTGTATTATGAAAGACAACCAATTGATGTAACTCAATGTGTTCGCGCTTTACTTGCCGCGTTGTCATCAGTGGAACCAATTGATGCAACGGATAGATACCACATCACTAGCCTCATCGAATTTCTTCAAACAAATTCTGAAGTGTCTCCAGATGACCTTTTCCATGTTGAGTGGGCATATCTTCCATTACTGGATCATCAAGAAGCTTCACCCAAGTTACTTGAAACCCGACTTGCCAACACTCCAGAGTTTTTCTGCGAAGTGCTCCAATTAATTTATCGTTCGAAGAAAGAGCAACCTGTTAAGAATGAACCATCTGAGAATTTGAAGGCAATTGCGCATAATGCCTGGCGGTTGCTTCATGAATGGCGAACTCCTCCAGGAACACAGAATGACGGTAGTTTCGATAGTGCTCAATTCACACATTGGCTTAACCGTGTCAAAGAAATTTGTAGTGAAACCGGCCATTTGGAAGTCGCCTTTATCAATATCGGAGAGGTGTTAATTTATTGTCCTGCTGACTCAGATGGCCTGTGGATCAACCGCACAGTAGCTGAGGCACTAAACGATCGTGATGCGGAAAATATGCGCGATGGTTTTAGAACAGGGATATATAACTCGCGTGGTGTCCACTGGGTCGATCCAACTGGAAAACAAGAACGAGAATTGGCAGAACAATTTAGGAAAAAAGCAGAAGATATTGAAAATGCAGGATTTCAACGTTTGGCAATGGTGCTAAGAGAATTGGCTGATAGTTATGACCGTGAGGCCGAACATATTGTCGCTGAACATAAAAGAGAGAATAAAGAAGACCAATAGAAATGATAGCAAAAAAGATTAGGCCTATCTGATTTTCGTATATGTCTGACATCACGCTGATCAACCTGAACATGCTTTTCCTGCGCTATGGCGAGGGTGTGGAGCGCGAATTGCACGTCCCGCTCGGCTGCCTTTATCTGACGCGCGCGTTGGAGGACGCCGGTTTCGCGGTGGACTTCCGCGACTACCAGACCTGCCCGGCGGACGATCCCTTCGATCTGGACACGTTCCTCGATTTCGTCCACGATCCGGCGCCGGTCATCGGGCTGTCGTGCATGGCGAACCTGCTGCCGTTCACGCTGCTGGCTGCCCGCGCCCTCAAAGCGCGCTACCCTGACCGCATCATCGTGCTCGGCGGCGTCGGCCCGAAGGCGGTGGAGGACAAGCTGTTGCGCCGCTTCCCCTGGATTGACGTCATCGCGCGCGGCGAGGGCGAGACGCTGGGGCCGGAATTGCTGCGCGCGCTCCACGGCGGCGATTTGGCGGAGGTGCGCGGCATCTCGTACCTGCGCAACGGCGACGTCCGCCACACGCCCGACGCGCCGCGCATTCACGATCTGGACGGCATCCCCTTCCCGGCTTTCCACAAAGTAGACTTGAGCCGCTACGCCGGTTACGGGATGATGACCAGCCGGGGCTGCCCGTACCTCTGCACGTTTTGCTCCGTCGCACCGGTGTGGAACCACGAAAGCTATTCCCGCAGCCCGGAGAACATCGTCGCGGAGATGCGCGTGTTGCATCAAGAGGCCGGCGTGACTCTGTTCCTGTTCCAGGACGAGTTTTTTGTGTCGGGCAAGCGGCAGGTCATGGCCTTCTGCCGCGAATTGGAGAAAGCGGGGCTGGACATCAAGTGGAAGGCGTTCGGGCGCGTCAACCTGACCGACGCGGAGATGATGCAGACGATGGCCGACTGCGGCTGCGTGGAGTTGCGCTTCGGCATCGAGTCGGGGTCTGACCGCATTCTGGAACGCATCAAGAAGGGCTTCACCGCCGCCGAAGCGCTGGCCCTCATCCCGCAGGCCATCGAGATTTTCCCGCGCGTGGACGCTTTTTACGTGTGGGGCTTCCCGTTTGAGACGCTGGAGGACTTCAGCCAATCGCTGTTTCAGATGGTGACGTTCCGCATGATGGGCGCGCGCATCCTGCCGAGCCTGCTCTCGTTGCTGCCGCAGACGGAGATTTACGAGACGCTGCCGCCGGACACGGCGCTGGAATTTTGCCCGTATCTGCTGCCGGAATTTGTCTTCACGGGGCACGAAGTCGTGCGCGGCAGCGCTGTGGAACTGCCGGAACGCTACCGCGCCTATTTCGACTTAATCACGGCCAACCCGGACATCTTCCCCGGCTTTTTTCACGTGGACATGGAGCACAACGTCCTACCCAAGCTGGCGCTGCTGCGCGAGTTCGGCTTCTATTCCCAGGCAGAACCGGCGGAACCGGAAACCGAAAGCTGCGGCGCCCACTCCCCCCGCTTCGCGCCGCAGGATTTAGCGACGCGCGGATGAGAGGACGTAGTGCGTAGTGCGTATTCCGTTACGGACTACGAAATACGCACTACGTTCCTACTGGTTACTTGTGTCCAAGATACGTGGCCGGCAAAGCGCGCTCCTGCGCAACACCGTCCACAACTTCAACCGCATACGCTGTCACGTTAGGATGTGAGGCCACCACCGCGTGGAGTTCGTCGCCCCGGAAGTGCATGGCAGCGCCCTCATCTATCCCATAGCCGGGCAAGATTTCGCCAGCCGCCACCATCTGCTGATAGGTTGGCCGCCGCTCGGCCTCGCCGTCGTAATGCGGGCAACAGCTCCCTTTGAGATACCCCAGACACTCCAACGCGCTCAGCCGGCCCGGAACCGAATCCGTGCTGCCCTGCTCGAACCAGCAGATGGCCCCTGCGCTCAAGCCCGCCAGAATCACGCCCTGCTCCCACGCCTTGCGGAGAATCGCATCCAGCCCCCACGCCCGCCACAGCGCCAGCATACTCTTGGTGTTGCCGCCGCCCACGTAAATCACGTCTTTCTCCAGGATGAAGGATTCCAGGTCCGCCGTCGGCGGGCGGAAAAGCGACAGGTGACTGGGAACGGCGTCCAGCGTGGTGAAGGCTTTGTAGAATTTGATGATGTACTCCGCCGCTTCGCCGCTGGCCTGTGGCAAAAAACACACTTTCGGGCGCGCCTTGCCAGTCTGTGTACAGATATACTGATCCAGCACCAGATTATTCGCGTCCATCGAGAACCCACCGTGGCCCATCGCAATAATGTGACGTATCGTATTCATTTTGAAATCCTCCGTGAAAATAGCCTCAACGGATTGAACAGATTAAACGGATAATGTCCGTTAAATTCCGTTGAATCCGTTGAGAAAAATTCTTTTTCATTGCCGGGGCGGTACCCCGATTCGGCTTCACACCTGTGAATGTAAAGTGTGAAATTCTTCAACGGTCATCCCGTAGAACAATTCATCAAAGTGTTGCCCCTCAGTGAAAACAGTCCGGCGGACGCGGCCTTCCAATGTAAAACCCAAACGCTCGTGGAGTTTTTGCGAGGCGGGATTGCAGCTATAGACTGTCACAGTCGCCTTCTGGTAACGCAGTTCCTCGAAGAAATACCGCATCATCAGCAGCGCGGCCTCGGCGGCGTAACCCCGGCGGCGATAGTCGGGGCCGATAGCCAGCCCGTACATAAAGCTGCCGACCCGCCGGTCGCACGTGTGCGAGTTGATGATGCCCACCACCTCCCCGGTCTCATTTTCGATCACAAAATCAAAACAGTCATCCTTCGGCCCGGTCGCCATCTGCTCGAAGTGCTTGCGCGTCGCTTCTAACGAATGGGGAAACCGCACGAAGTCCGCAAACCGCTCCATATCCGTGTCTTTCCACGCAAAAAAGACCTCCGCATCGCGCGGCTCCACGCCGCGCAGCCGCACTTGCTTCCCTTGCCAAATGTTTTTTGTCGTCACAGTTATCTCCCCTATTACCCGTTTCTTGTTTCTTGATCCTTGTTTCTTGCCCAATCCGCGTCCAGAAACCGTTGAATCTCAATGACGTAGCCGTTGGGATCGCGGGCGAAGCAGTGGTAGATGCCATACGTCTCATTGATGGCCGGCGGCTTGTCGAATGGGACGCCCTGCGCCTGGAGACGAGCATACCACACATCCACCTCCGACGTGACCAGCGTGAACAGGATACCCTGCGGCCGCTCCGGCGCTGTGTCGCGCTCGCAAAAGCCCAGGTAGGCGTCCCCGCAAACCCGATAAATGCGGCAGCCGCCCTGATCCAGCATGAGCGGCAAGCCCAACACCGCCTCGTAAAAGTGCGCCGTCGTTTTCAAATCACGAGTGTAGAGAAACGTGATCTGCGCCTCAATGTAGGGCGGCGGCGCGTCAATCCTGCAATCCTTCGTTAACGTATCGTTCATCTTTAATCGGTATCTCCTCCGTTATACTGAATTTACAGTATACACCCACATCAGGTGTACCTGAAACTGCGAGGTCAAAGAGGGATTTTTCGCTATGGTCAGCCGGCTGCTCACCCGCGCCAAACAATTGCAACAGGGACAACAGCCATTGCCGCGTCCCACCGCGCCGCTGCCGCTGCGGGAAGAAACGCCCACGGCTCAGTCGTCATGGGTGCTGCGGCGCTGTGATGAGCAACTGGCCGAGGTCGAGCGCGCGTTTCTGACGTTGTTGAGCGCTTTCCAGACGCCGATGAAGCTAGACGCGCTGGAAAAGATGTTCACCATGGTCAAAGAGACGCCCGCCGTCCCTCGCGCCGCCCTGGGACGCCCGGCGTTTCAGAATCTGTTAGCGCGGCTGATCAACACGCGCGTTCTGCATTACGACGGGCAAATTCATGCCTACCGCCTCCACCCCCTGGTGCGTGCCCACTATCAGGCGCACCTGGAAGCCAGCAGCCGCACGCAGCTCACCGATGCCTTCCCCACGCTCCAGGCGCGCGGGACGCGCCCGCTCACCCCGCCGGCCATTCCCGATCTCATCGAGGCAGTCCATCATGCCTGCCGCGTCGGCTCCTACGACGCCGCCTGCGAAATCTACCTGGGGCGCATCCAGCAGGCGCAGCACGGCGTCTTGATCTACCAGTTGGGCGTCTACGAAGTCACCCTGATGCTGCTGGCAGAATTCTTCCCGAATAGCGATACCAGCCAACTGCCGGCCGTAGAGGACGTTCACCAGCAAAGTTGGATTTTGAACGAGGTCGGACTGTGTCTCACCCACCTGGGACGGTTACGGGAAGCCGAACCCTTCTACAAGCGCGCGCTGGACCTGGCGCTGGACAAGCGCAACTGGTACAACGCCAGCATCGCCGGACAGAATCTGACGCACCTTTACTACCACATGGGAAATCTGGCCGCCGGCGCCGAAGCGGCCAGCGAAGCGCTCATCCTGGCGCGGTTCATGCACGATAAGGAACTGGAACGAGACGCGCTGGTCTACGGCGCGCGTTCGGCTTTTCTCTATGGGGAAATAGACATCGCCGGCGAAGCCTTCAAGCGCGCTGCGGCATTGACTCAGACCCTCAATGCCACGCCATCTATGCTACACGGTCTTCAGGGATTGTGGTACGCCGAGTACCTGTACCGCGCCGGGGACGTCGCCACCGCCGGACGTTTCACGGAAGCGAACCTCGAAGCGTGGGCCATCGCTTACGGGGTGCGTCACGACGAGAGCCGCTGTCACCGGCTCTTGGGCGACCTGGCCGGGTTTTACAACGCGCCTTCCCAAACCTTGGGGACAGGCTTGCTGGGGATGACCGATACTGGCCCGCTCACCGCCCGCCAGGCGCGCGGACACTACAACAAAGCAGTGTGGATCGCGCAGGGCGTGGCACACCTCCCCACCCTGATTGAAGCGTTGATCGCACGGGGAAACTGGGCCGCGCGACAGCCGGACAGCACGGATCAGTTGCGGCAGCAGGCATTCAGCGATCTGGAAGAGGCGCTGCAATATGCGATCACCGGCGGCTATCGCTGTTACGAGGCCGACATCCACGTAGCCCTGGCGTGGGCGCACCTGGCGCTGAGCCGCGATCCACAATCCGACGCCGCAGGCAACCTGCACAATCCAGAGGCGCACCGCGCGATTGCCCGCCAGGAAGCCCAGCGCGCCCAGGCCTTGAGCGCCAACCTCAATTATCACTGGGCCAAAGCAGGGGCGGAAGAAGTGCTGCAAGCGCTCCAATGACGCCCGGCACGTCCATTCAAGCGCCAACCAACACCATCGCGGCGGATGACATCATCCGCCGCGATGGTGTTGAGCTGCTGATATAACAACTTTTCACCGCTGAATCGCAGGCCAACGCTCCAAAATCAAAAATCTAAAATCCAAAATCCATATCGTCCAGCAACAAAAGCAAATCCAGCGGAGCTTGAAGGACATATCGCGGGATTTCCAACTCATCCGCCGGGGCTTTGGAGCGGCGCGGCGACCAATTCAGCCACACGCTGATGAGACCGAGCGCGTTCGCCCCCCGGATGTCGCGGGCGAGATTGTTGCCCACCATCACTACGCGCCGGTAATCCTCCGGGGGAATTTCCAACTGATCCAGCGCATAGACAAACATCCGCGCATCGGGTTTGTCCACGCCCACCTGCTCCGAAATGGCGAACACGTCGAAGTAGTCATACAGATCGTGATACGTGAGCAGGTTGCGGAACGTCATCACCGGGCCATCGGCGACGAGGGCGAGGGGATAGCCCCGACGTTTTAACTCGCGCACCAGTTCCGCCGCGCCGGGGATGAGGTCGGCGCGCAGGGTGACGCCGGCAGCATCTTTGACTTCGGTGGCTTCATCCACCAGCGTGTCGCCGCAATCCAGGCAGATGGCGCGGACGAGGGGCAGATCAGTCAACATCGCAGGCCTAACCTTGTGGGAAAATCACATCCAAATCGGCGCTCATGGCCGCCAGTTGCGCATCCTCGGACTCGGTCAACGGCGTGAACTGCTCGGCGATGTCGCACATCCACCAGAGCAGTTCTTCGTGGCCGGGGCTGACGGCAGCGGTGATCGGTTTGGAGAGGGTGAAGCGGAACGCCAGTTGCGCCTCCGCAAAGGTGTCCACCGGCGAATACCACGTCTTCTTCCAGCGGCGCTCCTCGCCCTCGGCCCAGGCGCGCTTCGCCAGCGACTTGAGCGCGAGCACGCCCATGTCGCGCTTGACCGCCTCGGCCAGCATCCGCGCGCCGAACTGCCCCTTGTGCCACGTCGCCCAGTTGAACGGCGCGAGGATCGTGTCGAAGTCAAAGGCTTCCATCAGCGCGATGGCGGCTTCCTCCGAGTGCGCCGAGAAACCGAGAAAGCGCACCAATCCCTTTTCGCGCGCCCTGACGAAGGTTTCCAGCGCGCCGCCCGGCCCCAGAATTTGCGCCACATCCTCCGGCGTCTTGACGGCGTGCAGTTGGTAGAGGTCAAAGTGATCGGTGTGCAGCAGCGCGAGCGAGTGGTGCAGTTCCTCTTCTGCGCCGGCGGCGTCGCGCTTGCCGGTCTTGCAGGCCAGGAACACCCCATCGCGGTACGGTTTCAGCGCCGGGCCGAGCCGTTCCTCGGCGTTGCCATACGAAGGCGCCACGTCGAAGTAGTTGATGCCGCGTTCCTCCACGGCCCTGGCGACCACGTCCGCCGCGTACTCCGGCGTCTCACTGCTCACAAGAATACCACCAAAGCCCACGATGGTGAGAAATTCACCGGTTTTACCTAGTTTGCGCTTTTCCATTGGTTCCTCCTGTTTTGGGAAAAATGGGAAATAGGAAATCAGAAATCAGTGATTAGGCATTGGGTTGTGAGTTGTGAGTTGTGGGTTCGCTGACGCGCCGATTCGCTGATCCGTCATTCCTAACTCCTAACTCGCAACTCCTAACTCAGCACTGCCGCAATGCGCTCCAACGCCCAATCTATATCGTCCTTCTGAATGATGAGCGGCGGGGCGAAGCGGATGACGTTTTGGTGGGTCTCTTTGCACAACAGGCCGCGCGTCATCAACGCCTCGCAGAAGCGGCGGGCGCCGCCGGCTTCCGGGTACAACTCCACGCCGACGAACAGGCCCTTGCCGCGCACTTCTTTGACGTGCGGGCTGCGAATCTGACGCAGGCCGGCCATCAGGTAGTCGCCCATCTTCGCCGAATTCTCGATCATCCCTTCCTCGACGAGCACTTTGAGCGCCATCCGCGCGACGGCGCAGGCCAGCGGGTTGCCGCCGAAGGTGCTGCCGTGGTCGCCCGGCTGGAACACGCCGAGGACTTCCTTGTTCGAGAGGACGGCGGAGATGGGGTAGAAGCCGCCTGAGAGCGCCTTGCCGATGACCGTCAGGTCGGCCTCGACGCCGTCGTGTTCTTCCGCCAGGAGCTTGCCGGTGCGGCCCAGGCCCGTCTGGATTTCGTCGGTGATCAGGGCAATGTCGTGGGCGGTGCATAGACGGCGCACGTCGCGCAAGTAGCCTTCCGGCGGGATGATGATGCCGGCCTCGCCCTGGATCGGCTCGACGAGGAAGGCGACGGTGTTGGGCGTGATGGCCGCTTCCAGCGCGGCGGCGTCGCCAAAGGGGATGATGATGAAGCCCGGCGTGAATGGCGCGTAGCCATCGCGGTACTGCTCTTCGGTGCTGAAGCCAACGATGGTGATGGTGCGTCCGTGGAAGTTGTTGGCGCAGACGATGATCTCCGCCTGCCCATCGGGGATGCCCTTGGCCTTGTAGCCCCACTTGCGCGCGGCCTTGATGACGGACTCCACCGCCTCCGCGCCGCTGTTCATCGGCAAGGCGACGTGAGAGTGCGTCAGGTCGCAGAGTTCCTGGTAGAACGGCCCCAACTGGTCGTTGCGGAACGCCCGCGAGGTGAGCGTGAGGCGGTCAATCTGCTCGCGCATGACCGCCGCGATCTTAGGGTGACAGTGCCCCTGGTTCACCGCCGAGTAAGATGAGAGGAAGTCCAGGTAGCGGTTGCCCTCCACATCCCAGACCCAGATGCCCTGCCCGCGCGTGAGCACCACGTCGAGCGGTTTGTAGTTCTTGGCGCCGTATTGATTTTCGAGTCGAATGTAATCTTGTGTGTTCATGGGAAACTCCTTATGGGAAATTAGTAACCGGAAATCAGTATCAGTAAGCCGCAAATGGGCCGATATTACCAGTGTTGCCGATCACCAATTTCCGATTACCGATTACTGGTTTCCCGTTACCTGGGCGCTTCCTTTGGAGATTTCAACGCGCGCGCAATCGCGCCGGACAACAGCACTAAATCCGGCGGTTTCAACAGCCAATCGGCCAGCAAGGAAAGTTCTTCACTCACCGCCATCCTCTCCATCTCCGTGCGCAGAGGATGCCCGGTCAAAAGGATCACCGGCACGCGCAGTCCCTGCTGCACCATCGCCCGGGTCAAGTCCACGCCGCCCATCTCCGGCATCAGCACATCGCTGAGCACCAACGTGATCTCCGGATGCTGCGGCAACAGCGCGAGGGCCTGACGGCCCTCCATCGCGCTCAACACCCGGTAATTGAGCATTTCCAGACTGTCCGCCAACGCTTTGCGCGTCGTGGCATTGTCCTCCACCACCAGAATAGTCTCGCCATGTCCTATGACCAGGCCGGCGTCGGCTTCCCGCACCGGGGATGGCGCGCCGGAGGATATCAATGCCGGCAAATACAGGGTAAACGTCGTGCCCACACCCGGCGCCGACTCCACCTTGATATGCCCATTGTGCATGCCGATAATGCCATGCACCTGCGATAAGCCCAGGCCGGTGCCTTTGCCGGGTTCTTTGGTGGTGAAAAACGGCTCGAAAATGTGCGGGAATACCTCGGCGGAAATTCCGGCGCCGGTATCACTCACGGTAACGGCGATCCAATCGCCGGTCGGCATCTCCGGCAAAGGGCCGCTCCCATCCGTCGCGACGTGAATTCGGCCGAGATCAAAGCGCAATTCCCCGCCGCCGGACATCGCATCGCGGGCGTTGAAGGCCAGGTTCATGAGCGCCTGCTGGATATACGCGGACGAGCCATTCACGACGTAGCCGTCTCCCTCCACCGGCGCATACTTCAGAGCGATCTTGATATATTCCGGCAGTATCCGCTGCAACATGGACACATGTTCTTGCAATGCCGCCAGCATATCAAAAGGACGGCGCTCGAAAACCGCTCGGCGGCTGAAATCGAGAATTTGTTGGATCAGACGGGTCGCGTGCATGGATTGCTGCTGAATGATCGCCAGACGCTCCCGGATGCGCGGCGGCACATTTTCAGCGCGCTCTGACATCTGCACGTACAGCATAATGGCCGCCATAATGTTGTTGAAATCGTGGGCGATGCCGGCAGCCAGTTGCCCCACCGCTGCCAATCGTTCCTGCTCCTGGACGCGCTGCTCCATCTCGCGCTGCTGCGTAACATCGCGAATGACGAGCACCCAGCTCTCCACCGTGTCGTCGTCGGAGATGGGGCGGGCGAGGACCTGAAACGCACGGGTAGCCACGGTTACTTCGTGCCAAAGACCGTGCGGCGGCGCAGCCAACAGCGCCGGCAGGGGAGCGTCGCCCAGTTGCGTCAGGACGTCACCCACCTGAACACTGGCTAAGAAGCTTAGCGCCTGCTGGCCCACCGGATTGGCCCGCATCACGCGCCCATCGGCATCCAACAACAGCATCCCTTCCGGAGCCACGTCTACGATCTGCTGTACCTGGTAGGCCTGTCCACGGATGCGGGCCAGCAATTGTTCGCGTTCCGCCTCGGCCAGTTTGCGCTCGGTAATGTCATACCACGCGCCGATCACCTCCGGCAACGGGCCGCGCGTGTCCTGCACCAACCGCATCTCGTCGCGCAGCCAGCAATAGCCCCCCGCCTGCCGCCGGAACCGGTATTCGACGGCGCTCTGGCCCTCCTGCAATGCTTGCTGTATCCCCCCCTCTATCACGGCGATGTCGTCCGAATACGCATGACTGACCAAAAATGTAGGATCATTCACGATACTTTCTGGTTCATACCCCAACTGCCGGCGCACGTTTTCACTGACAAAGAGAGGCGTCACGATGTTGCCATTGATCGTCAAGGAGTAAATCACTGCCGGACTCACGCTCAACAGTTGGTGCAGTCGCGCCCGACTGATCGAGAGCGCAACCTCCGCCACCTCGCGCTCCTGAAGGCGCTGCCTGGATAGTATCAACGCTTCCTGGAGACTGCGTAGAGCAATGTTGAGGGTAATGGTCGCCAGAAACAGACTGAATGAGAGATTGATCCAACCGGCCAACGGCGGGAGGGGGAAAAGTTGGGGGAGGGGATAACCCAGCAGATCGCTCAACACCATCGCGCCGCCGGCCAGACTGGTGACTGCCGCCACGGACACGGTGGCCCGCGGCCCCAGCAACAAACCGGCGATAACGGTGAGCGACAGGTAGTATACGGCGTCAATGCAATTCATTCCACCGGCGAATGTAACGAGCAGTGTGACCGTGATCCAGATGCCCGTCAAGACAATGATGCTGGAAAGTCTCACTTTGCCCTGATACATCAAGAGGCGCGCAGTGATCATCACCACGGCCAGGGCACTCACCACCAACAGGCTGCCCAGCTTTTCAGCGAAAACGAACAGTGACGCCAGGGCCGCCAGAATCACCACCGCGATCAAGGCCAGTTGCAGGGCGTTCAGGATGCTGGCAGCGCGGGTTTTCTCTTCATCGTCTGCAAAAACAGGAGGAACCAGGTAACGCTTGATGGTTTGCATTATTTGTGCCCCTTTACGCTTCTTGCATGGAATCCAACGTTAACGGCGCGCCAACGTATCAATCAACACACTGATCAGAATGATCCCCAGACTCATCAATCCGACGTATCCGGCCAATCTACCTCGGCGTTCATACTCGGCCTTCTCCTCATCCGTTTCAAAAGGTTCGTAGGCCGCACCGTGACCCAACGCTCGATAGTTAGGCCGTCGTCCTGAGCCCAAAACCACAATGGCCGCTCCCCCGGCAATGAGCAGCAGAATCAACCCGACCCAAAACAGTCGCTCGCCCCACGCAATGGCCGTACAGCGGGTTCCGATCAGGCACGAAAGGCTGACCAGGGCAAAAATGCCCAAGTCCAACAACAAGGCTTTTCCGATCAAAAGTAACGCGGCGCCGGCGATCTTTTTCATTTTATCCATCCTAATTCCTAACTCGCCACTCGCGCAATCTCCGGCCAGCCGTAGGCGACCTCAATTGCCTGGACCTCGTCTCCCAGCGTGATTGACTGCTCTCCAATCAGCTTTCCCCCCAACCGCTCGTAAAAAGCGCGGGATGGATTCTGATTTAGCACCCATAGCATCAGCGATGTGCCGCCGTGAGCTTGCAACCATGCGGCGACTGCCGCAAACAGGCGGCGGCCAGTCCCCTGCCGCTGGAATTCGCGGCGAACGTGCAGCGAGACCAATTCGCAATCGTACCCCTCCAGATTTGTCGGACCCGGTCGGCCCACAGCATACCCGACGATGTCGCCCGTTGCATTTTCTGCCACATACAACACGTCTGTCATTGTGTCGCCTAGCAAATCTTTCCAATCCTGTGTCTGCTCCTCGTAGGAAAAATGATCCAGATACTCCTGCGGTAAAAGGCCTGCATAAGCTATCCGGTAACTGTTCACCTGGATCTGCGCCAGTGCGGCGCTATCTTCAACCTTTGCTAACCGTATCTTCGTCATTTGCCATTTCTCATTTCTGATCTCCAATTTCCTCATTGTATACCGAACCCACCCAACGCAAAAGTCAAGTTTGACTTCCCTGTTCCCAAAGTTATAATCTCGGCGGGTCGGGCAGTGTGCCTGACCTACCTTTTTCTCAGGGGGAAGAATGCTCGAAAAACTGAAAACTCTGGCAAGCACGCACCGCAAGGAACTGGTGCGCTTTTCCAAATTTCTCGTCGTTGGCACGATTGGCGCCATCGTGGACTTCGGGACGTATAACCTGATTCTAAATCCCATCAACGCGGCGGTCAACGTCGGCGGCGCGCTGTACGCTTTCCTGTTGAACCTCGGTCTGAAAGACCCGGCCAACTTCGGCCCGACGATTGCCGGGAGCATCTCCTTTGTGATCGCGGTGATCAGCAACTTCATCTGGAACCGCTACTGGACTTATCCCGATTCCCGCAGCAAGCCGCTGGGCCGTCAGTTCGCCCAATTCTTCCTGATCAACCTGATGGGCATTGCCATCCGCGTTCCTATCCTCACCTTCACCCATCGGCCTTTCTCCCGGTTGGTCGTTACCTTCGTCCCCGCCCTCACGGAGCAGGCCGACCGCCTCGGCAGCAACCTGGCCCTGGCCCTCGCCGTCGGCATCGTCCTCCTCTGGAACTTCTTTATCAACCGTATTTGGACGTACAACGACGTGAAGTGAGCGAGAAAGCGGATCAGTGAAAAAGCGAGGGAGCGGATGAGCGAATTACGGACTACGCAATACGCAATACGGAACTGACTTCCCGCACTCACTCCTCAGCACTCAGCACTCAGCACTAAACATGCACATCGCCATTGATTACACTGCCGCAGCCCGCCAGGGCGCCGGGATTGGCCGGTACGCCCGCGAGTTGATCACGGCGATCCTGGCCGCCGAGACGCCCCACCGCTACACGCTGATGGTCGCCGTGGGCGGCTTGGGTGTGGCGTGGGATGCCGAGAAGCGCCATTTGCGTCAAGCCGCCGGAGCGACGCCGCTCGCCTTCCGCGAACTGCCGATTACGGATGATTGGATGGCGCGGCTGTGGCAGCGCGCGCGCCTGCCCCTGCCCGCCGACCTCATCACCGGGCGCGCCGATCTCTTCTACTCGCCGGATTTCGTCCTGCCGCCGTTGCGCCGCTCCACCCGCGCCCTGCTGACCGTTCACGATCTTTCCTTCCTGCGCCACGCGGAGACGTTCCCGCCCGCCCTGCGCGCCTACCTGACCGCCGCCGTTCCCCGCAGCGTCGCCCGCAGCGACCTCATCCTGGCCGATTCCGAAGCCACGCGCCGAGACCTCATGGAACTGCTACACGTCCGACCCGAAGCCGTCGCCACCCTCTATGGCGGCATCTCGCCGCGCTTCACACCGGATGCTGCGCCAGGAGAGCGTGAAACGCTACAGGCCAAATACGGCGTCGGCGCGCGGCCTTACATTCTGGCAGTGGGGACAGTCCAACCGCGCAAAAACTATCCCCTTCTAATGGAAGCCTGCGATCCACTGGCAAAGGCGCACGGCTTTGACCTGGTCATCGTCGGCAAGCCCGCCTGGCTGGCCGACGCCACTCTGACCGCCGCCGCCGCCCGCGATTACGTCCACCTGCTCGGCTTCTGCGACGACGCCGACCTCCCCGCCCTCTACCGGCAAGCGCGCCTCCTGGCCTTCCCCAGCCTCTACGAAGGCTTCGGCTTCCCTCCCCTGGAAGCGATGGCGTGCGGCACGCCCGTGGTCGCCTCCACCGCCTCCAGCGTCCCGGAAGTCGTCGGGGAGGCCGGGCTGCTCTGCGATCCGCTGGATGGCTCCGCCTGGACTCAAGCCATCGCCCACCTGCTCACCGATGAACCCCTGCGCCAACGCTTGCGAGAAGCCGGGCAGGAACAGGCCGCGCGCTTCACCTGGGAAGCCGCCGCGCGCCGCTGGCTCACCCTCATCGCCTGATCCTCTGCCAATCTTTTTCACCGCAGAGGACGCCAAGTTCGCAGAGATTTTATGATCATTCTGCGTTCTTTGCGATCTCTGCGGTGGAATCCTACTTGTCTGTGATTCGCCACTATCCACAAAACGATAAATCCTGTAAAATGAAGTAGAGGTTGAGGTACGGGGTGAGCGGGCGGGAACCCTCACCCTTAACACCGCATCCCATCAGATGAAAATTCTTACCACGAATTTTCACGAATCTACCCTAATCCCACGCAGTAATTCGTGAAGATTCGTGAAGATTCGTGGTATGCTGTTAGGGAGGGGCATGACGGACACGTTCATACCCGGCGATCCGCAAGAAGCAGCCGGGGAACTGACATTCTTGCGGCAAATTTTACGCTACCAGCCGGATTTGCTGACCCATCTCCAAGACCTGCTGGACGCGGTCGCGGCGCACCTGCCGCGCGTGATCGCGCGGCGAGTGATTGAAGCGCCGCCCAGCGGCCCGCTGGCGCTGCCCATTGAGGGTACGGTAATGTTCGCCGACATTGACGGCTTCACTCCCCTCTCCGAACGCTTCGCGCAGACGGCCTCCGAAGAGGGCGCGGAAGAACTGACCGAACTGGTCAACCGCTTCCTCGAAATCCTCATCCACACCAGCAGCCGCTACGGCGGCGACATCCAGAAATTCGGCGGCGACGCCGGGATGCTGCTCTTCGAGGGCGAGCAGCACGTCCAGCGGGCCATCGCCGCCTCCCTCGAAGTGCAGGCGGCGATGGAAAGCCAGATGGGCGAAGTTCACACCTCCCTGGGGACGTTCCCCCTGCGCATCGCCATCGGCCTCGGTTCGGGGCGGATGGTGGGGATGGGATTGGGGAATCAGGAAGGCCGGGAGTGGTTGCTGACCGGCGCGCCGCTCAAAGGAATGGGACGCGCGCAAAGCGCCGCGCCGGCCGGCTGCGTCGTCTGGGAAGCGCCACAGCCGGAAGACTGCGCTCTCTTTGAGGGTGAGCCGCTGGAAGAAGCCCGGCTCTATCTCATCCACCGGCTACACGCCGCGCCGCCCCCGCAAGCGCCGCAGCCGCTGGCGCAGCCGCCGCAGCGGGAAAAGGTCGAACTGCTCCACTGGTTGATCTCTCGCCTGGACGCGCTGACGCCCTACCTGGCGCCCGCTCTGCTGGAACGGCTGACCACCGCCGCCGACCCCCGGCAGGTGGGCCAATGGAGCGAGCACCGGCAGGTCACGATTTTGATGGTGTCGCTGGCGGGCTTCCCCGAACTGAGCATCCACTGGGAGAACCCCGCCGCGCTGCAACGCGCCGTCCGAGAGCCAAATGACATCTTCGTCCGCGCCCGCGACGTCATCCACCAGTATGACGGCATCGTCAACAAAATCGGCGCATCGCCGCAGGGCGCGTACCTGATGGCGCTCTTCGGCGCGCCCAAGGCGCACGAGGACGACCCGCTGCGCGCGGTGTTGGCCGCGCTGGAATTGCAGGAACGCGCCGAATTGCCGCTGCGCATCGGCATCAACAGCGGCGCGGTGTTCGCCGGCAACGTCGGCGCCGCCGAGCGGCGGGAATACACCGTGATGGGCGACGAGGTCAACCTGGCCTACCGCCTGATGGCCGCCACCGAACCGAATCAAATCTGGTTGGGGCCGAACACCGCCCGCCATCCCATCATCCGACGACGCGTGATGGGAGAGTACGCGCCGCCGCGTCACTTCAAGGGCAAGGCCGATCCCATCGCCCCCTTCATCGCCCGGAAAGTGCAGCAAACCCTCACGGACATCAACGCCGCTGAAGAACTGCCGCTGGCCGACCGCGAGGCAGAGCTGGCATCCATGGGCGAGGTATTCCAGCAAGCGTTGACGGACGGCGCACAGGTCATCCTTCTCAGCGGCGCGGCCGGCGTGGGCAAAACCCGGCTGGCGCACGCCGCCGTCGCGCAGGCGCAGACATTGGGCTTCAGGGTCTACGAAGGCGTGGCGCCCTCCTACGGCGCGCACCTGCCCTACGCCGCCTGGGAACGCCCACTGTTGGCGCTGCTAGACCTGGAAAACGTCCCCCAGGAACGTTATGCCGACGCCTTCGAAGCCGCCTTAAGCCGCCACCATCTAGGCGTCTGGGGCGCGCTGCTCGCGCCGCTGGTGGGGTTGGACATCCCCCCGCTGCCGGAAATCGCCGCCTTGACGCCGGACATGCGCGAGAAGCAGCGCCAGCAGGCGTTGAGCGCGCTGTGGGCGCAGGCAGCGACCCACACTCCCACCCTGCTCATCCTCGAAAACGCACACTGGATGCCGCAGACTTCGCTGAGTTTGCTGATGGCGTTGAGCGCGCAGCCCGCGCCCGCGCCCTTCGTGCTGCTGATCACACAGCGCGATCAGGCCGCGGTGGAAAACCACTGGCCAGAGGCGGCTCACTTCCATACCCTGGCCCTGGAGCCGCTGAGCCGTGAGGCCACCATCGCCCTGGCGCGGCAAATTGCACACACGACCACTCTGCCGCGCGAGGTTGAGCGCTGGTTCGTCAAACGTGGGGGCGGCATCCCGCTGTTCACCGTCGAGGCGGTGCGCACCCTGCTCGCCTCAGGCATCCTTGCCCGGCAGGGCAATCAGTGGACGTTGACGCAGCCGCTCGAAGAAGCGCCGTTGCCGGAGACAGCCTACGGGATGATTCAGAGCCGCATTGATCAGTTGGAGCCGCCCAGCCGCCACCTGCTGCGCGCCGCCACCGTCGTCGGCGAGCAGATGACCGTGCCGATGTTGGTGGCCGGCTACGGCGAAGAGCCGCGCCCCACCGTCGAGCGCCGCCTCCCGCGCCTCGTACCCCTCGGCCTCGTGTCCGGCGATGCCCACAACGAGACACTCATTTTCCATCAGCCCCTTATCCGCGAGGTGGCCTATCACGGGCTGCCGTTCCGCATCCGGCGGCTCATTCACCGGCGGTTAAGTGAATATCTGGGACAAAATCGGGAACAGGCCACGTCCAACTGGCTGGCGCTGCTGGCCTACCACGCCTTCGAAGGGCAGGATTGGGAACAGGCCATCCGCGCCAACCTGGAACTGGGGAAACGCGCGCAGCAGAACTACTTGTTGGAGCAGGCCGCCCAGGCCTACCGGCGGGTCATCGAGGCCATCGCCGCCGGGGGCGTGGCCGCGCCGCAGGCCCGGTTTGAGGCGGAGCAGTGTTGGGGGCAAATTCTCACGCTCCAGGGGCAGTACGAGGAGGCGCTGCGCCATTTTGAGCAAGCTCGCCAACTGCTCCCCGCCGTGCCTACCGACTCGGCGGACATCTGCCGGCTGGCCCGCCTGGATTACGAATTAACCCAGGTGCTGACGAACCAGGGCCGCTATCAGGAAGTGCTGGAAACCATCGAACACGGGCTGTCGCTGCCCGACATAGCGGCTCACGTCATCGGTGCGCAGTTGCAGATGCAGCGGGCCGGGTTGTTTCATCAGCAGGGAAACTACGCCGAAGAGGAGCAGTGGATCCGCCGCAGCGTGGAAATGGTGCGGGACATGCAAGACGATGAGGCGCTTAAAATCCGCGCGCGGGCGCTGTATCGGCTGGCCTACCTGATCTCGGTGCGCGGGGAGACGCTTCAGGCGTTGGAACTGGGAGAACAAAGCCTGAGCATCTATCAAAGATTGCACGACCTCAAGCGGGAAATAGATGCCCGCAACAACCTCTTGCTCGTCAACCTGGCCCTCAGCCGGTGGGACGCGGCAGTGGGCCACGGCGAACAGGGCCTCAAGCTGGCGCAGCGCATCCAGGACAGTGAGGGCGAGGCGCGACTGGCGGCCAATCTGGGGGAGGTCTACCGCTACCAGGGGCGCATCCGTGAAGCACGCATGTCCTACCAGTTGACGCTGAAAATCGCCCAAACGCTCGGCATTACCTACGGCATCGCCCTGATGGAGAACAATCTGGCCGCGCTGGCGCTGTACGAGGATAAATTAGAGGAGGCTGCGCAGCACCTGGACCGGGCCGAAATGCTCTTCAAGCAAATCGGCGCCGAAATTATGCTGCCGGAGACCTACCGGCATCGCAGCCTCCTGGCCCTGGCGCTTCACGATCACGCCGCCGCCCTGACGTTGGCGCAGCAATCCCTGGCATTGGCTGAAGCCCAGGGCGCGCGCTCCGAAGTGGGACTTACGCAGCGCGTCCTGGCCGAGATTTACCTGGCGCAGGGTCAATGCGCGGAGGCTTCCAATGCCGTGGCCCAGGCGTTGGCCGTCGCGCAGGCCAACCAGGATCGCTACCGGCAGGCGCAGGCGCGGTTGACCCAGGCGCGGCTGCACGCCGCCTGCGACGATCCCATTGTCGCCCGCGAAACTTTAGACCACGCGCTCGGTGAATTTGCCGCGCTGGGCGCAACCCACGACCTCCAACAGGGGCAAGCGCTGCTCAAATCCTGGGAATAGATCGTATTGTTTTTCAGTGATGTAAGGAGGTTAACAATGAAAAAACGATGTTTTCGCATCGTCCTGACCCTGGCCGGCGCCGCCCTGGGGTTAGGACTCTTCTGGCAGTTCAATGTTGCCCAAAACGCGCTCACTGCCGATGTGACCGCGCCGGCCGCCCCTACCCAGGAAACGCTGGCCGGCGCCAGTTATCCCATCATCCACGACTTACTGGTGTCTCCGTACTGCGCCGTACCTTACTTCGATGTCAGCGCCGGGAAACCGCCCATGACAATCTATGCGCTCAATGTCTACGGTTCGCCCAATACGGTCACCTTGAACCTGTATGATCCGGCAGGCGCCTTGATAGGGCGCACCGATCATAACGTGAGGGGCGACAGCTTCACCCAATTCACTTCCGCAGAAATGGCCGAGCTTTTGAGCACCGGGGCAACTTCAGGAACCGCCTACGTGACCGGAAGTTACTCTATCGCCTGCCTGGTCAAACACCTGCCGGACGCCAACTCGCCCTATCTCGCCGCGTATACGGCCCGCGATCTGAACAGCCGCATCATCTTTCCCTGGGTCGGTCAGGCCCGCGCCGATTTGACGCCGCGCATTTACCTCCAGAACACGACAGCGGCCACGATGGATATGCATGTCGAACTATGGGTCGCCGGCGCAACGCGCTTCACCGACACCCTTATCATGCCGGGATATGGCCTCTGGGTTTATGATCCCTTTGCCCAGGGCCACCTGTCTCCCGGCGAGGCCGGGATCGTAGTCTTTGAATCGCCAGAACGTCCCATGAGCGCCATGCTGGCGCAGGTTGACCCGAACGGACACTTCGTCGAAACGTGGGAAGCCATCCCTTTCGGTTACAACTACCGGCTCACCATTCCCCAAACCCTCAACCGCGCGGATAACATCCACAGTGACGTCTGGATCGCCCAGGTTGAGCCAGCTTCGGCCGGCAACGCCTCCTGGCTCGACTACTATCGCATTGGCGACGGGAACCTTATCTCGCAAGCCACCGGTCTGACCTTTGGCTATGGGCAAGTCTACCAACCCCCCCCGCCCTCCTCCTCCTGGGCCGGCAGCATCGTAGTTAACTCTGATGCCGGCAACTCGCCGAATTTTTCCGCTATGGTATTGGAACGCAATCCCAACGACGCGCCAGGTGTTGACCTCTCCGGCTACAGCGTCTACGGCGGAGATTGGGCGAATTATTACCCGTTCTATCTCCCTAATGTCACCCGTTACCATGACCGCGCGACGCATTTCTGGGCCTACAATGATTCCGGCTATGTCAGCACCACTATCCACCTGGCGATTTACGATCAGGATGGCGTGGAACGCGCCCATCGCGCGCGCCTGGTAGAACCCCACGCGGCCGTCGTCTGGGATCAGGCCGCCATGACCGAACTGGAACTGGGGTTCGAAGGCTGGGGGCGCATCTATTCAGACGATTACTCGACCAACATCATCGTGGTGGGCGGCGAAAGCACCTTTGCGATCCCGACGACGGGCGCGCACGATCCCTACGAGTACAACGACACGTACCGCACCGCCGCCCACTTAAGCGTCCCCACGGTGATCACAGCCCCCATCGGGTGGGAAGGCGACCGCGACTGGTACGCCTTCAACCTCAGCGTCCCCTCTTTGGTGACGGCGACGCTGCTCGATCTGCCCGCCGACTACGAGTTGCTCCTGGCGATGGATCCGGCGCTCTTGCCCGACCTGGCGCCGGGACGTGAATTGGGCTACCTGGACGATACAGCTCAAAGCAATGCTGAAGGTGGTCTGACCAGTGTAGGCGGTTGGTCGTCTCTCGGCGGCTGGTCGTCCCTGGGTGGCTGGTCGTCCCTGGGCGGTTGGTCCTCTCTGGGCGGCTGGTCCTCTCTGGGCGGCTGGTCGTCTCTCGGCGGCTGGTCGTCCTTGGGCGGCTGGTCGTCCTTGTCATCCAATCCCGACACGCAAGCTGAACACCTCCAGGTCGTCGCCATGTTCCCCGGAACCTACTACGCCATCGTCGTCCCCAAAGATCGCCGGGCGTACTCCGCGCTCCCCTATACGCTGAATTTGGACGTCCAGCCGTTGGATATACCGTCCTGCACCTGGGAACCCACCTACACCATCCCCCACTTCGCCACCGACATCTACACCGGCGCCACGGTCGCCCCCATGAACCCGCCTATGACCCTCATCCTCTACAATCCCACGCGGTTGGCCCGCACCTACGGACTTTCCCGCACCAACGCGCTGACGCAAAGCCTGCGCCTCCTGGCCGACGCGCCCTATGTGCGCGGCATCCTCTATCCCATTGGCGAGAGCGCGGAAGTGGCCGCCGCCTACAATGCCTGGAACGCCGCCTATTGCAGTGTGCCGGCCGCCAACGCCCTGGCGCAGGCCATCCGCGAGTCGGTCATCGCGCCGGTGGTGAATGACCCGAATAACGCCATTGAGTACCTCGTGGTCGTCGGCAGCGACGAGCAAATCCCGCTCTACCGGCAGAAAGACCTTACCGCTATCGCCAACGAGCGCGAGTTTGCCCGCGCGCAATATGCCGGATCGGCCACCGGCGCGGCCACCAGGCTCGGCTACTACCTTACCGACGACGCCTACGGCACCCTCCCCGGCGCAGAACTGGGATGGCGCGGGCAATACTTCTGGCGTCCCAGCCGCGCCACCGGGCGGTTGGTGGAGACGCCGGAAGAAATGAGCGTGATGATCAACGCTTTCCTGGAAAAGGGCGGGTTGCTCAACGCATCCGACGCGCTGGTCACGGGCTATGACTTCATCACCGACTCGGCGCTGAGCATCGAGAGCTTGCTGGCGCAAATGCTCACCACCGCGCCGGACAGTTTGATCAGCGACACATGGACGGCGGACGACCTGCGCGCCGCCTGGCCCAACCACGCCGCCAGCGCCCCGGACCTGGTCTCCGTCAACGCACACTTCGAACATTGGGCCGCGCTGCCGGCCAGTGCTACCACCACCGCCGATCTCTTCTTCAATACGGACATCCTCAACGCGCAAACGCCGCTCAACGGCACCGTGGGCTGGACGATGGGCTGTCATGCTGGTTACAATGTGCCGGATGCGATGGTCAATCCGCTCGTGCCGCAAACCTCACCCGACTTTCCCCAAGCGTTCGCCCGCAAGGCCGCGCTCTGGATCGCCAACACCGGCTACGGCTACGGCACGGACGACGGGATCGCCGGCTCGGAACGGCTAATGGTGTACTTCACCCAGGAATTGGGCCGCACCACGGCCTCCGCCGTCGGACAATCCCTGCGCATCGCCAAGTTGCGCTACCTGGACGGACTGCCGCGCGGCGGACTGACCCCTTACGAGGCTAAATCCATCATGGAAACCACCTTGTACGGCCTGCCGATGTTCACCATCGAGGTCCCGCAGAGCCTATCGCCGCTGATTTACACCCCACCGGTCGCGGCAACATCCGGGGCTACGGGAACCCTCGGCAGCGCTGTGCGCACCGTGCGCTACGACCTGACGCCCACTCTCGAACTCCACCAGGGCGCGGCAGGCGACTTTTATGGGCTGGGCGACGCGGCCGGCTTCTGGACGCATGGCATTGTGGGACGCCCCTTACTGCCCTCCGCCGTGTTGGCGCTGGACGCCCCGACGCGACAAGGCCCGATGTGGGAAGCGCGCGATGTCATCCTTCAATCCGCCACCCTGGAAAGTCACACGGGCATCAACCCAATCGTCACCCGCCCCATCACCGACATCACCCTGCCGGAACCGGCACTGCACCCTGGACTGGGTTGGCTCTCCCCGCAGCTCTTTGCGATCAACCGCGCCAACGGTGACAGCGCCCGCCTCACGGCCCTCTTCGCCTTGTTCAACGCCCAAACACCTGAACTGCGTTTGCTCACCGACGTCCACATTGATGTGACGCACACGCACCCTGACAACGACGACTATCTCCCGCCGCACATCCTGACGGCGCGAGCGCAACGCTCCCGGCTTTTCCCGCTCATAACTCTGGAAGCCGCTGCGGAGGACGCCGAAGGGGAAGTGGTGAAAGTGTACATCACCTTTATCAACGAGACCCGCATCTGGAGCGTCCCCCTGTCTCGTGATAACAGCGACCCGGACGGACGCCGCTGGCAAAGTGTTTCCGGCAACGTCGCGGCCGGCACGCGCTACTTCGTACAGGCCGTAGACGACGCCGGCAATGTGGCCGTCGCCATGGGCAAAGGAGAGTTCATCCCGATCAACAACCCTATGGATACCCACATCTATTTGCCCGTCGTACTGCGCTAAAACGCGCCCGTTGTGGGCAGTCGTCCGCAATGGCAAAACAGCTCGGAAGAAGTCCAATGGAAAAGAACGGGAGTTTTCGACGCCGCGCGCAACGCGGCG
>DAOUGD010000324.1:0-18574 GCA_034429475.1 Anaerolineae bacterium
GTGCTCCGGCGAGATTCTCGCCGGAGCACATCGAACCTAAGCTGTGACTATTTGATGAACCACTGTTCGGGGTAGGTGATCTTTTCTACACCCTCGGCCCACCCATCGTACCAGGTGGCCGGCATACCACCCAAGCGAGAGTTGTAGGGGTAGTACAGGTCTCCTGGTCGAGAAATGCCCAGTACGTAGAAGCGTTCCTTGGCTTCTTGCAGAACAACCTTCATCTTCTCGATCTGCTTTTCCTGGGTTGGCTGCATAAGAACTTCTTCATACTTGGCATAAGCGTCTTTCGCCCATTGCGGCGGTTCAACCTGGACCACATCGGGTTTCTCGTCAACGCGCCAGGCGTACCAGGCGCGGCCGAAGTAAGCCTGATAACCATAGAGCGGCACGTAGTAACGCGGATCGAGGATGGGGGTGATCCCGGCGCCGCCTTCGGCGGTGAAGATGATACATTCGATCGTGTTGGCTTTCCGGGCAACTTCGTACGGGTCGCTTGCAATGGAGTTCAAGGTCGCCTTGACGCCCACCTTGTCCCAATAACCAATCAACAGTTCCGCCACCTGAACGTACGTGGTGCCGTAGCTGAGGTCATTCTGGACGGTGAAGATCATTTCAAAGCGCTTGCCGTCGGGATCCAGATAGTAGCCGTCGGCATCCTTGCCGTTGGTGAAGACTTTGTCGAGGTATTGGGTCGCCAGGGCCGGATCGTACTCGATGTACTGGGTGTCCATCCCCTCGGTGTACAGCGGGCCATCGTTGTTCGGGGCCTGCTGCGCGGGAGTCCCTTGACCGTTGTGGACGATCTCGATGATCTCGGCGCGGTTGATGGCATGGGACATACCGATGCGGAAGTTGATGTCGGCGAACACGCCGGCCTTGAAGGTGTCGGAAATGGTCTGGTTGAAGTGGATGGTGTTGGTGTTAGCGCCATCGGACTTCGGGTAATAGATGCTGATCGGTTTGCCTTCGGCCATAGCATCGTGGTAGATAATGCGGTTGTCGTTGCCGGGGTCTTTCAGGGCGTCAATATCGCCATTGAGCATCGCGAAGGTGCGGCTTTCCGCATCCTGGTAAGAGGTCGCCAGAATGGTGTCAATGTACGGCAGTTGGTTGCCGGCCGTATCTACTTTCCAGTAGTACGGATTGCGTTCCATCTTTATTTGCGTTCCAGTGCCCATCGGTTGCGTCGTCATCCAGGGATACAGGGTGGGGTGTTCCGGGTAGAGATAGAATGCTTCGGGGTCGCCCCATCCGCCGCCGCCATACTTGTTGAACAGAGCCATCCAGTCAGCCACCGTGCCGTCCTCTTTGACCAGATCGTCCACCTTGTCGTTGTATTTCTTGTGGTACTGTTGCAGGTAGTGCTTGGGGAACTGGGCGAATTGCCGTCCTTGCCACTGCGCCAGGACGTAGAGGAACGTGCCGTAGGGCTTCGGGAAGGTCAGTCTGAAGGTGTAATCGTCAATTTTCTCGAATTTCATGTCGGCGCCCTGACCGGTGGGAATCCAGTCGGCAGAAGGCCCGCCGGGATTCAGATCGGTGTTGAACAGGACATCTTCGATGTAGAACGCGATGTCATCCGCCGTGAAATCCACCCCGTCAGACCACTTCATGCCCTTGCGCATGTGGAAGGTGTATTCCGTCACATCGTCGCTGACATCAATGCTCTCGACCAGGTTCGGTTTGACGCCGCTGAAGTCAGGTTCCCAGATGGTCAGGTGCTCCCAAGCAGCAAAAAAGAGCAATCCACCCCAGGTAGCGCTGTTGCCGGTGAACCCAAAGCGCAACTCGCCGCCGTGTTGCCCTTGCTCCACCAGCGGTTCGATGACCATCGGGTTGGCCGGCAGGCGGTCGTCCACAGGGGGGAGTTCGCCCGCTTCTACCTTGGCGGCCAGCATTGGGGATTCCTTGTACTTGGACTCCGGCACTGCGGTAGGCTCTGGCGCCTTGGTGGCTTCGGGGGCCTTGGTGGCTTCGGGAGCCTTGGTAGCCTCGGGAGCCTTAGTCGCTGCTGCTGGTTCTGTCGTGGGCGCGGGAGTTGGTTGCCCGCAGGCACTCAACAGCATGACCAACACGATCAACACGTTGAAAATCCACGCATACTTACGCATCTCTTACTCCTCCTAAAATGTGATTTGAAATAGGTTTCTGTACGTTACAACAAACAATTGAAGCTATGGTTTATTTTTTGCCGATACCCACCTCCTTTTTGGGATTCTTTCAAGAATGACTTTGTGGACAACCGACCGATTTGCGTACCACCAGGTCGGTCGTGAGCGTGGTAATGGTTTTGGGCTGATCCGGGTTGGCTGCGCGTGCGATCAGTTGACGAACACCCAAGATGCCCAACCATGTTTTATGAACGTGAATCGTCGTCAATGCCGGGGTAATCTCTTGCGCCACATCAATGTTGTCGAACCCGATAATGGAGAGATCCCCTGGAACGTCCAAGTTCATATCCCGCGCCGCATGGAGCGCGCCAATTGCCGTCAGGTCATTACAGGCGAAAATCGCGGTGACTTCGGGCGCATACTGTAAAAGTCTTCGCGTTGTTTTGTAGCCTTCTTCGCGGTTAAGGGAGGCTGACTCCTCGATGTAGTGGGTTGGCAGATTGTGCGTTTTGAGGGCATGCAGATAACCCGTATGCCGTTCCATAATACTGGGAGGCGCATACTTCGCCCACCCGACTAATCCAATGTGTGTATGACCCTGCTGGATGAGGTATTCGACGGCTCTGACGGCTCCCGTGAAGTTATCAATCACAATGCTGTCAAAGGGCAAATTGGGCGCGTAGCTATCCACCAGCACGATGGGGATTTCCGTGCGCTGACTCAGTAACCCTAGAGTATTTTCGATGAAGGTCCCGGCCAGGATTAGGCCATCAACGCGTTGTTCGCTGACCATCGCCGGCCACATCACTGGGTGATTGGAAAGATCCACTTCGATATTCGAGAACATTAAGCCCATGTTGCGCCGGCGGCATTCATTTTCGACGCCGGCCTGGATGTAGGAGTAAAACGCATTCACCTCGAAGGGAAACCCATAATCGTGCTTGGTCAGCAGTCCAATGACCGATAGGGGATGCTCATCGGCGCCATTCCCTGTTTCTCTGACGGGATATCCTAGCGCTTTTGCCACCTCCAGGACTCGCACGCGAGTATCTTGCGCCACACTGGGACGCCCATTGATAGCCTGGGAGGCTGTGCCAATAGAAACTCCTGCCAGTTCGGCGACATCGCGCAATGTGATGGAATCTGCCATTTGAAAAATGAGGGCCTGGGAATGAAATTTCAATGAACAGTTCAATTATATGCCGAATATCGTCATTTGTC
Source organism: Anaerolineae bacterium (assembly GCA_034429475.1). Taxonomy (GTDB): domain Bacteria; phylum Chloroflexota; class Anaerolineae; order B4-G1; family SLSP01; genus JAKQHY01. Next base: position 3,336 of record DAOUGD010000324.1, read on the forward strand.
AAGAATGATTTTCGGTAACAATACCGATAACAGTACCGGTATCGTTATCGGAACCATTCTAAACTGTAGCACAGTTTTTTATGGTGTCAATAGGCGGCTATAGTGTTTCTTTGCCGATTGGCGAATAGGGAGTCATCCCAATTTCCGCAATGCCAGACTAACAGCCAAGGCCCAGGGAAGCAGTTTAAACTCACCGGCGTCCAGGGCGGTTTCGATGTCGGAACGAGACAACAGCAAGAGTTCTTGCTCTTCCAGGTCGTCGGCGGTGATGACGACGACAGGATGGGCACCTACCGCCAGAAAAGGGTAGGCAACGCCGGCGCCGCGGTTGCCATCTACCGGGTAACGGCCTAAGGGAAACCAGGTGGCGCTCTCATAGCCGGTCTCTTCGCGTAACTCGCGCTGCGCGGCTGTCAGCGGATCTTCCCCCGCCTCCAAATACCCGCCCACCACCGCCAGGGACTCGCCAGCAACGCTGTATTTCGTCTGCCGGAAGCAGAGAAATTTACCCTCGGTGGTGACGGCGGTGACGTTGATATAATCCGGGGTGATCACCCAGCTCCAATCGGGGATCGTGCGGCCGTCGGGGAGTTGGACGGTGTGAACTTCGACTTTCAAGAACTTGCCCATATCCAGGGCTGTACGGCGGGCGAGGGTTTTCCAGGGTTGCATAGCTTTCACTCCACAGTATTTTGGGGATTGGAGAGACGGCGGCGTTCATAGGCGGCCAAAATCTCACGGTGGGAAGTGTGATTTTCGAGGTAGGCCCGGCGCACCGCCTCATCTTTGATTTTAGCCGCACGCACGACCAACACATTGTAGGCAATGGTCAGGATTTCTTCCGCGCGATAGGGGCTATCAGACTTGGCCGGCATAGCCTCCAGAATTTGGTAGCACGTCAGGTAAATTTGGAGCATTTCCAACGTGCTATAGAGAACTTGTGGCGTTTTCAAATTCTCCAGAACCGGCGCGATGTGTTGATACGCTGCCGTATAATCTGTCTGGAGGTAATAAATGGCCGCGAGCGCGCTATGGATTTCCAGAGCCAGGCCATCCTGGTGGAGCGCTTCTCGCAGTGCGAGTGCGTGATGGTAGGCATTGATGGCCTGGGGAAGCATTTGCATAGCCTGCAAAGTATGGCCGTACAGTGTCAGACTCAGCGCCTGCCGGGCGCGGTCATTGGTCTGCTGGGCGATATCGCAGGACTGTTCACCGTATTGCCGGGCCGTTTTGATGTCATTCCGTTGCCGCGCCAGGCTTCCCAGGTAAGCCAGAGCCTCACTGATACCGGCGCGATCCCCGAGTTTCTGACGGATTTCGAATACCTGCTGTTGGTAAGTCTGTGCGAAAGTGAAGTTGCCGAACAGTTCCGCGATGATCCCCAGATGATGGAAGGCATTGGCCTGCCCGCGGCGGTCGCCGATGCCGGCCGACAACAGGATGGCATGTTCAAATTGCGTTTTGGCCTGCTCGTAGGCGCCCTGGTCGCGGAGGGTGATGCCGAGATTAACGTGGGCATCGCTGTTCCCCTGCATGTCGCCAATATCCTGGGCGATCTGCATGGCCTCTTCCCCGCAGGTCACAGCCAGGGTGTAGTCCCCTTCATTGCGGGCGATGACGCCCAGGTTGTTGAGCAGGGTGCTTTCGCCCCGGCGGTCGCCGATTTCGCGGTAGATGGATAGCGCCCGCTCGTAGCAGGCCCGGCTTTGACCATAGTTCCCCTGACTTTCGAGAATCTGGCCGAGGTGGCTCAGGACGGCGCTTTCGCCATACTGGTCGCCGGTTTCGTGGTAAATGCGCAGCGCCTGCTCAAAGTTGGCTTTTGCCTGGGCGCTCTGCCCCAGGTGGCTTTCCACCACGCCGAGATTCTGCAAGCTGTTGGCTTCGGCCTGCTGCAAGTTGGCCGCCTGCGCCAGAAGCAGGGCAAGCTGTAGTTGGGATTGCGCCATGCTGTAATCGCCCTGCCGGATGTTGATCCACCCGGCCAGGTTGTAGAGTTGGGTGGCGGCGCCGGCCGGCTGGTGATTTTGGAGATACCCCAGGCCTTTTTCCACCCAGGAGAGAGCCAGACGGTATTCGCTGCGGCGCTCCCGGATTCGCGCGATTTGATGGCACAGTCGGGCGAGTTGTTCCGTCGGGGTGGACGGCGTCGCCGTCAGTTCTTTCCAGACCGTGTGACTGTGTTCCAGCGCTTTGTCGTAAGCGCCCTGCACCAACAGGACCTCCCCTAGCGCCTGATGCGCCTTCAGATATTGATCGTGATATTCCGAGGCATGCTCCTGCCCCAGTTGCGGATAGAGCGATAGGACGCGCTGATACCATTGCCCGGCGATGTCGTTGGCGTAGGCGCTCTGGGCCTGCTGGGCTACGAGGAGACTATAGTTGAGGGCGCTGCCCAGCTCCGCCGCCTGCATGAAGTGGTGCGCAAGTTTTTCGGCGATCCTTTCGGGGTTGGGCTGCATCTGATGTTCCAACGCTTCGGCTGCTTTGCGGTGCAGCATCTGCCGCCGCAGTGTTCCCAGGTCTGCGTAGAGGATTTGTTGAATTTCGTTGTGGCGGAAGCGCAGGGCGCCTTCGCCCGGCGTCTCTTCCAACAGCCCCCGTTCCAGAGCCTGGTCGAGGTTTTCTAAGGCCTCCCATTTGGAAAGTCCGCTCATTTCTTGCAAGGTGTCGAAGTTGAAGGAGGCGCCTAAGACGGCCGCCTGGTGAAGGAGCGAGCGCGTGCTGGGACTCAATCGCTCGATTCGCTGGCGCACGGCTTCACGCATACTGGGCGGCAATTGTACTTGCGCGATGGCCTGGGGCGTATCCAGATCCTGTTCGGGGTTGAGCACGCCGTTATCCAGAAGCGCCTGGGCGATTTCCTCCACGTAGCGGGGGTTCCCCTGTGTGTGTTCGTAAATGGTCTGCGCCAGGAGCATCGGCGCCGGCATGTGCCAGAGGATTTGTAATAGCTCCTGAACTTCGTTTTGATCCAACCGGTGGAGGGGGATTTCCAGGTAACCCGGATGGCTGCTGAGGTGATGGAGTGCTTCGACCAATGGATGCTCGCGCGTCAATTCTTCTTCCCGATACACTCCGATAATGAGCAGGGCCATAGAGGGCAGGTGGTATCCCAGGTAACGCAAGAGTTCGAGGCTGCTGCGGTCGGCCCACTGCAAATTGTCAAGAATAATCAGCCAGGGACGCCGCTGGGTTGCGGCGTGGATGAACTGGGTCAGATGGCTCATCAGCCGGAATTGTTCTTGTTCTGGTTCCAGCGCGGCCGGCGCGGGGAGTTGGGGCAGCATTTGCCGGATTTCAGGGATCAACCGGGCGAAGTTGCCGAGCAGTTTTTGGGTTTCCTCGTTGAAGAATTCGGGCGGCACGGTGGCAAAATAGGTGCGCAGGATGTCGGCGAAGACCTGGTAGGCCGTCCCGGTCTGATGCTCCTGACATTGTCCGGTCAGGGCGACCGGCGGCTGGCTTTGAGCGACGACTTGCTGCGCGAGGGTGGTTTTGCCCACGCCGGCCTCACCGGTGATGAAAACCAGTTGTCCGTGGCCCGCGCGGGCGGTCTCCCAACATTTTTGCAGCGTCCGACGCGCCTGATTGTGTCCGATCAGGGGCGCTCGGCGCTGCTGGTGCAGGTCTTCTGCCGAGGTGGTTAGACTGCTGAGGACGTTGCGTACTTGCTGCGCGCTGGCATACCGATGGTTGGGGTTTTTTGCCAGCAATTTTAGTATCAGATGCTCCTCGGCCGGAGAGATGTCAGGGTTGATTTCGCGCGGCGGGCGCGGCGCGCGGCGTAAGTGAAACTGCAAAATCTCCTCGTCACTCTGTCCGTCGAAAGGGAACTGCCCGGTAAACAACTGGTAGGCGATGATGCCCAGCGTGTACAAATCGGTGCGCGCGTCCAAGATATGTCCCAAGATTTGTTCAGGCGCTAGATAATGGCTATCCAGGAAGAGGAACGGCGCTGCCAACAGGTAGTGATTTTCCTCCAGGCGTCCCAGACCGAACCCGTCTATCTGGAGACCCTGTTCTGTCAGGTAGATGTTAGAGGGCTTCAGGTCGCCGTGAATCACGCCTTGGCTGTGGGCGTATTCCAGCGCCAGCGTGATCTCTTGGAGAAACTGCACGCGCTGCTCATGCGTCCAGTTGGGCGGCGGGTTCGCCTGGAGCGCGGTTTGGAGAGTCGGAGCCGGGACAAATGCTTCTACCTGAAAGGTGTAATCGGCATCCTGATCCCAGGCGTACACTTTGACGATGTGGGGATGGGAAAGCGCGATCACCGCCTGCGCGTACCGCAGCACCCGCCCGGTGGTTTCCGCACTGAAGGTGGGGGAGAGCACTTTCAGGGCTACCCGGCGGTTTTCCTGCGTATCATACGCCGTCAGAACGGTGCCGATCGGGCCTTTGCCTACCGTGCTTTCGATGCGATAGCGGTTTTTGATGATTTGCCCGGGCAGGTTGAGTGCCTTGCGCGCTTGTTCGGCGGCCAGCGCCGCTTCCACACTGGCATAGATGGCGAAGTAATCGCGGTAGCCGGCCAACGTGATCATCTGAACCAGATTGTCCGCCGCCGCTGCCAGCACCAGTGGTTCGTTGCGGCGCGTCTGACGCAGATTGATGATGGCTTTGAGGTTGGCCGTCGTCAACGTTTCCACCTGGGACATATCAATGATCGAACTGGTGGTTTCACTGTTGGCGATGGCGGCGAGTTGCTCGGTCAGTTGGCCCACACTTTCCTGCCCGATGATGCGGATGGGGGTCAGGATGGTGGTGATGCCGTCGGCGCTAATCTGGACATCCACTACGCCGGGACGCGCCAGATCGAGCGTCAAGCCCTCGTAAGCCAACAACACCTTTTCCGGAGCGAGCGCCGGCGTCTGCGTCTGGTATATGTGGGCCGTTTCGAGCATATTCTCCAGTTCTTTGTCCGAGTAAGTGGGATCGTGATGGAAAAGGACAAGGGTATTGACATTCGCAGCCCGCGCCATGTCAATGCCGATCATGGCCGAACTGTGTCCCCAATCGGATTTGTTGAACCAGGCTTCCCGGAGTGTGTATTGAGCGTCGAAGATCAAGGCGTTGGCGTCCCTATAGAATTCGATGTAAGGGCGCAAGGCCGCCTCGCTCAAGTCTTTGAACTCGGCATCACTGGCGTAGACCAGACTGCTGAAGCGATCTTCAATGCGGTAACTATAGGATTTGCCAGGATGGTTGTTTTCCAGGACACGGACCTGCACGCTGCCGATTGTGAGCGTTTGCTCCACTTCCAGACGCACAAACGTCTTTTCCGCCCGCATGTGTTGGAGGGTGACGGGCCAGTGGCGCGCCTGATGCTGCGTCTCAAAAGCGGCCTTCACATCATGGACGCCGTAGATGAAAATGCGGTTGCCGGGGACAAATGCCGGGGGGAATATCGTGAAGCCGTGGAGGTGATCCCAATGGGGGTGGCTGATGAAGAGGTGCAGCACCCCTTCTCCGCGTCCCATTGGCCCTTTCATCAACTCCAGCCCCAACTCGCGCAGGCCGGAACCGGCGTCAATCACAAAAAACTCGTCGCTGCCGGTTTGAATCTCGACGCAGGGAGTGTTGCCGCCAGCCGTCCCCTGAAGCAAAGGCGGCAGAGAGGCCACGAAAGACCTGACGCTGTTCTGGTCGCTAGTATCCAATTCCGACGGCAAACGTAGAATTGCCTCACAGATTTTATCCGCGATTTCTTGCGGCTTCAGTGGGGTAGGAATGGATCCGCGCGTGCCCCAAAATCTGATCTTCATAGCCTCTGCTTTCGGGAAGGGTTTACTGTTGCCCTTAAGGATACGTCAGTTATGTTAATTGGCAAATTGCCTGAGATAGCCCAATAAGATGTAACACAATAGGATTTAACATGAAACTCTCATGCAGTATTTTGAATCCATTCTTTGATAAAGGAGATGGTTTCTCCGGCATATAAAAACAGGGCACGTATCCATGCAAGTGTGCCCTGTTTAGCTGTGGGAGGCGGCGCCTAGTATATTTCAGGGACGAAGGTCTGATACTCCATGGGCGGGCGCACGTAGCCGCTGGTCTCTTGACGCGGCGGCAGTTCCATCGGCGGCGGCGTCAAATCCTGGTAGGAAATCACACTCAATAGATGGCTGATACAATTGAGGTGGGCGCGGCGCTTGTCGTTGGAGTTGACGACATACCACGGCGATTGTTTCGTGTCGGTGTAGGCGAACATTTCGTCTTTGGCTTTAGAATAATCCTCCCAGCGGCGACGCGATTCCAGGTCCATCGGGCTGAGTTTCCAACGCTTGGTCGGATCGTCGAGCCGCGCCTGGAAACGCCGTTCCTGTTCCTCGTCGCTGACCGAGAACCAATACTTGACCAGGGTGACGCCGGAGCGGATTAACATCCGCTCAAATTCGGGGCAAGAACGCAGAAATTCGCGGTACTCGTCTTCGGTGCAGAAATTCATCACCCGCTCTACCCCGGCGCGGTTATACCAACTGCGATCGAACAACACCATCTCCCCGCCCGCCGGCAGATAGGGGGCGTACCGCTGGAAGTACCACTGCGTCTTTTCCCGCTCGGTGGGGACGCCCAACGCCACCACGCGGCAAATGCGGGGATTCAGCCGTTCGGTGATGCGTTTGATCATCCCCCCTTTCCCCGCTGCGTCGCGTCCCTCAAAAATGACCACCACCTTCAAGCCCTTCTCTTTGATCCAGTAGTGGAGTTTGACCAGTTCCAGTTGGAGTTTGCTGAGTTCCGCCTCATAAAACTTGCGTTTGAGCCGGTCAGATTTATCTTCGCTGTGGGGAGGTGTTGGTTCTATTGCTTTCTTTTTCCCCTTCGACTTTGCCATGCTGACCTCCTTTGGGTTGAGGGAATCATCGTGGATAGGTTTGTCCATTATATTCCCATTATATAACCCAAGTGACGATATGTCCACAAATCTTTATCGAATAGAACGATAGGGTTGCTTGTTTCACAGGCGGGACTAGAATCAGACAACCACATTTCTGGAGGACGAAGGAAAGAATATGATAAACAAACCGATCAAACCCGTGGTTGTAGACACTTCTCGCAGCGCCTATGCGCGCTTGAAGCCGGCGCCGGTCACGGCGGTGACGCTGACCGAGGGCTTTTGGGCCGCGCGTTATAAACTCAATCGAGAAACTATGTTACTGGCGCAGTATGCTCAACTGGAAGAGACCGGGCGGATCAACAACTTCCGGCGGGCAGCGGGTAAGCTCGACGCCCCGTTTGCCGGGCTGGTGTTTAACGACTCGGACGTATACAAATGGCTGGAAGCGGCGGCGTGGGTGTTGGCCGCGACGCCCGGCGGCGCGTTGCAGCAGAAGGTGGATGCCTTGATTGCGGACATCGCCGCCGCGCAGTGTCCCGACGGCTATCTCAACACCTATTACGCGCTGGAGCGCGCCGGAGAACGCTGGTCAAACCTGCGCGACCAGCACGAACTGTACTGCGCGGGCCACCTCTTCCAGGCCGCCGTCGCCCACTACCGGGCCACCGGCGCGACCTCCTTGCTAACGGTGGCGCAGCGTTTGGCTGATCTCCTCTGCGCGACGTTCGGGCCGGGCGCCGATCAACGTCAAGGTACCTCCGGCCACCCTGAAGTGGAGATGGCCCTGATGGAACTGTACCGCACCACCGGGGAAGCGCGTTACCTCAAACAGGCGGAATATTTCCTCAACGCGCGCGGGCAGGGACTCATCGGCGGGCGCGACTATCACCAGGATCACGTCCCCTTCCGGCAGATGCCGCGCCTGGCGGGGCACGCCGTGCGCGCGTTGTACCTGTGCAGCGGCGCAACCGACCTTTATGCGGAGACCGGTGAACCGGCACTGGGGGAGGCCCTGGCGCGTCTCTGGGGGCACATGACCGCGCGGCAGATGTACCTCACCGGCGGACTCGGCCCGCGCCACGAGGGGGAGGCGTTTGGCGACGATTACGAGCTGCCCAACGCCCGCGCCTACGCCGAGACCTGCGCCGGGATCGCCAACGTGATGTGGGCGTGGCGGATGTTGCAATTGAACGGCGACGCGCTCTATGCCGATGTCATGGAGCAAGCGCTCTATAACGCTGTACTGCCCGGCCTTTCGCTGGATGGCATGGGCTACTTCTACGTCAATCCCCTGCAATCCGACGGGACGTACCATCGCGCGCCCTGGTTTGTCTGCGCGTGTTGCCCGCCCAACGTCGCCCGAACGTTGGCATCCTTGCCCGGCTACATCTACAGTCTGACGGAAGACACGGTGTGGGTGCATCTCTACGCGCCCAACGACGCGATGTTGACCTTGCCCGGCGGCCGCGAAGTGCGGCTGGTGCAGCGCACCCGCTATCCCTGGGATGGCAACGTCACGATAGACGTGCTGAGCGTGGGAGAATTCGGTCTGCGGGTGCGTATCCCCGCCTGGTGTCAGGCGGATGCCGCCGTCCTGCTGAACGGCGAACCGTTGAGCATCGCCGCGCCGGCAGGAACCTACGTGGAGGTGCGGCGGAGCTGGCAGGTGGGAGACTCCCTCTGCCTGCGCTTGCCAATGCGCGTGCGCCAGATCGAAGCCCACCCGTATGCCTTGGAAAACAGCGGCCGCGTGGCCTTGATGCGTGGGCCGCTGCTCTATTGCCTGGAAGGGGTGGACAATCCCGACGTGGATTTGCGGGACGTGACGCTGCCGCTGGAGGAATTTGCCATTGAAGAGACCTTTATGCCGACGCTGCTGGGCGGCGTGTCGGTGTTGCGCTTTGGCGCCGAAGGCGTTCCGCCGGACGCCGGGTGGAGTGGGCGGCTCTATCGTCCGGTGCAGCAGCGGCCTGTGGTGCGGCGTCCCCTGATGGCGCTGGCCGTGCCCTATTACGCCTGGGCCAATCGCGCGCCCGGCCCCATGCAAGTCTGGTTGCGGCGCGGCTAGCGGCGATTTTACCGCAAAGTACGCCGAGTTCGCGGAAACCCTCGGTATTTCTCTGCGTTCTCGGCGTACTCTGCGGTGAGAAATAGGCCGCTTCTTTCAGTCCTCTTTGAATTTCCCCGTTTCCATAAACAACACGCGCTCGCTAATGTTGGTGACGCGATCCCCAATGCGCTCTAAGGCGTGGGCGACCCACAGCAGGTAGGTGGCGCGGCGGATGTTGCGCGGGTCTTCGATCATGTAGGTCAGCAGCTCGCGTAGAATCTGATCGTAAAGTTGATCGATCTCATCGTCGCGCGTCGCGATGGCCCGCGCCGCATCGGCGTTATCGTCCATAAAGGCCTGGATGCTGTCGCGGAGCATTCCTTGCGCGATCTCCGCCATGCGCGGGATGTCAATCAGCGGTTTGAGCAGCGGTTCGTTGCACAGCTCAATGGCGATGTGCGCGATGCCGGCGGCGTGATCGCCCATGCGCTCCAACTCTACCGCTACGTGCATGGCGGAAATGATCATGCGCAGGTCACTCGCCATCGGCTGCTGGGTGGCAATGGTGGTGACGCCCAGCTTTTCGACTTTATAACGCAATTTGTTGATGCCCTCGTCGTCATTAATGATTTGCTGCGCCAATTGACCATCCTGTTCTTTAAGCGCCCTGATAGCGCGTTCGATGGCCGATTGCACCATGCTCTCGATGTGCAGCAAGTGCTCACGCAGTTTGTTAAGTTCTTTATCCAGCAGAGTGCGAGTCGTCATGGCCTGAGCCTCCTCTGAAAAATAGTCTCGTAGCACAAACTTCAGTTTGTTTCTGTGCCAGCAGGCAAACTAAAGTTTGCGTTACATTTTCATCCAACCGTTGGTGAACTGCCCTTTACCCAATCCGCCCGCTGATGTACTCTTCGGTCAGTTGCTCTTTGGGGCGGGTGAAGAGCTTTTTGGTGCCGTCGTGCTCCACCAACTTCCCCAGCCAGAAGAAGGCGGTGCGGTCCGAGGCGCGGGCGGCCTGCTGCATGTTGTGCGTCACGATGACGATGGTGTAATCCTGGCGCAGTTCGCGCATCAAATCTTCGATGCGCAGCGTCGCAATCGGGTCTAGCGCCGAACAGGGTTCGTCCATCAAGATGACTTCCGGTTTCACAGCCAGGGTGCGCGCGATGCACAGCAATTGTTGTTGTCCTAGCGACAGTCTTTCCGCCGGCTGCTGCACGTCGCCTTTGATCTCCTCCCACAGGTACACCCGTTTCAGCAGATGTTCCACCCAATCGTTCAGTTCGCTGCCGCGCATCAGGTTGAGCGAGCGCGGCCCCATCGCCACATTGTTGAAGATGGACTGCGGGAAGGGGTTGGGCTTTTGAAACACTAATCCAATGCGCTGTCGCAGCTCCACCAGGTCGAGCGCGCCGATGTCTTGCCCGTCTAGCTGAACCAATCCCTCCATCCGTGTCCCCGCGATCTCGTCATTCATGCGATTCAGGCAGCGCAGAAACGTGGACTTCCCGCAGCCGGAAGGCCCGATCAGGGCCGTGATGCGCTGCGCCGGGATGTGCAGGCGAATGTCGAAAAGCGCCTGCTTGGCGCCGTAGAAGAAATTGAGATGCTGGACTTCAATAACGTCTTTTTTCCTGGCAACATTCATAGGGCTGACCTTCTCTGTGTAAGACTTGTTCCAAGTATAACGAGGGATGGCGGTTTGTCCAATTGTTTTCTCAAGGCAACACGCTATAATGCACTCTATGCGCGGTCAACATAAGACTTCTATCATCCCATACTGTTTGCTCCTGCTGATCGGCGGGGCGCTGCTGGGAAGCGGCTGCCGTCCTCAAACCGATACCCCCGTAGCGGCTGCGGCGACGGCCATCCAGAACAAAGGCTCCGATACCCTCGTCAATCTGGCGCTGGCCTGGGCGGAACGTTATCAGTCCGTGCATCCTGAGGTCAGCGTCGCCGTAACGGGTGGCGGCAGCGGCACGGGATTGACGGCGTTGGTCAACGGCACCGTGGACATTGCCAACGCCTCCCGCCAGATCAAAGCAGAAGAGATGACCGCGGCTGAGGCCAACGGCATCACCCCGATGGAATTTGTGATCGCGCGCGACGCGATTGCGGTGGTCGTTCATCCCAGCAACCCGGTGGATCAATTAACCCTCCAACAAATCTCCGACATTTTCAGCGGCAAAATCACCCGCTGGACCGAGGTGGGCGGCGAGGATCGCCCCATCGTGCTGCTGTCGCGGGAGACCAACTCCGGCACGCACGTCTACTTCCTCGAAGAAGTTCTGCGCCTGGGCGACCAAGAGAACAAGACGTTGTTTTCACCGGATACGCTGCTGCTGCCTTCTTCTGAGGGCATCGGCGTCGAAGTGCGGCAGAATCCCAACGCGATTGGGTACGACGGCCTGGGCTACGTCACGGAGGACATGAAGACGCTGTCCGTCAGCGCGGCGCCGGGCGATCCATACTGGCCGCCGACGGCGGAGACGGTCAACGCGGGTCAGTACCCGATTGCCCGTGATTTGTATATGTACACCGCCGGCGAGCCGACCGGCGCGATCAAGACGTACCTGGAGTGGATTTTGAGCGCGGAGGCGCAGCAGATTGTACTCGACCTGGGCTTCGTGCCGGTGGGCGGTGAGTGAGCGATGAAGCGTCAACCTGTGTCCCTCTCCGAATTTCTGATCGAGCGCGCCATTCAAGTGTTTGGTATCTCGGCCATCGTCCTGGTGGCGCTGATCTTCTTTTTCCTGATCCGCGAGGGCGTCCCGGCCTTCTTCGAGGTCCCGTTGTCCAGCCTCTTCGGCGCGCGCTGGTATCCCATTGAAGACTACTTCGGCTTGTGGCCCCTCATCCTGGGATCGCTGATCATCACGATAGGCGCGGCGATATTATCGCTGCCCCTGGGGCTGGCGACGGCCATCTTCATCGCCGAGATCGCGCCCACCTGGGTGCGCGACATCCTGAAGCCGTTTGTGGAAGTGTTGGCGGGCATCCCTTCGGTGGTGATCGGCTTCATCGGGATGCTGGTGTTCGCCCCGGCGCTGCGGGTGGCGTTGAACCTGCCCACCGGCCTGACGGCTTTCTCCGGCATCCTGTTGCTGGCCTGGATGGCGCTGCCCACCATCGTCAGCGTAGCCGAGGACGTGCTGGACTCCGTCCCCACCACGTACCGGGACGCCGGGCTGGCCCTGGGGATGACGCGCTGGCAGGTGATCTGGCGGATTGTGCTGCCGGCAGGCCGTTCGGGCGTGCTCACCGCGTTGATGCTGGGGGTGGGGCGCGCCATCGGCGAGACGATGACGGTGATGATGGTGACGGGCAACGCGCCGCGCCTTCCGTTGACCCCCGCCGACCTCTTCATGCCGGCCCGCACGATGACCGCGACGATTGCCGCTGAGATGGGCGAGGTGGCGCAGGGCAGCCCTCATTACCACGTGCTGTTTGCCGTCGGGCTGACGCTGTTTGTGATCACGTTTGTGGTGAATATGGCTGCCGCCATGGTCGTGTTCCGGCAGGTGAAGCGCGGCGAGCGGATGCTTTCGTAAAGGTCAACTATGCTATCCAGACAGACTTCCCAACGCATTGCGTTTATTGTGATTTCCCTCGCGGCCCTGATTGTGGTCGCGCCGATTCTCTTCATTGTCGGCTATATTGTGGTGCAAGGCGTCGGCGCGATTAGTTGGGAATTCCTCACCGGCTTTCCCTACAACGGGATGAAATCCGGCGGCGTGTGGCCGGCCATTGTCGGCACTCTCTGGCTGACGTTGGGAACGGCCGTCGTCGCCGTGCCGGTGGGGGTGGGGGCCGCCATTTACCTTTCGGAATACGCGGGCGACAACCAACTCACGCGCGCCATCCGCATCGCCATCATCAACCTGGCCGGCATCCCCTCGGTGGTGTACGGCCTGTTCGGCCTCGGCCTGTTCGTCATTTTCCTGAATTTCGGCACCTCTATTCTGGCCGGATCGCTGACGCTGGGCATCATGACCCTGCCGGTCATCATCAGCACGGCGGAGGAGGCGCTGCGGGCCGTGCCCCAATCCTTCCGGCTGGTGAGCGTCAGCCTGGGGGGGACGCGCTGGGAGACGATCCGGCGGGTGGTGTTGCCGCAGGCGTTGCCGGGCATCATCACTGGCATCATCCTGGGGCTGGAGCGCGCCGCCGGGGAAACGGCCCCGATTCTCTTCACCGTGGCCGCCTTCTTCCTGCCCCGCTTGCCCCATTCGATCTTCGACCAGACGATGGCCCTGCCCTACCACCTGTTCGTCATCAGCACGCAGGTGCCGGGGATGCCGGTGCGCATCCAATACGGCACGGCGCTGGTGTTGATGTTCTTCGTCCTTTCGATGAACGTGCTGGCGACGCTGATTCGCCGCCATTATCGCCGGCAGCGGGTGTGGTGAGCGCGATGGACGTCAAGCTTCGCATAGAGGACTTCAGCCTGCACTATTCCGACGGGAAGGAAAGCCTGCGGCACATCACGCTGGACATTTATGCGAACCAGATCAACGTCCTGTTTGGCCCGTCGGGCGGCGGGAAAAGCTCGCTGTTGCGCGCGCTCAACCGGCTGAACGATCTGACCGACGTGGCCGTGCAGGAGGGGCGCATCCTGTTGGATGGCGAGGACATCGCCGCGCCCGGCTATGACGTGATCCGCCTGCGGCGGCGGGTGGGGATCGTGTTTGCGCGCCCCGTCCCCCTGCCGATGAGCATCTATCGCAACGTGACCTACGGCCTGGAACTGGCCGGGATCAAAGATCGGGCGCAGTGGGATGCGGCGGTGGAGCGTTCGCTCAAGCAGGCCGCGCTGTGGGAGGAAGTCTCCGACCGACTGGAGGAATCGGGGTATGCGCTTTCCGGCGGGCAGCAGCAGCGACTCTGTCTGGCGCGCGCGCTGGCGCTGCAACCGGAGGTTGTCTTGTTGGACGAGCCGACGTCCGGCCTGGACCCAATCTCCACCTCAAAGATCGAACGCACATTGCAGGAATTGAAGTCCGAATACACCTTTGTGGCGGTGCCGCACAGCGTCCAGCAAGCGGCGCGGATTGCAGACTGGGCGACTTTCTTCTTGCAGGGGGAGTTGATCGAGCATGGCGACGGAAAGACGATCTTCACGACCCCGCAAAATTCGCAGACGAACGAATACATCACCGGGCGGTTTGGCTAAAGGAATGAAAATTTCACGCAAAGACGCCAAGCTCGCCAAGTTCTCGTTTTTTACTTTGCGTCTTTGCGCCTTTGCGTGAAACGATCTTGTATTTTCAAGGAAATTCATCATTAACCGGTGGTTCACCAGCGGTGGGATGAAAATTTCACGCGAAGACACCAAGCTCGCCAAGTTCTTGTTTTTTACTTTGCGTCTTTGCGCCTTTGCGTGAAACAGTCTTTATTTTCAGAGGAGCAGCGAGATGGCTTTGTTTGGGGGGATTGAGGCGGGCGGCACCAAGTTTGTCTGTGCGGTAGGCTCCGGGCCGGACGATGTGCGTCAGGAAATCCGCTACTCGACGACCACGCCGGCGGAATCCATCGGCAGGGCGATAGCCTTCTTCCGCGACGTGCGCGCGCAAGGCGCGACGCTGCGCGCGGTCGGCATTGCCGCGTTCGGCCCCCTGGATCCCAACCCCGCCTCCCCGACGTTTGGCTATATCACGACGACGCCCAAGCCCGGTTGGGCGCACGCCGATTTTGTCGGCCCGCTCCGCGCGGCGCTGGGCCTCCCGGTGGGCTTTGACACGGACGTGAACGGCGCGGCGCTGGGCGAGGGCAAGTGGGGGGCGGCGCAGGGATTGGATACCTTCGTCTACCTGACCATTGGCACCGGCATCGGCGGCGGCGCGTTGGTCGAGGGGCGGTTGCTGCACGGCCTGATGCATACCGAGATGGGGCACATCCGCATTCCGCATGATTGGGGAAACGATCCTTTCCCTGGCGTCTGCCCTTACCACGGCGACTGCTTTGAGGGGCTGGCTTGCGGTCCGGCTATCGAGGCGCGTTGGGGGCAGCGCGCCGAGACGTTGCCGCCTGATCATCCGGCGTGGGCGTTGGAAGCGCGCTACATCGCGCTGGCGCTGGTCAACACCCTCCTGTCGCTTTGTCCGCAGCGCATCATCCTGGGCGGTGGCGTAATGGAGCAGGCGCACCTCTTCCCGCTGATCCGCCAGGAAGTCGTAGCCTTGTTGAACGGCTACGTTCAGGTTCCGGCCATTTTGCGCGACATCGAGTGTTACATCGTGCCGCCCGGCCTGGGCAATCGCGCGGGCGTCCTGGGCGCCATCGCCCTGGCGCAGGCATCCCAATAACCGCCTCGAAGGTAGACACATAGCGCGGCCCCGCTTATGCGGG
>DAOUGD010000325.1:0-3019 GCA_034429475.1 Anaerolineae bacterium
TGGACAGCGTCCACCGGCGAAAGCCATTCCTCCATCGGATGTCTATTTGTAGACGCCGTATTCTCTGGTGAATTCGACCATCGCCTTGACGTTTTCCGCCCGCGCTTCGTCGAAGAAGGCGCCGTTGCTCATGATGAAGCCGCCGCCTTTGCCGGCCGTGTCAATCAGCATTTTAGCGTAATCTCGCACGTCCTGCGGACTGCCCAATTTCAGCATGGAGGAGGACACATTGCCGATGAGACAGGCATTCTGCCCCAACGTTTGCTTGACCTTCACCATATCGCTCTGATCCACCATCCAGGCCGTCTTGGCCCGTGGCACGTCCTGGATCACGTCCAGGCGCGATTCCCAGTGTCCTTCCAGCGCGGGGAAGGGGATGCAGCCGTTCGCGATCAGGCCGAGCATCACCTGCTTGAGGGTGGGCCAGTAGAATTTCTTGAACTGCTCGTCGGACAGGAAGCCGTCGGCGCCCTTGTGCAGCGGCATGAAGATCAGGGGATTGCCGGTCTGCTGCGCTGCGTTGACGCCCATCGCAATCATGATGGGCGTCAACTTCTCCATCGCGGTGAGCAACTTGTCGGGCCGGCGGTAGATGTCCAACATAATCCCCTTGGTGCCGCGCAGGGTGTCGCCGATGACGTCAAACGGCGCTTTGGTGAAGCCGCCGAGGATGGTGGGGAAGCCCATGGCGGTCAATGCGCCATCGCTGGCGCCCATCGCCATGGCCCATTTCAGGGCTTCGGCCCCGGCCTCAAACAACTTCTGGAAGCTGGCCTGCACGGGAGGCAGCGCGAAGGGAACGAAGTTGAAGGCCAACCCGTACATCTCCAGGATGCTGGTGAAGGGGGCAAGCATTTTGAAGCCCTCGAAGGCGCCGCCGATACGCGGCAGGTAGAAATTCCTGAAATAGAACGACGGATCGCTGATCAGCAGATCGTACTCGTCCGCCTTCATATATTCCGCCTCGTTGCACTGGTAGCAATGCTCCGGCGCGACGCCGTGGCCTGGCCAGGAATACAGCTTGTAGTCGAGCAGCTCATAAAATTTACCCGGCCCCGGCGCCGACGCGCCGATGTGCATATCCGGCTGGTACTCCAGGATGAATTTTTTGAAGGCCGCGGTGCATTTTTCGTAGTCGTACATGGCCTCCTCGACGGTCATCCCGGCGTTCAGATAGGGAAACATGCTCGGCAGCACCGTGACCGGCACCCGATCCGGTTCCCGCAACTGGATGGCGTCTTTGATCCGGGTGATGCTGGCCTGGTAGTTGGCCTTGGCCTCCGCGCTCTGGAATTGGAGATCGTTCCCCGCCGGGTCTTTCGGTGAAAGCAGTCTTTGAAACGCTGCTTCCAGCTTTTCCTCTGCCGATAGTGGAGCCTTTTGCTTGTCCATCGTTACCCTCCTACCCAACTTTTGGCTAATTTGACGGCCGCCATCGCATCCTGGCCGTAGGCGTCCGCGCCGGTGTATTCCCTGACAGCGTCGTCAATCTGCCCGCCGCCGATCATAATCTTCACCCGATCGCGCAGGCCGGCTTTCTCGATGGCCGCGACGGTCGCCTTCATCTCGTCGAAGGCCAGCGTCAGGAACCCGCTCAGGCCGACCACCTGCGGCTGGAACTCCCGGACGGCTTCGACGAACTGCGGCGCGGGCACGTCCACCCCCAGGTCGCGCACCTCGAAGCCGCTGACCTTGAGCATGAAGCCAACGATGTCCTTGCCGATGTCGTGGATGTCCCCCTTCACCGTGCCGATGAGCACCTTGCCGAGGCTTTTCTCCGCCGCAGTCTCGGCCAGGGAGGGTTTGAGCACCTCCATGATCTGGTTCAACATCTCCCCGGCCAGCACCAGTTCGGGCAAAAAGTACACGCTCTCCTCGTAGCGCTGGCCGATGATGTCCATGGCCGTTTTGACATCGTTGAGGATTGCCAGCGGCGGCGCGCCGCTCCCTGCCATCTGGTTGACCAATTCCAGGGCTTCCTCTTCCCTCATATCGGCGATGGCGTCAATCAATTGTTGCGACATAACGAACCTCCTTTAGGTGAATGAAATATTTACTTCTGTACGGGATTTTACCGCCGAGAACGCTGAGGGCGCAGAGATTTCTTTATAATTTCTCCGCGTTCTCTGCGTTCTCTGCGGTGAAAAAAATCTAAGGCTTATCGAAAGCCCCGGCGCGGTAGGCGCGGGTGTACGTCAGACAATAGCGGTCGCGGCCCAGCACCAGTTCGGCGGCCAGCAGGGTGGCCTTTAATTCTCGATCCAGGGGATCGAGAATCGCGCAATCCAGGCCCGCCGCCAGCGCCAGCGTCAGAAAAGCGCGGTTGATGTAGGAACGGGCCGGCAGGCCGAACGAGATGTTGCTCAAGCCCGACACAAAATGAACGTCCGGGTATTCGGCGCGCACCGCCCGGACGGTGTCGCAGAAGAGCATCGCGCTCTGGACGTCGGTGCTGAGGGTCAGGGTCAGCGCGTCCACGTACACGCGCGCGTCGGGGACGCCGGCGGCGCGGGTAGCTTCCAGCACGCGGCGGGCCACCGCCAGGCGCGCCTCGCTGCTTTCGGGGATTCCCTTCTCGTCCATCGCCAGCGCGATGACCGGGCAACCGTGTTCGACAACGAAGGGCAGCACGTTCTCCAAGCGCTGCGGCTCGCCGCTGATCGAGTTGATCATCGGCGTCTGGTTGACGACCTTGAGCGCGGCCGCCAACGCCTGCGGATTGGCGCTGTCGAGGCACAGCGGCACGTCCGCCACAGCCTGCACCGTCTCCACCAACCACACCAGATCGTCCGGCTCTCGATCGGGCGGCGTCCCCGCGTTCACGTCGAGCCACGTCGAACCGGCCTCCGCCTGGCGGCGGGCCAGCCTTTGGATGAAGTCCACATCCCGGTCGGCAATCGCCTGCTTCACCTGCTTGCGCGTCCCGTTGATTTTTTCACCGATGATTTGCATCTATCTTTCCTCCGAAAATGGCCGCTAAAGCGGCAGATTAAAAAGGTGTGTTTTCGCGGGCGGTATA
>DAOUGD010000326.1:0-37602 GCA_034429475.1 Anaerolineae bacterium
CGTGGGCGGGCGTAGCCCGCCCACGAAAAAATACCTTCCTGAAAGCGGCTTTAGCCGCAAGACCCGGCGCAGCGGCGCAACGCCGCTATAATTTTCGGATAGATTCTAAGCCTAACATCATTGTCTCAGAAAGCAATTCTCAGATTTCGCTGGCGGGCAACTGGCGCTATACTTGGGACACACACGACGAAAGTTTCGCCGTAAAAACGTCGAGACACAAGCCTCTCCCCGGTTTTTCGACTGCCCGACTACCGGACTATTTTCGGAGGATATAGATGCACATTGCTTTTCTAAACCCGCAAGGGAATTTTGACGCGCGCGACAGTTATTGGACCGAACACCCGGACTTTGGTGGCCAACTGGTCTACGTGAAGCAAGTCGCATTGGCGCTGGCCGCGCGCGGGCACCGGGTGGACATCCTGACCCGCCAGATCATCGATCCGGCCTGGCCGGAGTTCGCTGGCCGTTTCGACACTTACCCCCACACACCCTGCGTGCGCATCGTGCGGCTTCCCGCCGGCCCCCCGGAGTTCTTGTGCAAAGAATGGCTGTGGCCGCATCTCGCGCGTGATTGGGCGCCCAACATCCTGACCTTCTATCGGGAAACGGCCGACTTACCGGACGTGTTCACGGCGCACTATGGGGATGGCGGGCTGTGCGGCGTCCTGTTGGAAGAGGCCACGGGTATCCCCTTCACCTTCACCGGACATTCGCTCGGCGCGCAGAAACTGGACAATCTCCACGCGACCCGCGCGACCCTGGCGGCGCTGGACGCGCGCTATCACTTCGCCGTGCGCCTGCTGGCCGAACGACTCAGCATGAGCCGGGCCGCCGTCAACATCACCAGTACGGCACAGGAGCGCTTTGAACAATACGGCCACATCGCCTATCGCGGCGCCATAGACGTGAACGATGCCGGCCGCTTCGCCGTTATCCCACCGGGTGTGGATCTGGCCGTCTTTGGACCGGAAGCCGTTTCCGCCGCCGAAGCAACGACCCACGCTCACATCCAGGCGCAGCTCTCCCGCGACATCGCCGCGAGCCGCCGTGCACTGCCGGCCATTGTCGCCTCCGGCCGGCTTGACCCCAAGAAGAATCACCTGGGATTGGTGGAAGCCTTCGCCCAATCCCCCCGGCTCCAGGCCCAGGCCAACCTGATCATTCTCAGCAGCGCGCTCCACCGACCGCCGCAGAGCAACAATGGCGCGTGGCAAATCGAGCAAGAAGTCCTGGCGCCCATCCGCACGCTCATCGAGGCGCAGCATTTGGCGGGGAAAGTTGGTATGTTTGCCATCGGAGGACAGGTCGCCCTGGCCGCAGCCTATCGCTTCTTCGCCGCACGCCCCGGCTCAGTGTTCGCGCTCACCGCCTGGTATGAACCGTTCGGTCTCGCGCCGTTGGAAGCGGCGGCAGCCGGGCTGCCCGTCGTCGTCACCCAAAACGGCGGCCCCAGCGAGAGTTTCCGGGAAGGCAGCGTGGAATATGGCGTCCTGGTCAACCCCGGCGATCCCGCCGACATCGCGCGCGGGCTGCTGCGCCTGATGGCGGCGACGACCTGGCAGCAGTTCGCATGGGCCGGGCAGCAACGCGTGCGGGCGCGTTACACTTGGGAACGCACGGCGCAGGGGTACGAAGAACAACTCGCCGCCATCGTGGCAACTCCCATCCGCCGAGCCGCCCCCCCATTGCCGATCCCGGCCTGCTTCCGCCCGGCCCCTGCCGAACCATCCCCCGCGTTGGATGAACTCCAGGCGTGCTATTTTGGCCCCGGCTTTTAACAGCAAGAAGCGCCGAGAACGCTGAGAAATCGTACTCTCTGCGAACTGGGCGCTCCCTGCGATCAATCTTTTCAGTTACGGTTTAGGCGTTGGAGTGGGAAGCGCGGCGCCGACGCGCGTCCACAGCACCCGCGCCTTGGCGGCCTGCGTTGCCTCGAAGTACTCGACGCGCACTGTGTGCGACCCCGCCCCCAGGCTGACCGTCGCGTAGCGCGCGCCCCGCATCGGACGCCAGCTATTGATGACGAGCTGGTCGTCCACGTACAGCCGCACCCCATCATCCGTCGTCGTCGTGAAGCGATACCGCCCCGCTTCAAACGTAAACGTGCCGGTCCACCGCACCGCAAACTCATCTGCCGGGACTTCAGACGCGGGGGCATTCCGCCCCCAATCAAAGTCAATGGCGGCGTCGCTGCGGGTCAACAGCGGCGTTCCGCTCAGGTCACGCCCGCTGAAGTATTCCCCCTGCCAGGGGCCAGGCAGCGGCGCGTTGGGGACCGGCGTGCGGGTAGCCGCGCCGGTCGCCGCCGTAGCAGCGGGTGGGCGGGTGGCCGCCGGCTGCGCCGCCGCCGTAAAGCCGTAAGTGGGAGAAGGCGCAGCGGACTGCGCGGCCTCGATGGTGGCGGCGTAATCCCACCATAGTTGCACGCGCGCCCCGCCGGCCGCCTCAAAGTATTCCAATTTGAGCGTGTGCTGCCCGGATAGATAGTGCCAATCCTGGTAGTGCCAGACAAAGTCCTGCGGTTCCCAGAAGTTCATTCGCAAATCGGTCTCGTCAATCCACAGCCGGAAACCATCGTCGGCGCGCACGTTGAAGCGATACAGACCGGGTTTGAAGTCCAAGCGGCGCGTCCACACCGCCGAGAAGTTGTCGCTGGGCATCCATGCGACAGGCGCCCCCTCGCCCCAGTCAAAGTTGATCTCAGCGTCATTGCGGATCAACGCCGGCCCGCCGCGCAGCTCACGGTTGTCGTAATACCGGCCCTCCCACTGGCTGAAAGTGTCCAGCCGGTTCCACCAGACGTGCGCGCTGGCCTGACCGCCTTCCTCAAAATATTCCACTACGACCGTATGCTGCCCGGCGCTCAAGGTGATGTCGCCGCTGTGGGTGTTAGGCAGGCCCTGCTTCTGCCAGAAGTCCACGATCCTCTGCCCATCCACGAAAATACGCACGCCATCGTCGCAACTGCCGTAGAAGCGATACGTACCCGCATCAAAACCGAGCGTGCGCGTCCAGCGCGCCGAAAAACCATCCACCGGCGCGGCCGTATGCGGGCTGCCGCTGCCCCAATCGAAGTCAATCGCTGTGTCATAGCGGGTCAACACCGGGTCGCCGGCCAGGGCCTCGTTGGCGAAGTAATCCGCGCGCCAGGCGGCGCCGGCGGTGACTTTCGTCCAGGCCGCTTCCAGGGTCGCGTTGCCGCCGCGCTCGTAATATTCCACCCGCACTTGCTGCGTGCCGGCGGCAATGTAGCGATCCACAAAACGCCAGGTTGCATCGTGATCGTTCCAATCGTCAATGACCAGGGTGTCGCCCACCCACAACCGCACACCATCGTCGCTGCGGTAGCTGAAGCGATACGTGCCGCCGTCAAACCACTCCGCGTGACTGAACCGCGCGGAGAAGTTATCCACGGGAATCCCCGTGCCAGGGCTGCCGCCGCCCCACTCGAAACGCAAACTCGGTTCAAAGCGGGTGAGCGCAGGACTACCTGACAGGGCCACGTTGGCAAAGTACTCCGCATACCAATCATTGGCCGCCGCGCCGGGATGGGTGCTAAATCCCAGCAAGGCCAAGATCAACAGACTTCCGATTCCAATTGCCTTACGCATAGCTCACCTCCTAAAAACAGGGACGAAAATTTGGGGATGAGGGAAATTCCTAAGCTGCATCCCCATGTACTTCATGTTTTAACTTAACGTCCTATTCTGTCAATAAGTTCCACAGAGCCTCAGCCGCAAAATCCGTTGGGGGCGGGGTCTGACGAGAGCCATAAAAATCCTGTGGCCCCGGTGGAGGATAATACAGTTTGTAGTATACTT
Organism: Anaerolineae bacterium; assembly: GCA_034429475.1. GTDB lineage: Bacteria > Chloroflexota > Anaerolineae > B4-G1 > SLSP01 > JAKQHY01. The sequence goes on from DAOUGD010000326.1 coordinate 3,822, forward strand.
AGGATAGTGATCCTACCCTCTCATAGAGTATTTGAGAAGTCGGATTTGTTGACATCCCTACGGCTTATGCTAAACTAAAATTTAGGATTTGGAACCACAACCTATCTTTAACCCTAAGTGTCTTTGGGTTCTGTTATCCTAGCAATGATTCCAGGAGGAACCTCATGGTGGAAGAACAGCCGAAGTTGAAAGTCGTGTGCATTGAAGATGAACCAGAGATGATCGAACTGATCCGCCTCATCTTGGGCCGCCGGAACTTTGAGTTGATCGGCGCGGTGGGAGGCCGGGAAGGCCTGGAAACGGTCCGGCAAGTCAAGCCCGGCCTGGTGCTGCTGGACTTGATGATGCCGGATATGGATGGCTGGGAGGTTTATCAGCAGATGAAGGCCGACCCAGAGTTGAACACCATTCCGGTGATTGTGGTGACGGCCAAAGCGCAAAGCATTGACAAGGTGCTGGGATTGCACATCGCGAAGGTGGACGATTATGTCACCAAACCCTTTGGTCCACAAGAACTGTTAGCCAGTGTGAACAAAGTCTTAGGAATCGAAGCCGCCTAGAAGATAAGCAATAGGAAGTAGGGAATTTAGAAGGTTCAGGCAATGCGTCATACACAATAAGAGCTACCTGGCGCGCAACGTCTGAACCACTGCTCCTGGCTCGTTCTTCCTATCTATCGGTCCTATCGGGAGGTGTCCGTTGTCCGAAACCAAGACGTATAAAGTCGTCTATATCGAAGACGATCACGATATGATCGATCTGGTGCGGGTAGTCCTTACTCGTGGAAATTTTGTGCTGTTTGGCGTCACCGAGGGGCGAGAAGGACTGAAGGTCATTCGAGAACAAAAACCGGACCTGGTGCTCCTGGATTTGATGTTGCCCGACATGGGCGGGTGGGCCATCTACCAACAAATGAAACACGATCCGGAATTAAAAGACATTCCCGTCATCGTCGTGACGGCGCAGGACGCCCCCATTGATCGCCTCTTGGGTGAACACATCGCGATGGTGCAGGTCTACATCACCAAGCCGTTCAGCCCAATGCAGCTCTTCGCCAGCGTGAAGGAAGTGTTAGGCATTCAGTCATAGCAACATACTGAAGTCTATCTCCAACCGGCTGCGGCCAGTGTGGGGGTAGCGCCAGGGTTTGAGTTAGATGGCGTGGGAGGTTCAGTCCCACGCCATTTCTTTGATGGAGAGGATTCTTTGCCCAGCGCCAGCCTGTTAGCCATTGGAAATGAACTCCTCAACGGAGAAGTCCGCGACGCCAACCTCTTCACGTTGAGCCGGAGGCTGACCCGTGCCGGGTTCACCGTTACCTGCGCCGGGTTGGTGCGCGATGATCCGGCGCGTATCGCGGCGCTGCTGCATTTCTTGCTGGCAGCAGCCCCTGATATTGTGATATGCAGCGGGGGACTAGGCCCCACCGCCGATGATCTAACCCTGGCGGCCCTCGCGGAGGCGCTGGAACGCCCTCTGACCCTCCATTTCCAGGCGCGCGCGCTGATCGAAGCGCAATACGCCCAACTGCTGAGCCGAGGCTATCTGCACGAACCTGGCCCGGAGGAGGCGCGCCGCAAAATGGCGACGCTACCGGCCGGCGCTCACCCCCTACCCAATCCCATCGGCACGGCGCCCGGCGTGCGCCTCACCCATGCGGAGACGCTGCTCTACGTTCTGCCCGGCGTCCCGGCGGAACTGGAAGCGATCTTCACCGAATCCATTCTCCCCGAACTGCATGAACGCTTTGCCCTGGGCGTCTGGGCGGAAGGCGCGCTGTTGATTCACTGCGATGACGAAGCCACGGTCGCCCCGCTGCTGCGTGCGGTCGCGCACCATCACCCCGAAGTCTACCTGAAATCGTTAGCGCGCCCCTTCCCCTCTGCCGGAAACGAGGGGCTGCGCGTGATTGCGACGCTCTGCGCGGCGGACGAGACGCTGGCGCAGCAGGCCGTCACGCAAACGCTGACCGAATTACAACAAAGCGCAGAAGCCACGGGGCTGCGCGTGACCATGATAGACGATCAACCACCAGAAACCGGCAACCAGTAACCGGCTGCCGGCTACCGATTTTCAGTTTCACAACTTAAGGAGGGACCCATGGCATTAGAACTGCACGTAGTATCCATTGAAAAGCCCGAACCTATCAACTTCATTTTGGGGCAGGCGCATTTCATCAAGACGGTGGAAGACCTGCACGAAGCGCTCGTCACCGCCGTGCCCGGCATCAAATTTGGCGTGGCCTTCTGCGAATCCTCCGGCAAAGCCCTGGTGCGCTGGAGCGGCACCGATGAGGCGATGCTGGAGCTGGCCCGCCAGAATGCCTTAGCGCTCAGCGCCGGGCACAGTTTCATCATTTTCCTGGGCGACGGATTCTATCCCATTAACGTCCTCAATGCGGTGAAGATGGTGCCGGAAGTGGCGCACATTTTCTGCGCCACGGCCAATCCGGTGGAAGTCATCGTCGCCGAAACCGCGCAGGGACGCGGCATCCTGGGCGTCATTGATGGGCTGAAAACCCAGGGGATCGAGGGAGATGAGGACATCGCCTGGCGTAAGGGCTTCTTGCGGATGATCGGATACAAAGCCTGACCCTTCCCAGACGAGAAACGCGATACGTGCCGCTTTTACAGTAAGAGCGTCACGTTTCACGTCTCGCGCGTCATCGCTACCGTCGGCCCCGAAATAGACGAACTATGCCCTGGTTAAACCTGCTCAAGCGCGATTCAGTCCCCTGGCTGTTGGATCCTGAGAACCCCTCAGCGCGATTCCTGACGCTCCGCGATATTTTCAAGAAGCCGGTTGCGACGTTGGCGGTGGAGCAGCAAGCCATAGGGACATGGGCTCCCGTGCAAGAGATTGTTCAACATTGGAACCGCTACAATTTCTGGGGGCGCAACTACGCGCCATATTACGGGGGGCCGGTGGGAAATTTTGGGACGCTCTATCTGTTCGCGCAATTGGGAACGCCGTTATTTCCTGAACTGGAGCCGGTCTGTGAAAACTTACTCGACGTAGGGCGTTTCGAGGATGGGCGCTTTATTCCCGAAATGCACCGCGCCGCCCCATGGCTGTGTTACACCGGCATGGCGCTCAGGCTCCTGTACCACTTCGGTTACGGCGCCGACTCACGGGTGATCTCGGCGCACGCGGCGCTGGTGTATGCGATCCTGTTCCGCCCTGAGCTGCTTGGATGCCCGATGCTCGGCGGGCCTTGCCGCTCTGGGTTGGTGAAGGCGCTGGATGCGCTCCTCCATGTGCCGCCGGCGCAGCGCACCGCAGACAATGACGCCGCCATTGAAGCGCTGAGTGAACAACTGCTGGCGCACGCCTACGACTGGGGCGGTCAGGATGCCGATTGGCTTGCGTTGAGTTTTCCCCGGTATTACGACGCCGACGTGCTCGAACTCTGCCACGTGCTGGCACAGACACCCTATCGCACGCAAGGCCGCTTCGAAGAGCTGGTGCAGCGGATGTTGGCCTTGCAGAACGCCCAGGGGCGCTGGCGCAAATCGCGCGCGACTCCCGCGTTTTCGGTCGAACGCATCCAACATCCTAGCCGGTGGTTGACTTACGAGGCTGTGCATACGTTGACGCTCACGTATGGAGACACCGTCTATGCAACCTGAAGACCAACGGAAGAGCGAACCCTCTTACACGATTGTCCCCCGTGTCCTGGTTTTCCTGACCCACCAGCAGGAAGTCCTGTTGCTGCGCGGCGCGCCCGACAAGAAACTGTTTGCGAACCAATACAATGGCCTCGGCGGGCACGTCGAACCGGGGGAAACCCCCCATCACGCGGCGCTGCGGGAGGTGCGGGAAGAGGCCGGCATCAACGTCGCCCACCTGGATCTGCGGGCGGTGGTTCACATCACGATGCCGGAGCCGCCAGGGGTGATGCTGTTTGTCTTTGTCGGGGAAACGGCGCGAGAAACCGTGCAGCCTTCGGCGGAGGGCGTGCCGGAGTGGGTAGCGCGTCACACGCTGGCCTCCCTGGCGTTGGTGGAAGACCTGCCACATCTGCTGCGGCACATTTTCACGCCAGGGTTGTTGGTATATGGGAACTACACCTTCGACGCAGACGGCCTCCACGTCGCATTTGAGTGAGGCTCATTCAATGGGCACACGGGCCAGCGTCAAAGACTGCGCCTCCTCTTCGGCGATGGGACGCAGTACCACGGGGAAGCGACCGTGCAGTGGTGAAAGCCGCGCCCCGAGCCGGACGCCGGCTAAAAGCAGTCGCGCCGCCGGCCAGCCCAGTCCACTGAGACGGACCGCCTGCCCCAACTCGGCGATTCCCGCGTCGTCCCACCCCCCCAGCAGCGCCGTCAGGAAGCCGTACAACGGCAGAGTCGGCCCAGTTGCCAGAACCAAATACCACAGCGTAAAGCGCCCCCCGGCCAGGCTTTCCATCTCCCACACGTGCGCGCCCCCGTAGTAAAGCAGCCCGGCGGCAGCGACCGGCGCAATCACCGTCTGCCAGAGATACAAATGGGGACGTACCCTCATCCGCCCCACGGCAATCCAACTGAGCAGGCTGCGCAGCGCGCGCGCCCACCCATAGGCCAGCACAATGCCGGTCAGCCCCAGAGAGGGGGTAAAGAGCACCAGCAAGCCAATGCGCGCGCCGGCCTCCGCGCTGGTGAGCCACGACACCAGGGCGGGATGATCGCCGGCCTCCAACAGCCGGTCGGGGAGCCAGACCAGCCATTGCAGCGCCCCCCAGCTGAGTAGCAACCAGCTCCAGGGCGCCGCGCGCGCCTCCGCCACGTAGAATACGTCCGTGAGCACGCGAGGGATAACCGGGGCCAGGGTGCTGAGGAGAAACAGGCCAAACCACAGCGCGTAATGAAGCCCCTGGCTGACGTAATAACGCAGCAGAGTTTCATACTTCATCACCCACGCTTCCACAAAGGCCGGCATCAAACTGGTGTAGAGGCCAGAAGCCAGGGCATCGAACATGGCAACCAACGTCACCGCCAGCATGAGGTGGGGGCGCGTCGTCGTATCTGGCAGCGTCGCGGCAAGCCAGGTAAGTTGGAATATCGCGCCTACGGCAAAAATCACGCGGCCAAAGGTAAGTCGCCCGCCGAAACTCAACATCCGCAGCATCACCTGCCGGTCAAAGCGGGGCAGCAAAAGCGCCCGCCCCACAAATCCCAAACGCCCGTAGAGGAACCAGCCCACCCCAAAACTGAGCCATTCGGACAGCAGCAGCCCCAGGGTCAGGCCGACCACACTGCCCAGCGCCGCGCCGACCGCAGGATAGCCCGCCCCCCACTGTCGCAACCCCAACGCCCCGACGCTCGGCAAAATCACCGCGCCGATCAGCGCCGTGAGATTCACCCACTGCTCGTAATCGAACCGCTGAAGCGCCCGAAAAAGCAGCCCAAAGCAGCGGAGAAATCCGGGAAACTGGAGCAAGCCGTAGAGCAAGAAGTAGTAAGAAAGATGCGCCAGGGCTGTTTGGGGAAAAACCAACGTCGCCAGCGCGGTCACGACGACGACTTGCACAGCCCCACTGAGCAATTGCCACCAGAGGTAGAACTGAAAATGCCGAAATGCCACGCGGGGATGATGCAGACGGTAGGCCGCGAAATAACGCACCGCTGCCACCCCGGTGCCGACGTCAAACACCAGCCAGGCCGCCTCCAGCCAACGCGCGACTTGTTCCCAGAACTGCAACGGCTGCGCCCAGGGCAGCAGCACTTGCGGCAATTCCAGGACGCGATACTGGAATAGGAGAGGAAACAGCATCAGGTACGGTGGAAGCAGACAGAGCAGTCCGGCCAGAGGCCGGTGAAATCCCGCCGCGCGCCAACCGGTGCGGGCAGCCGGTAGCGTCGCCAGCGCCCGCAAAGGCCCGGCATCAACCGGATGCAAGTACAGGTGACGCTCAATCCCGTAGAACCCGACGGCCACCAGGAACGCCAACCCCAGGCTGACGCCAATGGCCGCCTGCCGCACCTGTCCATGCGGCACCGGTGAAAGGGGATAGTCGGCATAACTCAGCACACGGGAGAGGCCAGCCGCCTCGGCCACCAGCCGGTAAATGAAGTAACGGAAATAAGGCCAGTTGAACCAGTCGGCGTTTTGCGCGTCGCCGAACCAGGGGCTTACGAAAAAAATCTGGGTGGTTTCCCGCCCGCGCCCGCGCTGGAGAAGGGGTTCGCCGTTGGCCGTGACAATGATGGGCAACAGCAGGTTGGGGTTAGAGATGACAGTACGCGCCCCAACCATCGGGGCCGACTCCCACGCAATAGCCGTTTGGAGCGGGTCCGTCTCAGCGGCAAGCGCGATCGTTTCCGCCCCGTCGGAGCGCGCCATGCCGAAGGCGCTGACCCCCAACAGCGTGTTCAAATCCAAAACATTGGTGGGAAATGTGGGGCCGTTGAAAATAATCAACCCCACATCCCCCTGCCGTACTAACGTATTCAGCCGCAAAGTTTCGGTGGTAGGGGCCTGGTTGTGAATGATAACGACCTGCGCTAGGTCAGGTTGATCTACGAGGATAATGTGCGGGGCGGCCTCCCGCAGCGCGGTGAGGATCGGATCGGTGGTCGGCGCAGTCTGCTTCGGCACGCCGTTGTAATACACCCCCACCGCGCCGGTCGTGGTTTGGGCCAGGCTGATGGCGTAGCTAATCGCGCCCCCCAGCAGCGCGGCCACGAGGCATCCCACCCAGCGCCAGACGCGGGCGAATCGGGAGGCGGTGCTCCTGTTTGGCGTAGGGTGAAATGCCATACTTAGTTACTGCGCCGGCGCAGCCGCCACGGGCGATTTCTGCAAGGGCGGTAAATCCTCCGGCTTTTCCAGGCCGAACTGTTGTAAGAACTCAAAGGTGGTGCCGTAGAGGATAGGCCGCCCCACCGTGTCCGCGCGCCCGACCTCTTCCACCATGCCCGCCGCCAGCAGGGTGCGCAGCACCCCATCCGAATTAACACCCCGGATGGATTCGATCTGCGGGCGCGTCACCGGCTGCGCGTAGGCGATGATCGCCAGCGTCTCCAGCGCCGCCTGCGACATCCGCAGGTTGACAGACAGACCCAGCAACTTCTCAATGGCGGGGGCCGCTTCCGGCGCAGACACCATCTGTATCCGCTGCTTGTGCCGCTGAAGGCGCACCCCGCGCGGCGCCCACTCGGTTTCCAGGGCGACGAGCGCCGCCTCCGTTTCGGCGACAGTCAGCGCGGCGGCGGCGGCCAGCGCGTCCACCGTCACCGGCTGCGGCGCAGCGAACAACAGCGCCTCGAGCAGCGCCGCCGGCGTCAAAGCAGGCGACTCGCTCACGCGCCGATTTTCTCCGCAGAACTATCCGTGCCACCCGTCGACGGCCTGTCCACCGGCAGGGCCGGCGGGCGCAGTTCGCGCGGCGGGGCCGGGCGCGTCTCGCGTGACGCCGAGGACGGCAGCGGCGGGGGTTCAGGCAGCACACCGCCTGGCGCCGGCGCGACTTTGATGCGCACTTCCGGCTTGCCGTAGCTTTGCAACCCCAGATCCGACGTCAAGACCGCCTGCACCTTATCTACCAGAGTGGCGGCCAGTTCCGGGACGTTGGCGCCCGCCGTGACCTCCACCCGCACCACCGCCTGTACCTTGTTGCCCCTGGCGCGAATGTCCGGCTGCACACCGATCACGCCAGAAAGGGGATCGAGCCGGTATTTAAGCTGCTGCACAATACTGGCGTCGTTGATCGTCACCATCCCGCCGGACACCTGCTGCACCCGGATAAAATGCTTGCGCTGCGGGCGCACCTCAAAGAAGATGAGCAGCGCCAACACCGCATCCAGGATAATCGCCAGGACGATGCCGCCGAGGATGCGCACCCACTCCTGCATTGCCCCCAACTGTTCCCCCCAGACGATGAACCACTGCCCGACGCCGGACAGAATCGTATTGGGGAAAACACACAGCACGGTTATCCCTACCATCGCCAAAAACAACAACAGAACAATCACCGTACGATTTACTGTATTCATCAGTTCCCTCCTTAAGCCTCAAGTTACGAATGAGGAGTTGCGAGTCAGGAGTTGCGAGTCAGGGGACGTGCAATGATACCGGTCTCCTCACTCCTCACTCCTCACTCCTATCTCCTATCTCCTATTCATATTTTACCCGCAAATACCCCTGTCGCTCGTCGCCCCAGGGAATGGTGGCGTCCAACCCTAATTTGGCCGCGCGGGCCTTCTGACCCGGCAACTGTCGCGCCGAGGGGTCAAGGCTGGAACTGGGCCGGTCAGGGAAGAGGATCAAGTCCCGGTCGGCCTGGAAGCGGGTGGCGATAGCCCATTCGACGTCGGCAGAGTCGTAAAGGTTCACGTCCGTGTCCACCACGACCACGTGCTTGAGCGAGTTGTGTCCCTGGAAGGCGGCCGCGATGGCGTGCGCGCCGTCGTCGGGGCCGGCCTTCTCAATTTGCACCACCGCGTGCAGCCACGAGCAGCCGCCGGGCGTGATGCTGACCCCGGTACATTTCACCACCTTGTTCACTGCGGCGAAGATGGTCGGCTCGCGCGGCATCCCCATCAAATTCTTGTGCTCCAGGCCGGCGGGCAGCAGCGCATGAAAGATGGGATCGCGGCGGCGGGTGATCGCTGTGACGCGGAAGACCGGCTGCTTGCGGATACCATCCATCGTCCCGGTCAGATCGGGGAAAGGGCCTTCCGCCGCGAACTCGTGAGTCAGTACGCCTTCCAACACCAGCTCGGCATCGGCGGGAATATCCAGCGGTACCGTCCGCGCGCGCACCGTGGGCGAGGGAGCCAACGCCTGGGCCACATGGAGTTCATCCACACCTTTGGCGGGCGACATGGCGGCGGCCAGCAGAATGTGCGGCGGCACACCAACGCAGACGGCCATCGGCAATCCGTCCGGCGCCTTGAGCCAGGCAGTATGCGTGCCGCGCTGCTCTACGATGCGCCCCACCAAACGCTCCTTGCCAATGCACATCAGGCGGTGAAAGCACACGTTGCGGCCATACTCCGGGTCTTGAATCACGGCTACACCAGCGGTGATGTACGGCCCACCGTCCTGTGGATGATAACGCGGGATGGGGATGCGGGTGAGGTCCACGTCTGATTCAACCACCTCCTGACATGGCGCCTCCGTGACGGTGGGGGTGGGTCGAGGATGTGCCGCGGCCTCGGCCATCCGCACGACCAGATCGGCAACCGAGCAACCCACCGCGCGGGCAAAGTGGACACGCTGGGCCACGTACCCCGCCGCGAGCCGCCAATCCGGGAAACCTGGCAGGTTCTCGAAGAGCAGCGGACGGCCATCATGCCGCGCAATGACTCGCGCGACCGCGAACTCTGGCGCGCATGGTTCAGCGATGTGCGTCAATTCCCCAGAATCATCTAATTGGGCTAGAAAAGTGCGTAAATCCATGGGCCTCTCCTGGAAACAGTCTCAAGTCCAAAGTCAAAAGTCGAAAATCTGAAAGGGTGCACTGCCTACGATTCTGGCCGGTGGCTGACCGCGCCAGTTAGAATACCCTCGTCTCATTTTCTACCACGTCAGCGGCAGTGTTTCTACATAACCGGCCAGCGTCTCTTCGACCAGAGCGGGCATGTCTATTTGCGCCTCAATCGCGTTGACCTCTTCCAACCGCGCCCACGTCGCTGGGTGGCGACCGTGCATGGAGCACGGGTCCTGATACGGTTGGATGGAAAGCTCGTAGGTGGCGATGGCCTTAGCCAGGTTGACGATTTCGATCTTGTCCATGCCGATCAGCGGACGCAGAATGGGCCAGGTCGTGGCCTGCTCAATTAGGTGGATGTTCTGCAAGGTTTGCGAAGCCACCTGCCCCACGCTGTCGCCCGTGACGAGGGCCAGCGCTTTGCGGCGGCGCGCAATCCGCTCGGCGACGCACATCATGAACCGCCGGAAGACCACCGTGGTCACACGGGTGTTAATGGTCGCAAGGGCGCTTTCAAAGGGCGCGGCAGAAACCATGAACAACGTCCCCGCCAACCGATGCGGCGCCAACACGGCCCGCGCCATCGCCACAATTTTGGCAGCATGGATCGCTCCCTGGGTGGGGAGCAGGTGAAAATGCAGGAAGTCGGACGTACAGCCGCGCTTGAGCAACATGTGCGCGGCCACCGGGGAATCAATCCCGCCGGAGAGCAGCGTCAACACGCGCCCGCTGATGCCCACCGGCAGTCCTCCCGCCCCGGAAATCCGCCGGAGGAACAGGTAAGCGCCCTCTGCGTAAATCTGAATGTTGAGCGTGATGTCCGGGTCTACGAGCCGGACGGGAGCGTGGGTCAGCGCCACAAGGCGCGCGCCGATTTCCCCACTGACCTCCTGTGACGTCATCGGGAAGCGCTTATTGCCCCGGTTGGTCGCCACCCTGAACGTCGTCGCCGGGCCGATCACGCCATCCGCCAGCTCCAACGCCGCAGCGGCCATTGCCTCAAAATCGGCGGACACGACGCGCGCCGGCGCAAAGTAGGCGATCCCGAAAATGCGCCGCAGCCGGGCCTCCAAAGCGTCTGAGGGAATATCCGCAGCCGCCTCCAGCAGAAAATAGCCGTGCAAGCGGCGGAGGGTGATGTCACCCAGGTCGGCCAACACAGTGCGGATGTTGGCAACCAGCCGGCGCTCAAAATCTATGCGATTGTGGCCTTTCAGGCCCAACTCGCCATAATGGATGATGTAAGTTTGCATTCAGGGGAAATCCTCCAGACCCGATCATAACACAGAGTACAGGTAAAGACAACAAAAAGCGGCGTGTCGGATAACACGCCGCTTGCGGAGCAATGTCGCCTTACTGTTTCCGGCGCGCGCGCAGTCCCAGGCCCACCGAGGTCAGCCCGCCCAGGCCCAAGAACGCCAGGCTGCCGAGTACAATGGGATCGAGCAGCATACCGGCCGCCGGCAGCGTCGCCGCTACGGTCTTGGCCGAACCACTGCGGCTCGGATACAATCCCAGGTACGCATACGCCACGTGGCCGCCATCCTTCCCCGGCACGTTGACACCAAGCGTGGTAGGGGTCGTAGCCACGTAACCATCGGGGACATTATAGGTAATTTGCCACCACCCTTTCTTAAGCGGCGCCGGGCCATAGTAACCGGTCGCATACGTATTGCCGGCCTCGTCCTTTTCACGCCATTCCGAATAGTAGGTATGGCTGTAGGTCCCCTGGCTGATAGTGAAGTAAACCCAGCCCACGCCCTTTTCACCGGCGTCCATCTTTCCGTTGCGATTCATGTCCAGGAAAGCAGCGCCACGGATAGTCCCCTCATCTGGACCCCACTCAGCCCGCGCTGCGGCAACGGAGAATAGCGCCAGCAGGCAAATTGCCACCAGCCCCAGATGACGCGCCCATTTTGGTAGGTTCAACATCTTTGTCCTCCTTGTAGAACTCATTGCTATCCTAAGCTATACAACAGGTTTGCATAACAAACGGTTTCTTTGGTTTTATCCGTTTGAGTTTATTATAGGAGATAACTGTAGGGTAGTCAAGTAAATGTCAGGCCAAAAAGACCCAGGTAAAGAAAGCCAACACAATTTGACGTAAAAACCCTATCAACAAATATGCGACAATGGGCGAAAAATCCCAACCGCCGAAGGACGGCAGCACCCGGCGAATGGGCGCGAGGAGCGGCTCGGTGATGGCCCACAAAAAGCGCATCACGCGGCTGGTGTAGGACATGCGCAGCCACTCGAACAGCACCCGCACCAGCAAGGCCAGGGCGTACAGTTCAAAAGCGATGTTGACCACCTGAATCAGCAATTGGATCAATGTTCCTAATGGATCCGTGATGAAGGCTGCCCCATAAAGGAGTAGTTGCAGCGCCCACGATAAAACGCTATGCAAGGCCCACAGCAACAGCACCGTTGCCAGTGTCCCCAACAGGTCAAAATTCAGCCCCAGGCGCAGTGAGGGGCTGTACGTGGGAATCCCCAACAGGCGATACGCCAGGCGCAGCAAGGGATCGGTCAGCCAGGCCAGCATCCGCAGCACCGGGTGGGACTCAGGCAATTTGAAGAAATGCAACACCAGGCGCAACACCAACAGCAGCCCCACCGTACCCAGCACTATGTTGATAACACGTTGCACAACGTCTAATACAGCAGTGAAAGTCATAGTTCCTCCCAAAACAGCGCAACAGATTGAACGGATTCTTCTCTTAAATACGTTTCATCCATTGAGCAGTTGTAGCCCCTTCCTCGCTACTCTCGGTGATAATCGCCGAAGATGGCGCGGCCGACGCGCACCAGGGTCGCCCCTTCTTCCACCGCCACCGGGAAATCGTCGCTCATCCCCATCGAGAGCTGGTCAAAAGGCTGCTCTGGGAAACGATCGCGCAGGGCATCCCGCAAGGTGCGCAGTGAGATGAAGACGGGGCGGGTCTCCTCGGCGACGGCCACGAGGGGGGCCATCGTCATCAAGCCGGACAGCCGCAGGCCAGGCAGTATGGTAATGGCGGCGACCTCGGCATAGAAGGCGGTCAGTACAGCCTCGTCATGCTCCCACCCGGCGACAGGGTAGCCATGTTTGCTCGCTTCGCCAGAAATATTGCACTCCAGCAAAATGGGCAATGGCTTGCCGGTAGCGACGGCCAGCGCACTCAACTTCTGGGCGACCTCTAATCGATCTACGCTGTGGACATAGTCGAAGTGCGCCACGACCAGTGGAGCTTTGCGGCGCTGAATTGGGCCGATCATGTGCCAGCTAGGACGCTCCGTTCCCAGCGCCGCCTGCACTGCGGGGATCTTGACCGCCCCCTCCTCCGGGCGATTTTCACCAAAATCGCGCTGCCCCGCCGCCCACGCTGCCTGAATAACGTTGGGTGGGAACGTTTTGGTGACGGCGACCAGTCGCACGGCCTCCGGAGGCCGCCCGGCGCGCAGCGCAGACTCCGCGATAGTATCCCGCACGCGCCAGAGATTTTCCGCTAATAATTGAGTATGCTCCATCGGATCCCCTTCCATTTCGTCGCGCTTGTCCTCACCTCTATTGTAACTCGGATGGGATCAAAAAACAAAAGCCGCCCCCAAGGGAGCGGCTCTGAGTGTGGTTACCCGCATCGAATCGGCGCGTTATTTGGCGGTGGATTCGAGGACTTTGTCCACGATGCCATATTCGGCGGCCTGCTGTGCGGTCATATAGAAGTCACGGTCAGTCAACCTATCAATCTGTTCCTGCTTCATGCCCGTATGCTTGAGCAGGATGACGTTGAGCAAGTCGCGCATCCGCAGAATTTCTTTGGCGGCAATTTCAATGTCAACCGCCTGGCCCTGGACGCCGCCGAGCGGCTGGTGAAGGTGGATAGTCGCATGGGGCAGGGCGTAGCGGCGCCCCTTGGCGCCCGCCGTCAGCAAAATCGTCGCCATGCTGGCCGTCATCCCTACGGCGATGGTGGAAACCGGCGCCTGGATGAGTTGCATGGTGTCGTAGATCGCCAGTCCCGCCGAGATTTCGCCGCCGGGGGAGTTGATGTAAAGCGAGATGTCTCGCTCGGAATCCTCCCGGTCAAGGTACAACAATTGCGCCACGATCAGATCGGAAATCTGCGCGTTGATCGGCGTCCCCAGAAAAACAATCCGTTCTTTGAACAGCAGGGAATAGATGTCATACATCCGCTCCCCGCGCCCGGTGCTCTCAATGACGTAAGGAATACTCATACGTTTCCCCCTCAGGCCGTTCAATCACAAAGCGGTCAGGCAACATCCGCAGTCGGCGCGTCCACATCCGGCGCACCATCTTCGGCCGGCGCTTCCGCTACCGGTTCAGCCGCGGCTGGCTCAACATACTCCCCCCGGGCGATCTGCTCCAGCCGTTCCAGGGTTTTGTGTTCCAGTACGGTGGAGGCCATATTCTGGCCCAAGGGCGAATCAATCTTAATGTCATCCAGTGCGGCAGATTCTTCAACGCCATTGGCCGCCATGATAGCATTGAAATGTTGCACGATTTCTTCATCGCTGACTGTGATTTTCTCCTGTCGGGCAAACTCGCTCAATACCAGCGAGTTTTGGAGGCGCGTCTCGGCGCGGGGGAGCATCTGACCCCGGAACCACTCCATCGTCTGACCTTGCAAGCGCAGAACGTCTTCCAGGGAAATCTTGCTTTCCCGCATTATCCGCTCTTCAGTCTCTTTGACCAGGTCATCCAGGGTTTCTTCAACCAGGATTTGCGGGTAGCGGACTTGCGCCTGTTGCACCATATCCTTGATCAGGGCGTCTTGATAAGCGGTTCGGGCCTGGTGTTGCTTGTAATCGCCCATCCGGTGGCGAATGTCAGCCTTCAGGTCTTCCAACGTCTCAAAGGCCCCCACGGTGCTGGCGAGTGCATCATCCAATTCAGGGAGCGTGCGGGTGTATACCTGATTGACGGTCACTTCGATGTCAACCGTCGCGCCGCGCAAGTCTTCCTCATCCGAATCTTCGGGGATGGTCAGGGCGAATTCCTTTTTATCATTCGCGCCCATACCCACCAACGCCTGAATGAATTCCAAGGAGAGGAACGGCTGCGTGGCATCCAGTTCCACCGAGAAATCATGCTCGTCTATGACCATTTCGCCGTTTTGCAGGCCGTGCAGATTCAGGTTGACCTCATCCCCCATGTCGGCCACTCGATCCACCGGCTCCAGGATAGCATGTTCCTCACGGAATTGCTCCAGGATACCGCGGATTTCTTCATCGTCCACCGCGACATCCTGCCATTCCCGGCGCAGGCTGCGATAGTCGCCGAGGATCACAGTGGGTTCAAGAGGGACTTTGATTTCAAAGGTCATCGGCGTGAGCTTGAGATCCTGCAATTCACCCGGCCCATACGGTTTAATCTCAGCTTTCTCAATGATTTGAGGATAAATGTCGTTGAGCAATTGGTCGGCGGCTTCCTGCAACACTGCCGACTCACCGACATAACGCACGATCCGCTGATAGGGCGCGGCGCCCTTGCGGAACCCAGGGATATTGATCTTCTGGGCCAATGTTTTCGCCGCCGTGCGCTTGGCCGTTTCGACGGTCTCCGGATCAATCTTAACTGCGATTACAGCCTCGTGAGTATCGAGGACTTGTTTACTAGTAACTTCGAACACCCGTTGTACCTCCATTTTACAGATCGTCGAAATTATAACACACTTTTAGGGGAATCACAATCGGAAAAAGCGCTCGCCGGTCATAATAAGAAAATAACTATTTGACAAAATAAATTCATCGTGTTAAAATGATAATGTTGATTGTTTTCTCACAAAACCCCGACTTGGCAATGCGTAGGCACGGCAAAGATAGCAGGAGAGGGCCTCATGCAGGATACACGGCAACAAATTTTAGAAATCCTTAAACGACATGGCGAAGTCACCGTCCAGGAACTCAGTCACGAACTCAACCTTACCAGCGTCACGGTGCGCCATCACCTGGAAATTTTGCGTTCGGACGGATACATCACAGAGCCGGAAGTGCATCGCTCCAATCGGCCCGGACGGCCACGGTATACTTACCGGCTCACCTCCACGGCTGCGGACCTCTTCCCCAACAACTACAGTGGATTGGCCGACGTGCTGCTCAATGTGTTTGAAGAGTGCGTCCCTTCCGAAATGTGCGATCATTTGCTGGATGAAGCGGCCAAACGTTTCACGATGGATGCCGGAACACCGCCGACCGCCCCCCACGAGCGGATGGACTATGCAGTATCCTTTATGAAGCGGCTAGGGTTTGTGGCGCGATGGGAAACGCAGGAAGTCGGGCATTATTGGATTTATGTCAGCAGTTGCCCGTATCAGTATGTGGCGCAAACCCATCCCATGACCTGTCAACTGGATAAGCGGGTGATTCAACGGCTGACCGGCGCGCACGTCGTCAAAGTGCAGGGGCACGCGCACGAAGGCGCTTTGTGCGTCTATGAAGTGCAGTGGGAGAATCTGCCGCCCGCCTGACCACCCCCCAAAAGCCCGCTATAGTTTCAAGGCCCTCGCGCAGTCTGCCCCGCACGCCCGCGCTCAAAATGAAATTTCATGGACTGTGCTTCTGTTGCATTCAATCCATCAATCCGTTGATAAGGAGGTACAATGATCGACCTGCATTTTGACCGCTTTTATCGCTATGCTGATCTGACCCACATCCTGCACGCCTTTGCAGAGGAATACCCGCAGTTGGTGCGGTTGGAAAGCCTCGGCAAGAGTTACGAAGGCCGCGATCTCTGGCTGGCGACGGTGACGAATACGGCAACCGGCGCGGCCGGCGACAAGCCCGCGTTCTGGGTGGATGGCAACATCCACGCCACCGAGCTTTCCGCCTCCACCGCGTGCCTGTACCTGCTCCACAAGCTGGCGACGGGCTACGGCGCAGACGCCGACCTCACGCGGCTGCTGGACACGCGCGCCTTCTACATCTGCCCGCGCGTCAACCCCGACGGCGCGGAGTGGGCGCTGGCCGACAAACCGCGCTACATCCGCTCCAGCACGCGCCCCTATCCCTACGACGAACAGCCGCTCGGCGGCCTGTTGGAAGAGGACGTGGACGGCGACGGGCGCATCCTCACCATGCGCATCCCCGATCCCAACGGGGCGTGGAAGGTCTGCCCGGAAGAACCGCGCTTGATGATCCGCCGCGATCCCACCGAGACGGGCGGATCATACTACCGCCTGCTGCCCGAAGGCCCGGTCCACGATTACGATGGCGTGACGATTCAAGCCGAAGGTATCAAAGAGAAGCTCGACCTCAACCGCAACTTCCCGGCCGGGTGGCGACAGGAATACCAGCAGAGCGGCGCCGGCCCGTTCCCCACCTCCGAGCCGGAAGCGCGTGCGACGGTGGCCTTCATCACATCCCACCGCAACATCACCGGCGGCATCGCCTTCCACACGTTCAGTGGCGTGCTGCTGCGTCCCTTCGACGACCGCGACGACAAGGAGATGCCCATCGAAGACCTGTGGACGTTCCAGAAAATCGGCGCGAAGGGCACAGAAATAACGGGGTACCCCAACGTTTCCGTCTATCACGACTTCCGCTACCATCCCAAAGAGGTCATCACGGGCGGTTTCGATACCTGGTTATACGATCACATGGGGATGTTCGCCTGGACGATTGAGATTTGGAGTCCACAGCGGCAGGCGGGGATTACGGACTACAAGTTCATTGACTGGTACCGCGAGCATCCGCTGGAAGACGACCTCAAGATGCTCAAATGGAGCGACGAGGTGTTGGAAGGCAAAGGCTACGTGACCTGGTATCCGTTCGAGCACTCGCAGCTTGGCCCGGTGGAATTGGGCGGCTGGGATGCCATCCACACCTTCCGCAACCCGCCGCCGCAGTTTTTGGAGCAGGAGATCGCGCCGCTGGTGGATTGGGCCATCTGGCACGCGCAGATTTCGCCCAAACTGGAGCTGTACGAGGTGAAAGTCACGCCGTTGGGCGGCGATGCCTACCACCTGCGCATGGTCGTCCACAACACCGGCTGGCTGCCGGCCTACGTGACGAAGAACGCCGTGGAAAAGAAGATCGTGCGCGGCGTCATCGCCGAAATTGAACTGCCGGAAGGCGCGACACTCGAAACCGGCAAGCTCCGCGAGGAGTTGGGGCAGCTTGAAGGTCGGGCGTATAAGCACGTCTATTTCGAGGACGACTTTACCGACGACCGTGTGAAGGTTGAATGGGTGGTTCGCGCTCCGCAAGGCAGCAGGGTGAAATTGACCGCGCGGCATGATCGGGCGGGGAAAGTGACGGTAGACGTGACGCTCAAGTAAAGGGATGGCGTGCTACGCCAGTTGCCTTTTCCGCAGTGGCCCCAAAAAACAGTAAGACCCCACCTCTGTGGGGTCTTACTGTTCTCGGTCTGACGATGGGGGGATTAGCCCAGGCCGCTGACGACGTTGCTGAAGACGTTCTGGATCACGCCACCGAGCGTGGTCAGGATGACGATGACGACGATAGCGATGAGCACCAGGATGAGCGCGTATTCTACCAACCCTTGACCTTCTTCTCGCGGTAAGTACAACATTTCAGTTCTCCTTTCATTAGCTAAGTTTTGGAATCTGACTGTATCATACCCTATTTTAACCTATACCGTAATAGGAATTTAGTCCCAAAGAATATAAGTCGGCCAAAAATTTGCCCGGTTTTGCCAGGATGATTATAATGAAGATATGGGGGCGCGTCGTCAAGTTGCCTGATGCGGACAGAGTTTCACCTATCCTCTTGAATCTTTCAAGGGCGCCAGGCGTTTCGTCATATAGATGATATTGCACAGAAAAGGGTATGAGTGTAACCAATTTCTTACCCACCATGCGCCGTCTCGTCCAGATGGTCATTGTCGCCGGGCTGTATTACTTGACAGCCCGATTAGGCTTTTTGATGGCGCTGCCTCCCGGCAATGTTACGGCGCTGTGGCCTCCTTCGGGACTGGCGCTGGCAGCGGTGCTGGTTTGGGGTTGGCCGCAGGGACTCGGTATTTTTGCCGGGTCGTTCGTTGTTAATTTTGGGGCGCTGAGTGGCCCGGCAGCGCTGCCGGTCTCAGCGGCAATCGCCACCGGGTCAACCCTGCAAGCCTGGGGAGCAGCCTGGCTCATCCGGCGTTGCAGCAAGACGCTGCCGCCGGCCACCATTCGCCACACGCTCCTGACGCTGGGCATCCTCACTGTAACCACGCTGCTGGCCCCGGTCACAGGCGTGACCAGCCTGTGTCTGGCCGGTCTGGCGCCGTGGAGCGACTATCCCATGCTGGCATGGACATGGTGGTTGGGCGATTACGCCGGCATCCTGGTCTTTGCGCCCGCCCTGGTGGGCCTCTCCCTGCGCTGGCGCAAACAAACAGTGGCGGAACCTTTTTTGTGGCCATTCACCAGTTTAATCGTCGGGTTGGCGCTCCTGGCTTTTTCGCTCATTGGGGCGGTCGAAGCCAACCGGGTGGTGGCCTGGATGTCTTTACTGGTCGGGTTGACGCTGGCCGGCAGTTTTGTGGCCTATGTGTCCAGCCGGCAACAATCCGAGGCGGCGATTGCGCGTTCCGAGGCTGAGTATCGCCTGATCGCGGATAATACTGCGGACGTTATCTGGATTCTCGACGCAGAATCGCAACAATTCACTTACATCAGTCCCTCGGTGAAAAAATTGCGCGACTATACCCCGCAAGAAGCGCTGACCCAATCCCTGCGCGAAGTGCTCACACCGAATTCTCTGACAAAGGCGATGGCCCTATGGCCCGAACGTCTGGCGGCCTTTGCGCAAGATCGTGCGGCAGTCACCCACATAGATGAGTTGGATCAGGTACGCAAGGACGGTTCCATCGTCCGCACCGAGGTTTCGACCACCTTTGTGACCAATGAGGCCGGCAAACTACAGTTGGTGGGCATTTCGCGCGACATCACCGAGCGCCAACAAGCCAGTGAGATGCTACGCCAGAGCCAGGCCAGCCTGGAGGCCGCACAGGCTATGGCGCGCCTGGGCAGTTGGGAACTGGACATCCAGCGCAACGCATTGCATTGGTCAGATGAAATCTACCGCATCTTCGGTATGCCTCCTGAGGAGTTCAAAGCCACCTACGAAGCCTTTCTCGACGCGATCCACCCGGAAGACCGCGAGATGGTCAACCGGGCGTATCTCAACGCCGTGCAAACCGGCGAGCCTTACGAGGTAGTCCACCGGCTGCTGCTCAAAGACGGCACGCTCAAATACGTGCATGAGAAATGCAAAACGTACTACGATGAAGACGGCACGCCCCTGCGCTCGGTGGGCACTGTGCAAGACATCACCGAACGCCGCGAAATGGAAATGGAAATCCATGAACGGGTCAAAGAAATGACATGCCTCTTCCAGATCAGCCGCCTGCTGGAGGATCACCAGGCATCGGTGGAAACCCTGTGCACCCACATTGTGGAATCCATCGCCCCGGCTATGCAGTTCCCCCAACTGGCTGCCCCGGCGTTGATCCTGGATGGCAAATGTTCCACCGCCGGCTGCTGCGTTGAGAATTTGGCGCACCGTCTACAGGCCGATATTGTGGTCAATGGCGAAACGCGCGGCGCCCTATGTGTAGGCTATACCGCCGACGAGCCGTTCATCCTCCCCGAAGAACAGGAATTGCTCGACAACATTGCCCGCATGTTGGGACTGTGGCTCGAACAGCGCGAGGCCGAAATCGCCATGCGCGCCGCCCAACGCGCTTTGGAGGAGATGAACCGCGACCTGGAACGCCGCGTCGCAGAGCGCACCGCCGAGGTGCAGGATTTGTACGACAATGCGCCTACCGGTTATCATTCGCTGGATAGTGAGGGACGTTACCTCATGATCAACCAGACCGAGTTGAAATGGCTAGGATATACGCACGAAGAAATGCGCGGGCGGTCGCTGAGGGAGTTTCTTACCCCAGAGAGCCAGGTCGTCTTCCAGGAAAAATTCCCGGCCTTCAGGGAAACCGGCGAAATACGGGATGTGGAACTCGCTTTTATCCGCAAAGACGGCTCAGTGCTCCCGGTGGTGATCAATTCCACCACGGTCTATGATGACCAGGGCAAGTATGTAATGAGCCGTTCCACTATGGTGGATATCACCGAACGGCGGAAAACCGAAGCGGCCCTGCGCGACAGCCGCGACAAACTCAGCGCCGCCAACGCCGCGCTTGAAAAAGCCTCGCGCCTGAAAGACGAATTCCTGGCCAGCATGAGCCATGAATTGCGCACGCCGCTGACCGGCATTCTGGGGCTGGCCGAGGTATTGCAGTTACAGACCCTGGGGCCGTTGAATGAAAAACAACTCAAATCCGTGAAGAACATCGAAAGCAGCGGCCGGCATTTGCTGGAACTGATTAACGATATTCTGGACCTGTCCAAGATCGAGGCCGGCAAGTTGGACATCCAGTTTGAAACATGCCTGGTGGCGGACATCTGCCAGGCCAGCCTGCAACTGGTGAAAGGCATGGCGCATCAGAAGAAGCAGACCGTCAGTTTCAGCATGAATCCCGTCTCGCTCACCCTGTACGCCGACGGGCGGCGGTTGAAACAAATGTTGGTCAACCTGCTCAGCAACGCCGTCAAATTTACCCCCGTGGGCGGTAAACTGGGACTGGAAGTACAAGCCGATGTGGTGGAGCACACCGTACTCTTCTGCGTCTGGGACAAGGGCATTGGCATTGAACCCGCAGAATTGGAGAGGTTGTTCCAGCCTTTTGTCCAGCTTGACAGCAGCCTGGCGCGGCAGCATACAGGCACCGGCCTGGGACTGTCGTTGGTGCAGCGTATGGCGGAACTGCACGGCGGCGGCGTCAGGGCGGAAAGTGTGCCCAATGAAGGCAGCCGTTTTTCCGTGATCCTGCCATGGCTCGTGCCGCCGCCGTCGCCGCTTGACATGATTCAGCCCGGCCCCGCTGCTTTGCAAAATGCTCCAATCATCGAAAACAACGTAGGCGCAGCGGCTCCGCTCGTGATGCTGGCCGATGACAACGAAGTGCTCCTTGACATGCTCACTGACTTTTTGAAGTCCGCAGGCTATCGGGTCGCCGCCACCCGCAGCGGTCTGGAACTGTTGGAATGTGTCGCCAAGCTGCATCCCGACATCATGCTGTTGGACATTCAGATGCCCGGCGTGGATGGGCTGGAGACGATGCGCCGTCTGCGCGCTCACAGCGACCCGCGCGTCGCCGCCGCGCCGTTGATTGCCATCACGGCCCTCGCCATGGCGGGCGACCGGGAGCGCTGTTTGCAGGCCGGCGCTGACGAATATATGAGCAAACCAATTCCTATGATGCGTCTGGCAGAACAGATTAAACTGTTATTAAAGAGACAGGGTGGGTCAAAGGAAGAAAATAGATGTCCTCAGTGCCGAAAGTCTTAATTATTGACGATGAGCCGGTCATTCACGACGTGCTGGAAGGGATGCTCGCCGTAGAAGACCTGGAATTTCTGTCTGCCGAAGATGGTGAAACCGGGTTGGCTCTGGCGCGGAAACACCTGCCGGATGCCATCCTGCTGGACATCATGATGCCGGGGATGGACGGCTACGAAGTCTGCCGGCAAATTCGCGCTACTCCCGCCCTGGCCGAAATCCCCGTCATTATGATCACCGCCCTCAACGACCGCGACGCGCGTCTGACCGGGCTGACGGCCGGCGCGGATGATTTTCTCACCAAACCTTTTGATATGGTCGAAATTCAAGTCCGGCTCAGGAATATCGCGCGCATTAACCGCTTCCGCAGCCTGCTGGCGGAACGCTCGCGGTTCCTGTGGGTGGTCGAAAACGACGACAAGGGCTACCTGGTGCTGGCCGAAAATGGGACTATTGTGTACGCCAATCAACGCGCCCAGGTCTACTTCCACCTGCCCGAAACCTATCACGACCTCAACTTTGCCCGCCAGGCCGAACGCTATTATCAGCCGCACATCCCCGAAGGCGGGCCGGCCTATCAGACGCGGGGGAAATCCAGTTACCTGGTCCAGCCCGAATCGGCCGGCGCCCGCGCGTTTTGGCTGCGCGTGGAAGTGTTGAATACTTCCCTGGGAGGGGAAAACCAACGGCTGGTGCGCGTAAGCGACGTAACGGAGGAGATGTCCGCCTATCACGACATCCGCAAAATTCACGTGCTGGTGGCGCACAAACTGCGCACCCCCGTCGCCCACATTTGTATGAGTATGACCATTCTCGGTAAAGCCATGGACACCCTACCGGAGGCGGAGATGCGGGAATTGGTCAAAGACGCCTGGAAAGGGGCAGAGCGCCTGGGACGCCAGGTGAATGACATCCTGGAATACCTCGACGCGCCGGTTTCCCTGGCAGAAGGAGTCCCGGTTGCGGTGGGGGCGCTCAACCCGATAGTGACCGCCGTCGGTGAACTGCTAGGGTTGAAGGACATTGCCGTGTTTATACCCGAACCGCTGGCGGAGCACCGGCTCAACATTTCGATCAATGCCACGGAATTAATCCTCCATGAAATCCTGGAAAACTCTCAAAAATTCCACCCGCACCACACCCCCCACATTCAAGTCTATGCAGAAGCATTTGGCGAGGATGATATCGAGTTGCGGATTCTGGACGACGGCCAGACGATGACCGCCGAACAAATCCTGCGGGCCAAGCAGCCCTATGCGCAGGGCGAGAAGTGGTTCACCGGCGAGTCGCCCGGCATGGGGTTGGGCATCCCGCTGGTTTCGGCCCTGGTCTGGCAGGCCGGCGGCGACGTGCGTATCGAAAACCGCAACGACGGGGGCGGCGTTTGCGTGCGCCTTATTTTGCCCCGGCTGAGGTAGCCTGCTTTTGCAGAGTAAAGAGGCGCGTGGGCGCAGGCGGTGTACCGCCCGCGCCCACGCTTTTTTTAGATTTCCACAGTGAAAATGGAACCGGTAGGGGTATTGGATTCCACCGAAATGCGCCCGCCGTGCGCCTCGATCACCAGTTTGCAGAAAGCCAATCCCAGACCTACCTGCGCCACGTCCTTTTGCTTTAAGTCCACGACATTAAACTTCTGGAAAAGCGTCGTGCGATAAGCCTCAGGGATGCCCGGTCCCTCGTCGAGAACCTCAATACGCCCCCCCATTGGGGAAGCGCCCGCGTCGGAAGGCAAAGGCGCGGCCCGCAGGCGCACGGTGCTATCAGGAGGAGAAAACTTGAGGGCATTGGACAGGAGGTTGTCCAACACGCGTTGAAACAAGGCTTCGTCAAGTGACAGATACCAGGGAGTTTCTGGCAGGTCTACCACCAGGGCAATCCCACGTTGCTGGGCGGCGGCGGTGTGCCACTCTTGGGTCGCGGACAACAGGCGATTCATCTCCACGGTCTGCCGGGATAACACCAGGCGGTTCTCCTGGGCTTTGGCGACAATCAACATGTCGTTGATAAACGATTCCAGCCGACGCGCCGCAGAGGTGACTTTTTCCAAATACTCCTCGCCTTTGTCGGTCATCCGCATCTTCTGAAGCAGCGCGCCAAACAACAGGATAGCCGCCAACTGATTCCGCATGTCGTGCAAAATCATGTTGGTCAAGTCCTCCCGCAAATGCAGCAAGGCGGCCAGCTCATCATGTTGGGCTTTGATGCGCGCCATAGAGTGTACCCGCGCGCGCAGTTCGAGGCCGACCACCGGCTTGGACAGGAAATCGTCCGCGCCCACTTCCATACCGCGCAGCAGGACGGCTTTGCTGTCCAGCGCGGTAATCAGAATCACCGGAACGTGCCGTCGCCGCTCGTCGCTCTTGAGCTGCCGGCAAACTTCAAAGCCATCCAGGCCGGGCATCATCACGTCCAGCAGAATGACGTCCGGCGCCAGAACGTCGAACTGCTCCAACAGGGCCTGCCCCCCGGTCAAGGAGATCAATTCGTAGGGTTCTTGCCACAAATGGGCCTGTAACACTTCGCGCGCACTTTCGTCATCATCCACAATCAGAATGCGTGGTTTCTCGTGCATGAACGTCTCCTCATCAATCGCCACAGAGCACACCGAGGTCACGGCGGGGAAAAGAAAACTTTGTGTCCTTCGTGGTAAAAGATTTTCATTATCGGCCCGTAGCGCAGGTTCACTCCCCTTCCTTTGTCAAAGAAGCCGCTAAAGTGGCAGAGTAGAGAACGGCGTCATACCCTCGCCCTCCGCGTCTGCCGCCGGTGAAGTTGACGGAAGCCGCCGGGGCAGTTTCAACTCGATCACCAGGCCGGGGCGATCGGGGCGGTTGTAAGCGCGGCAGGCGCCGCCAGCATTCCACAACAGCGTCGCCACCAACGGCAGTCCCAGGCCGATGCCGGGAACCTCGCCGGTCATGTAGCGGTCGCTCTGGTAGTAAGGCAGCCAGATAGTCGTGAGTTGTTCCTGGGGTAAGTGCCGACCATCATCACACATTCGCAGGCATACGGCAGCCTCTCCGACCGCCGCCAGGGATAGGGTAATGGTGGGGGTGTGTGTGGGGTGGAATTTCTGAGCATTTTCGCACAATTCCAGCAACATCAGGGTGATGTCCTCACGGCTGAGGGTCACCTGCCCGGCCACCTCTGTTTCAAGGAGTTGGATAGGCGCGATTTCGAAGCGCGTCTGCACTTCTTTAAGAACTTCGGGCAATTGGGACAGGTCAAATCCGCCCGGGGTGTGGAATGCGTGAGCGCGATCCCGGTATTCGAAGATGTCACTCAGCATCAACTGCAAGCGGCGCGCGCCGTCGCGGGCAAGTTCAACGTACTCGTGGCGTTTTTCGGCATCCGCCGTGTCCCCCAACAGCGTAAGAAGTTCCAACCCGCCCACCACGTGCGTCAGCGGGGTGCGCAGTTTATGAGAAACCATGGCATGAAATTCGTAGATTTCCTGGTGTGTGCCAATCTCCTGGGTCACGTCCCGCAAGTGGACGACCCAACTGCCGGTACGATCCTGGCGCAGGGGGAATGTCGTGACCTTCAACCACAAGGGCGGGACGGCGGCGGTATCAGGGCGCACCAGGTAACGCGGCTGTGTGAAATCCGCGGCCTCTGGCGCCGGCCAGTGCTCCCAGGCATCAAGAGGGTGCGGCTGGAAGTATTGTTGGGCGAGGGTGAGAAACGTTATCTCCGGCAGGCCCTCAGCCGGCAGATTAAAATAGCGGCGCGCCTGTTCATTCACGTAGCGGAGATAGCCGTCGGCGTCCAGGATCAGCACGCCATCCTGCAACTGTTCCACCAGCCACACGAACTTCTGGCGCTCTTCGAGGTGCCGTCGGTAGCGGTTCAAGCGCGTGATAGTGTGGACGCGCGCGCGGAGCAGCGCCGCATCAATGGGTTTGGTGAGAAAGTCATCGGCGCCGGCGCGAACACCCTCCACCCGCGAATCGCGGTCCTCCAACGCCGTGACCAGCACGATAGGAACTTCGGCCACTTGCGGATCGGCGCGCAGACAACGGCAGACCTCGAAACCATCCATCTCTGGCATCATCACGTCCAGCAAGATGATGTCCGGCGCGATTTCCTCGACGCGCTCCAGAGCCTCTCGCCCGTTAGACAGGGTGATAATAGTGTACGGCTCCTGCCACAAGTAAGAGCGAATGACTTCACAGGCTGTGTCGTCATCATCTACAATCAACACGCGCGGTCGTTCGTCCAATGCATACCTCCTTTAACTTTCGACCTCCACATTGTAGCCGCTTGTCAAAAAAGTCCAGATAAGTTTTCAGTTTCCGGGGAGGGGAGGGGGAGGCGCCGGCTGCCAGGGGAGCGTCACAGTGAAGCGGCTGCCCTGTCCCAGCACACTTTCCATGCTGACTTGCCCCCCGTGGAGTGCGGCCAGGCGGTCTACCAACACCAGGCCCAGGCCGGTGCCGGGATACTGACGCGCCAGGCTACTGTCGAGCTGGACGAAAGGCTGGAACAACCGTCCCCGGTCAGCATCCGCAATGCCGATACCGGTATCCCAGACAATAAAGGAAAAGGTTTCCTGCGCGGCGTCGCCCCGCACTTCTAGGCCGATCTGGCCGCCATCAGGTGTGAATTTAACAGCATTGTTCAGCAGGTTGATGAGAATTTGCTTCAATCGGCGGCCGTCGGCCAGGACGGGCCGCGCGGCGATGGCTGCGTCCAACGTAGCAGATACCGTGAGATGTTTTTGGTCCGCTGTTTGCTTAATGATACGGAGGCTGGCCTCGCAGACGGAGGAGAGCGAGACCGGTTCAAAATCCAGGGTCAGCTTCTCGGATTCGATCTTGGCGACGTCGAGAATATCGTTGATCAGCGCCAGCAAGTGCCGCCCACTTTCTTCAATGAGGTGCAAAGAGTTTAACTGGTTGACATTCATCGGGCCAAAAATACCCTCCTGGAGGGTTTCCGCCTTGCCCAGGATGGCGTTGAGTGGAGTGCGCAGTTCGTGGCTCATCGTCGCCAGGAACTCGTCTTTGGCGCGCATCGCGTGGATCAAGTCCAGATTGGCCTGGCGCAGATCGGCGGTGCGCTCGATGATACGCTGTTCCAACTGCGCGCGTTCCTCGGCCAGGGCGACTTCGGCCTGGCGGCGCTCGGCAATCTCCTGCTGCGCGGCCTCGTAGAGACGGGCGTTCTCGATGGCAATCGCCACTTCGCCCGCCAGAGTTTCCATCACCCGGACATCGTCGGCATCGAAGGCGTCGCGCTGTTTGCTTTGCACATCCAACACCCCTACCACGGCGTCTTTGGCCCGGATGGGCACGGTCAATTCGGCCAGGGTGGGAATGCGGCCGGGGTAGAGGTTCACGTAGCGCGGTTCCTGGGTCACATCGTT
Organism: Anaerolineae bacterium; assembly: GCA_034429475.1. GTDB lineage: Bacteria > Chloroflexota > Anaerolineae > B4-G1 > SLSP01 > JAKQHY01. The sequence continues at coordinate 30,959 of DAOUGD010000326.1, forward strand.
TGCCAGCAGGGTTTCTCCATAGCGTCCCACCCAGCCGACCATACCCTGGCCCAGGGCCAGGTGGTGATCGGGCGGGAACTGATCAACATATTCCCCCGCCCTGGCCCGCATCACCAACGCACCCTGCGCGGAGTCCAGAGTGAAGATGCCCACATGCCGATAGCCAAAACGTTCTTGCATCAGGTACGCAGCCCGTTCCAGGACTCGGTCCAGTTGGAGAACGGCAAGCTGCGCGCTGATGTCGTTGAGCAGGGCCAACTGCGTTACGCGGCGTTCCAGCGCCTCCTCCGCTTGCTTGCGCTCGGTGATATCGCGCCCCACCGATTGGAATTCCAGCAGATGGCCCGCGTCGTCAAAGATCGGGCGGTTGATCCAGTTGAGCCAGCGCACCTTGCCGCCGGCAGCGATCTCCCGGTATTCGACGCCGGCGACCGGCTTGTGCGCCCCAAAAGAATCAAGGTGCGCGCGCGCCAGTGCGCGATCCTCCGGTGCAACGCGCGCTACAAAGTCACTCCCCAGCAGGGCGTCGCGCGCTTCGCCGTGATAGCGACAGTAGGCAGCGTTGACAAAAGTGAGTGTACCATCGGGCCGGAAGCGGCAGATCAGATCGGTCTGGCTTTCGACCACGGCGCGATACATGGCCTCACTTTGCCGCAGAGACTCTTCGGCCTGACGGCGCGCAGTGATGTCGGTAATGAAACCATGCCAGAGAATGCTACCATCCGGTTGGGAAAGCGGCGTGGAGTGGCCGCCAACCCAAATCAAGCCGCGCTGCGGATGGTTGATTCTGAACTCAATGATCCAATCTGTCATAGTTTCGGCGGATTCGACGATAGTTCGCTGCACGTAGGGCACATCGTCGGGGTGCATCCGCGCAAAGATTGGCCCAACGGCTTCGCGCACTTCCTGGGCGCGCAGATCGAACAAAGCCTCCCACGCCGGGCTGACATAGGGCATAAATCCCGTCCCATCCGGACGCCGTTGGAAAGAATACAGCCCGCCGGGAGCCGTCTGCGCAATTTTGCTGATCTGCTCTTCCAACCGGCGCTGTTCCCGCAGCGCGACTTCACCACGCTTGCGCTCAATCGCCATCGCCACCTGGGTGGAGACGAACATGAGCAGATCCTGATCGGCGGGAGTGAGTCGAACGCGGTCGGTGTAAGTCTGCACGGCCATTACGCCGAGGGTAGTTTGCCCGGTAAGCGGCACGCCCAGCCAATCCACTGAAAGTGTGCCCAAATCGGCTATTTCACCCCGCAACTTCAATTGCTCTAGCACTTCAGCGGTAGCCAGCAGTGGCTGGCCGGTCCGCAGGACGTAGCCTGTGACGCTTTTGCCCGGCGGCATAGGCGCCGGCGCCGTGTCAAACTCATCCGCATAATAAGGGAAACTCAATAAATCCGTGGCGGCGTCGTAAAGCGCAATGTAAAAATTCCGGGCCGGCATCAACTCGGCCGTGATGGCGTGCAGCGCGCCGAAGAGTTGCATCAAATCCTGGGTGGTCTGGGCCGCCTCCGAGATGCGATAGAGCGTAGTCTGTATACGTGCGGCCCGTTTGTGCTCGGTAACGTCACGCACGATGGTGAGGATGCAAGGCCCCTGATCCAGTTCGAGAGGTTCCGCCGACAGGCTGACCTGGCGCACCTCGCCGGATTTGCGCCGGATGTCTACTTCAAAATCGTGCAAGAAACCCTGTTCCTGTAGCCGCGCGATCGCCTGGGCGCGTTGCGTCGGATCGACGAATAACCCCAGGGCCAGGGAGGTTTGCCCGATGACTTCCTCGCGGGTGTAGCCGTGGACGCGCTCCCAACTGTCATTGGTCTCAATAATCAATCCGTCCTTTTGGCGGCTGATGATGAGGACATCGGGGCTGGCGCGGAAGGCTTTGGCAAATTTTTGCTCGCTGAGCCGCAGGGCTTCTTCGGCCTGGTGGCGCGCGCTGACGTCCCGCGACACGCCCAACACATTAACTCCCCCGGCGGCATTCCGCATAAGGGTCGCGGTCATCTCGGTCCACACCGTTGTACCGTCTTTGCACCTTTGCTCCACTTCGTACATGCGGGGCACAGCGGCAGGGCCTCCGGCCAGAAACGCCTGGATGTGTTTCGGCAATTCCGCGTTCACCATATCCAGCGAAGGCGGCGTCAGTATCTGTTCGAGCGACTGCGTCAGCGCCTCGGCGGGGGTGTATCCCCGCAGGCGCACGATGGAGGGGCTGACGTAGGTGAACCGCATAGTAGCAGTATCCAGTTCCCAAATGACATCGGCAGCGTTTTCGGCCAGCAACCGGTAACGCGCCTCGCCCAAACGCAATTCGGCCAGGGTGGTGTGCATTTGTCGCACCATCTGTTCCAGCCCCGACGCCGCCAGCCACGCCACAGCGGCCAGGAGGAAAAAGATCAGCAGGTAGAGGGGATTGGGCCACGGCTGACTGGTCTGGAAGCTCATGGCAGTCACGACCAGGGTGGAAATCCCCGCCACCGGGAAACTGACCCACGAGCGCACCAACAGACTGGAGAGGAAGATCGGCAGGACGAACATGATCACCCCCTGCCCATGAACCACCTCCTCTGGCTCATCGGTCAGGGCGGCGGCCAGGATGAGCAACCCCACGAACAGCAGTTGCGCCAGCCGGCCGGAGACGTAGCGGTTCAAGAGGTACAAGCCGGGAATGAGCGCCAACCCGATACCGGCTAAGCTATGAAGCCTTCGGACAGCCTGTAGGTTGCCCTCCCAAACCTTCAGGGGGACGGCCCAGATAATGCCGATCCCCAGCAAAATGATGACGCCGAAGATGCCCAGGAGGATATTGAGCAACCTGGCGCGGCGGGCTGCTTCAGGATCGACAGTGGAGGTTGCAAAAAATTGAACGATGAACTTAATGCGGCGGTTCATTTTTCGCAATATTTTTAACGATAGTTTTTGAAGATGTCATAATATGATTATATATGGGTATTTCTGTCGGGTCAAGCGATAGAAGGCCACGAGTGACCCAATTCTGGGCTGCGTCAAACTTTCCGCCCTGAATGGGCAATGCCCCGTCACTTATCCGTCTCTATCGTGCAGAGTACGCTGTGCGGGTAATCGCGAAAGACAAACCACACTCTGCCGGCGGCGTCCACGGCGGCGGATGCGGATGACCGTGGGAGTACCGGCTGGATGTCGGTTTCGGTCAGCCGGTAGATGGCATCCCCAAACAGCCAGGATGCGCCAGAGGCATCTGTAATAGCGCGCAGATCCAGGATGTAGGGCGGCGCCTCTCCGCCGGGCAGCAGCGTCCAGACCCCAGCGCGCACGTAGTAGAGCGCGTGAGCGTCGCAACTGGCCGGCCCACAAAGCAACTCCGTCACCCAGAGGCGATCAAAGGGGTCTGCGGCCAACGACAGGACGGCCCCGTGGCTGCGGTAGTTAAAGGGGGCCTCCTTCGGCGGCGAAAAACGGGTCCAATCTCCGGAAGCCGGCGCGTAGCGCCATACCCCACTGCCCCCCCCCAGCCAAACGTCACCCGCCGCATCCTCCGCGATAGCCGCGACGCAGCCCTGAGAAACCGGGGAGTCAGCCCCATGCCAGGTCGCCCCGTCAAACCACCGCGTGCCCTGACCGCCGCAGGCGCCTTCGGCCCAGTCGCACTCGCCCACCCAAACGTCGCCGGTGCTTTTCAGAATGGTCATCTGAAAGCTGGGGGCGCACCCGTTGGGGTCGGGGACCTCGCCCATGCCCAGGGCTTGTGACGTGAAAACGGTCCAGCGCGCGCCGTCAAAGACGCGGACGTCCTGGGTAGTAGCCAGCCAGAAACGCCCGGCGCGATCACACTGCCCCCAAGTCATGAAATCCTGATACCAGAAATCGCTCATAGAAACCCAGCCGGCTTCTGCGCCATAGGTCGTCCAGGCGACGCCATTCCACGCAGCAATCTCGGTGGAATCCTCGCCGATGACCCAGAGGCGACCGGCCGCATCAACCCCCGCGATTTTTCCGGCAAGGTCGGTGAATTGAACGCTCCACGCATCATCCGTGAGTCTGGCAACACCCTGATCTGTCGCCAGCCACAAGGCGCCATCGCACGCACTATGCAAGCCCGCTATCTCTCCGGGAAGAATATCCCCGATGGAACCCATACGGCGGAAAGGCGCCGGCAGGGGGGGCGGCGTGGGTGTGGCCGTCCGGGTGGGACGCAGCGTCCGGGTGGCAGTAGGCGCTGGGGTGGACGTGGGCGAAGGTTTTGGCGTAGGACTGGCGGTGGGACTTGACGTCGGCGTGAGGGTGAAAGTAGGGCTTGATGTAGGACTTGCCGTTGGGGAGGGTGACGGCATGAGCGTGGAAGAGGGGCGTGGAGATAGCGGCGGCGTGGGGGATGGGGAAGGCGGCGAACATGCCGTCAGCGTCACAAGGAGAGCCGTGCCAATGAGCACGGCGACAAATAGTCCAGAGTCCAAACGGGCCTGATAGTCTAGGCAACCGGATGGTAAACTTTTCATTACGACCTCACAGTCTCAGTTGCGCGAACCGGTTCATCCATTGCACCACCCTTTCTAACACTCCCCGCCGTTGAGCGCCAAAAGCAGTCCGGTGTGCTAAATTGTAGTCCCTTTGGAAGGCCGCGCAATCCAGAGGACCTGCCAAACTCACCTGGCGAGCAGGCCGGGCCTGCGCAAAATTTGACCTTTCCGCAAAATCCCCCTATAGTTTTTAGCGTTCATGGGCAACTATCGGCGTTCAACCGTTCTGAAGCTTTCAATGGGCGGGATGCAGACAGTCGCCAGCGGCAAGTGCTGCATGATGAATTTCTGCCGCGCTTGTGGCAGGCGTGACGCGCTGATGGAGAGGTTGGTAGCAGGCTGATTGCCATAAACTCGCTTTGATGATACGATCAGCACCAGAAAATTTATAGTTCGGCGTTTCCGAGTCTCCGGGCCTAACGGCTTACGCTTATGACCGTGAGACCGATAGGGTGCAGCGGGAAACGGCTGCGCCTCCCGTGGTTGGAAAGGAAATGCGCTGGGTTCCAATGCCCCTACTAAGGTAGGGAGATGGGAATATAACGGCGTCCTTTCGCGGGACGCCGTTTTTTTTGTTGAAACTTTTTCCTCAACAGATTCAACGGATTTTAACGGATCGTCTTTCCGCTGAATCCGTTCCGTCCGTTGAGGGAATTTTCAGAGAGGTGTGCATGGACGTTGTGTGGGCCGGGCTGATTGAAGGTCTCCGGATGCTCTTCTCCTGGGATGCCTACCTCTGGGAGATCATCGCCCTTTCGGCGCGGGTCAGCGGAGCGGCGCTGCTGATCAGCGCAGCGCTGGGGGTGCCGGCGGGGGCGATCATCGGTCTGACGCATTTTCCGGGGCGGCGCGTCGTCCAGGCGTTGATCTACACCGGCATGGGCTTCCCGCCGGTCGTGATCGGATTGACGGTTTACCTGCTGCTCTCGCGTAGCGGCATTTTGGGGCCGCTCAACTGGCCCTGGATTCCGCAGCTCTTCACCGTCCCGGCAATGGTGGTGGCGCAGGTGATCATCGCCACGCCGCTGGTCATCGGCTACACCATGGCCGCCGTCTCCGAGGTAGACCCCAATCTGCGGCTGCAACTGCGCGCGCTGGGCGCGACGCCCCGGCAGGCCACCTGGACGATTCTCCAGGAAGCACGCCAGGGCGTGATCGTGGCGCTGGTCGGCGGACTGGGCAGCATCATCTCGGAAGTGGGCGCAGTGACGATGGTGGGCGGCAACATCGAGGGTTCGACGCGGGTGTTGACGACGGCGATTATGTTGGAAACCCGCCGGGGCAACCTCGACTTTGCCATCGGCCTGGCGCTGGTGCTGTTGGGACTGACCTTTCTCATCAACCTGACCGTCGCGCAGTTCCAGAGGAAGGGCCAATGAACGCCGCGCCCTTGTATGAACTCCGCCAGGTCGTCAAATCGTATGACGCGCGCGCGGTGCTGAAGGTGGACGCCCTCGACATCCACCAGGGCGAAATCCTGGCGGTAGTCGGGCCGAGCGGGGCGGGAAAGTCCACCCTGCTGCGGCTGCTCAACTTCCTGGAATTTCCCGAAAGCGGTACGCTCAAGTATCGCGGGCAGATCGTCCAGCCGGACGCAACGCCGCTGGCTTTGCGCCGAGAGGTGACAACAGTGTTCCAGCGATCCGCGCTGCTTTCCACCAACGTCCGGCGCAACGTGGAATACGGCCTGCGCCTGCGCGGCGAGCGCGGCCGGCAAGATGAGATTCAGGCTGTCATCGAGCGGCTTGGACTGACGGCGCTGGCGCACAAGCAGGCCTGGACGCTCTCCGGCGGCGAGGCGCAGCGGGTGGCGCTGGCGCGCGCCATCGTGCTCCGGCCTACCGTCCTGCTGCTGGACGAGCCGACGGCCAACCTCGACCCCTACAACGTCGGCCTGATCGAAACGGTTGTCGCCGAGCTAAACCGCGAGCAAGGGTGTACGGTGGCGCTGGTGACGCACAACGTCTTCCAGGCGCATCGGCTGGCCCATCGCGTCGCGCTGCTGCTTGGCGGGAGCATCGTCGAGATTGCCGACGCGCCGACGTTTTTTGACTCGCCCCGCGACCCGCGCACGTCCGCCTTCGTCAAGGGCGAGATGGTGTATTGAAAGGTCTAGGTGTTTGCGCGGGCGGTGTGCCGCCCGCA
>DAOUGD010000327.1:0-9814 GCA_034429475.1 Anaerolineae bacterium
GGCGGGCGCAGCCCGCCCACGAAAAAACACCCTCTCAACCGCACCTTTAAGCGCAAATCACGCGCCGAAACGAATTTTCAGATAGGTTCTAAATACGTTGGCTTCTAAGATACATTATACGTCCGCATGAGGAGTCGTTCAAATATTCCGGCCGGGATAAGGCGTTTCAGCACAATGGCGAACTTTTGGATAAAAGGGCCGACGACGTAGCGGGCTTTGGGGCGTGGCGAGGCCACGATCTGCCGCACGACGCGGGCGACGGACTCTGGCGGGTCGCCCGTGCGATCGCTTTCCTCGACCTGCGCCAGCACACGCTGGTATACGTCTCGATAGACCGAGGTTTCGCCCGCGCCGCGCGCTTTGCGCCGGTTGGCGCCGAACTCCGTGCAGAGGTCTCCGGGTTCCACCAGTACCACGTGCAGGCCAAAGCGTTTGACCTCCATCCGCAGCGCCTCACTGAGTCCTTCGAGCGCGTACTTGGTGGCGCTGTATAGCCCGCGGTAGGGGAGGGCGATCAACCCGCCAATAGAGCTGACATTGATGATCGTCCCGCTCCCTTGCGCCCGCATGGCGGGCAACACGGCGTGACACACGCGCATCACCCCGAAGAAGTTGGTTTCGAATATGTCCCGCGCTTCTTCGATGGCGGTGTCTTCGACCGCGCCGCTGTAGCCGAAACCGGCGTTATTCATCACCACGTCAATGCGGCCCTCGCGGTCGAGAACCGTTTTCACCGCGGCCTGCACCGACGCCGCGTCGTCCACGTCCATGGGAAGCATCGTGAATTCGTCCGTCGCACCGCGCAGAGTACGGCTGGTGCCATACACGCGATGACCTTGCCGGGCCAGTTCCAGGGCGCTGGCGCGCCCGATTCCCGCTGAAGCGCCCGTGATCAAAATGACCTTGTTGTTTTTCTCTACCATCAGACCCCTCTCCATTGTGTTATTCTTTCAATTATATAGATGATTCTCCTGAAAAAAAGGAGGAAGTTTCACGCAAAGGCGCAAAGACGCGAAGATTTTTGCGAGCCGCAAGATTTTGAAATGCCCCCTTGCTGCCCTTCGCGCCTATTCCGTCATCAACTCCCCGCTGCCCCGTTCCGCCCGGTGCGGCGCGATTTTCACGAATTGCTGCTCCCAGTTGTCGAGCAGCGCGCGGATGCGTTCCGCCTCTTTGTGCTGGTGGTTGCGCGCCAGTTCGGCGGCGTAAGCGTGGAGCAGCTCGCGCAGATTCGCGCCGTCCTCGGCGGCCACCGGCTGCACCGTCACGGTCGCGCCCTGCGCAATGCGGCGGCGGATGGCGGCGAGGGTCAGGCCCATGGCCGGATTCAGGTGGATGTAGAGCACGCCCCCCGTCATCCCCGCGCAAATCCACGGGCCGGGGTCGCCCAGCACCAGGACGCGCCCGGCGGTCATGTACTCGCAGAGGAAGCCCTTCACGTTGGCCCGCGCCCCGATGCAGCCCAGCTCGTCTTGCAGCGGCGCGGTGATTTCCCCACCGATGATGACGTCCGCCCCGGAGAGCCGCACACACGCGCGGCTGTCGGCGTTGCCCTGCACCACAATCGTCCCCGCAATGGCACCGTAGCCCAGGCCCTTGCCCACGGCCCCGTCAATCCGCTGCCCCATGTGATTGTACCCCTTGAGCACCACCACGCGCCCGCCGTACAACCCTTTCCCCACACCATCCTGCGCGCCGCCCTCCACGAAAATCGTGAGCGGGCTGCTGCTGAACGCGCCCAGCCCGTTGCCCGGCGCCGTGCTCGCGTAGAATCCCAGGTAGACGTCCCGCGCCGTGTGGGAAGCCGCCGGGCCGTGGTGTGGCCTGCGCCACGTCTCGTCCTGCCCACCGACGCCCCCGTGCCCTGGCGCCCAATTCCATTGGTGATGATAGCGGGTCAACGCCCCGGCCAGGTGCGTCCCCAACGCGCGATCCACCGGCGTGACGTGCCCGTCCTCAAACGCGACCTCCTCCTCGCCCCCGGCGACGGCCTCCATCACCACGTTGGAAATCACGGTGGTGAGGTGGTTGCGCGGGCGGCGCAGCGGCACCAGGCCCGCTGGCCGCTCCGACGGTATCTGCGTCACCGAAGGCAACAGCAGGTCGCGCAGATTCAGTTGCAGGAAGTGCGAGGTCTGCTCCAACAGATCGGTGCGCCCTACCAGGTCTTGCAGGCGCGTCGCACCGAGCCGGGCGGCGATGGCGCGCACCTCGTCGCCGAAGGCCCGGAACAACGTCTCCAAATGCTCCACGGCCGGGCCGTACTCCAGCGGCGTGAAGACTTTCACCCCGCGCGCCCGCGCCTCTTCCGCCGTCTTGAGCTGGGTGGTGATGCCGGTGGGGCAGTTGCCCGTCTTGCATTGGCGGCACAGCAGGCAGCCGAGCGCCAGCATCGCCGCCGTGCCGAAGCCCACGCGGTTGGCGCCCAGGCACAGCAACTTGACCACGTCGTCCGGCGAGCGCGCACCGCCGTCGGCCCACAGCTCGACGCGCCCGCGCATCCCGCTGGCGAGCAGCGCCTGATGCGCCTGCACCACGCCGATCTCGGCCGGCAGGCCCACGTGCCGGAGGCTGTGCGCGCGCGCCGCGCCCGTCCCGCCGTCGTAGCCGGTCAGGTTGATGATGTCCGCCCCGGCCTTGGCGATCCCCACGGCGATCACGCCGATCCCCGGCACCACCGGCGCTTTGACGATGACGCGCGCCTTCGGATTGGCCGTCTTCAATTCCTCGATGAATTGCGCCAGGTCCTCAATCGAATAAATATCGTGGTGGTTCGAGGGCGAAATCAGGTCAATGCCCGGCGACACATGCCGGGCGCGCGCCACCTGCGCCGATACTTTGCGCCCCGGCAGATGGCCGCCCTCGCCCGGCTTGGCGCCCTGGCCGATCTTGATTTCCAAAAAGTTGCTGGCGTTGAGGAGGTTGATGTTCACGCCGAAGCGGGCGGAGGCGATCTGCTGCCCCCGATTGTGCGGGTATTCCCCCATCAAATCCTCGATCTCGCCGCCCTCGCCGTTGAGGGCGATGATGTTCAGGCGGCGCGCGGCCTCGGCGTAGGCGCGGAAGGCCGTCTCGCTCTGGGAGCCGAACGACATGCTGGCGATCACAAAGGGCAGGTCGTGCCCGGTGAGGCCGGCATCCACGTCCGCCGGGGTGATGCCGCGCACCGCGTCGGCCACCGGCGCGTTGAAACCCAGGACGTGCCGCAGCGTCACCGGGCGTTGACGCTCCTGCGCGCGCAGGTGGGCGAACGCTTCGCTGGCGGGAATCTCGCCCCGGGCCAACTCGCGCAGGGTCTTGCCCACCAGTGGGTAGAAGTGTTCCAGGCGCGGCAGTTTCGCTTCCTCGGCGTGGTAGAGCTGGCGGCGCGTCTCCACGTCCTTGTCGAGGTCGGCCCACGTCAGCCCGCGCTCGGCGCTGCCGCCGTAGTTGGGCGTGTCGAGCACCTCCACCAGCGGCGTGCTCAGGCCGATGCTGGCGAAGATGCGCCCGTAGCCGCGCAGTTCGTGGATGCCCATCGTGCTGGCGACTTTCTCCAGGCCCGCGTGCAGGGCGTGGAGCGTGTGGCCGAGCCGCCGCGTGAGCACGGCGCGATCCATTTCCGGCGCGGCGTTGACGGCGACTTCGAGCAGCCGGTACGGCGCCACCGCGTCCGCGCCCAGGCCCAGCGCCAGGATGAGATCGTGCAGGTTGCGGAGCGCGGGACTGCGCACGATCAGGCCGACGGCGCGGCGGCAGTCCGGGGCGGCGCGCAGCGCGCGGTCAATGCGGGCGACGGCGAGATGTGGGTTCACCCAGCCGCGCCCGTCCGCAAACGCCTGCGGGCCATCGGGCGGCGCGTCATCGAGCAGGAGCAGGGCCGCGCCCCCCTGCGCGGCGCTCACCGCCGCGTCCGCCAGCCGCTCGACGGCGCTGCGCACTGTTTCGCCCGGCTCTGTGACCAGCGCCAACGTCACCACCTGCTCCGGCGGGAAGGCGGCGAGTACGTCTTCGAGGCGCGCTATTTCGTGGGATTCGGCCAGCGCGCGATAGTCACTGGCGGGCAGCAGCGGCGCGCCCGCGTGCCCGCCAGCCAGCACCGGCGCGGCGAGGACGACGTGCGGCGGGTAAGCCGTCACCGGCCCGCCCTCCGGCCCGGCGAGCGCGGGGCGCGGACCGACGATGCTCTGCGTCGAGAAGTGCTCCTGCTCCCGTTCCCGATCCACCGCCGGATTGGTGACGACGGCGACTTTTTCTTTGAAGTAGTCGCTCAGATTGTGGACTTGCTCATCCAGCGCGGCCAGCGGGCCGTCGAATCCCAGGGAGGCGACGGGGTCGCTGCCCTGGTCGGCCAGGGCCTGCGCCCATGTCACGTCCTCCCGCCCCCAACCGAAGGCGGCAAGGGCGGTGGGGGATGGCGGCAGGGTGGGGGGTGTTTCAGACGCCACGTCAGGCATTGAGGCGGAAGGGGGAGGCGGCGCAGCGAGGTGGGCAAGGTCGTCGAAGCGGGCGCGGGCGCGCGCCAGCACCTCGCGCTGAATGTCGGGGTAGGTCAACACGGTGACGCCCTTGCCGCGCTGCACCCGCACGGCAATCTTCTCGCCCGGCGCGAGCGGCTTGGGGTCGCCGTTGAGCAAGTCCATCGGCACGACGCCCTTCTCCGACGAGAAGAAGCACTCCTTTTCCGTCTCGCCGTACCACAGGGGACGCAGACCTAGCACGTCCACGCTGCCGACGCACACGTCGCCGTGGCGGGCGATGATGGCGGCCGGCCCCTGGGCGAAGTGGCCGAACGCGCGCCGGTAGTAAGCGTACACCGCGCGCAGCTCGTCCGGCAGGTGGGCGATCTCGCTGAGGATGGGCGGGAAGACCAGCTCCAGCGCCTCGATGAGGCTGAAGCCGTAGGCGTGCATCAGCGTCTCCAACACGCGGTTGACGTCCTGGGAGTCGCTGCCGCCGCGCACCAACTGCGCGCCGAGCATTTCGGCCTGTTCCCGCAGGCGGTGGACGGTGTTGATTTCCCCATTGTGGCCGAGCAGGCTGAAGGGCTGGACGCGCTCGAAGATGGTGGTGGTGTTGGTGGAGTAGCGCGCGTGGCCGATGGTGATGGCGGAGGTGTAGTCGCGGTTGCGGAGTTCGGGGTAGTAGTGGTAGAGCGTTTCAACGGAGCCGCGCACTTTGAAGACGACGCTGTGGCTGGACAGGGAGGCGACGTGTACCGGCGTCTGGGCTTCGATGGCGAGGGCGAGATTGAACAGTTGTTGCTCGACGGCTTCCAGCGGGCCGCGGCTCATCAGGCCGGCGATCTGCCAGAAGCACGGCTCCTGCGCCAGCGCCAACCGGCCCAACGCCTGGGAGCGGGTTGCGCCGCGCCGTTCCAGGAGCAAGTCCGCCCCGCCGGCGTTGACCAGGGCGAGGATTTGGGATTGCAGGGCGCTCGCGTTGCGCGCGTCGCGGGGAATCATCAGGTGGCCGACGAAGAAGCGTTTGTCCTCGGCCAGCCACGCCGGGCGGCCGGCCTCGGCGAGCGCGGCGGCCCACAGGGGGCGGGGGATGTCAGTGAGGACGCCGCAGCCGTCGCCCTCGCTTTGCACGTCGCCGGAGCGGTGGCCCATCTGCCCCAACGCTTCGATGGTGCGCTTGAGGTTGCCGTGCGTGGCCTCGCCGGTCGTGCGGATCGCGGCGACGATGGCGCAGGCGTCGTGTTCATCCTGCGCAAAGTAACGCTCGCCGGGGAGCAACAAGTCTGCCCCGGTCAGTTCCCGCTGTGGTTTGTATCCCTCGTGGGAGCGCAGCGGACGCTCCGGTGTCCCCTGAGTGCGAGCCATATTTTCCCCCTCAATCTGGCGATTTCTCTGCCGTGGCGCAGATTGGCGGAAAGTATGCCATTGTGAGGGGGATTGTCAAGGGGTCATTCGAGAGGTCGGGGACTCTGATGGAGGCGCAATCGTTTCAAGATGGCCCGACTTCAGCGAAATTTGTGTCTGAGTATCAGGTTTTTCCCCGCAGCACGCGCGCTAACATACGAGACAGTTGTTCCATATCCGGCGGCTTGGACATCCAACCGACGACTCCCTGCGCCTGCAAGTTTTGAAGTTCCTTTTCCATCGGATGCCCACTCAACAATATCAACGGCAATGTCAGCCCGCGCTGCCGCATGGCATGGAACAACGCTTGCCCGCCCATCTCCGGCATGACCAGATCGCTGACGACCAATGCGATCTCGCTCGCGCTTTGCTGTAAGATAGCCAGCGCTTCCTGTCCGTTGACAGCTTCCCGCACCTGATAATTGAGTGATTCCAGGGTGTCCACCAGGGCTTTCCGCAAAGGGGCATTATCCTCAACGATCAACAAGGTCTCGGCTCGCCCCTGAATCAGGGTTGGGTTTTCTTGAGTGGGCAGTTCTGGTTGAGACGCCGGCAAGATCGGCAAGTAGACACTGAACGTCGTCCCTTCCCTTACTTTAGTCGTCACATCAATGTGACCCTCGTGCTGTTTCACGATGCCGTACACCTGCGACAATCCCAGCCCCGTGCCCTGTCCAGGCGCTTTGGTGGTGAAGAAAGGTTCAAAGATGTAGGGCAGCACGTCGGGGGGAATACCGCTGCCGGCATCTGTCACCGTTATACGCCCCCACTCCCCCCCTGACACCTCCCCGCATGTCACACATCTGATCTCATCCGCTCTGGTTGTCCTGGACAAAGCGATGTGCAATTTTCCACCCTTCGGCATCGCATCGCGCGCATTGACGGCCAGGTTCATAATGACCTGCTGTATTCGGGTCAGGTCGGCGTTGACGATGTATTCGGCAGGCTGGTGCTCCAAGCTGATCTCAATGTTTTCCGGCAGAGTACGTTCCAACAACTTGCACTGTTCTTTCAAAAGCGGCAGCAGGTCGAGGGGGTGTCGTTCCAGGACCGATTTTCGGCTAAAGTCGAGAATCTGCTGAATCAGGCGGGTCGCATGTTGGGCCTGTTGATGGATAATCGTCATGCGTTCTTGAACGTGCGCCGGCAGCCCCTCGAGCCGCGCGGTCATCTGGGCATAGAGGGTAATGACGGCCATGATGTTGTTGAAGTCGTGCGCGATACCGGCGGCCAGTTGCCCCACCGCCGCCATCCGTTCTTGTTGCTGAAGCTGCGCGCGGATTCCGCGCGCCTGAGTCACTTCGTTGATGACCAATACCCAATACTCTAGTGTGGAGGCGTTGCCCATTGGCCGGGCGATGGCCTCGAAAATACGCTGATCGGCTTTGATCTCATGCCATAGGCCTTTAGTGAGCGGCGAGGTAAGCAGCTCAGCCAGCGAACGGTCGCCCAAGCGGGTAATGACATCACCCACGCTCACACCGGCCAGGACAACCAGGTCTTTCTCGGCCACTGGGTTAGCCTGCACGAGCTTTCCCGCGGTATCTAGCAACAGCACTCCCTCCGGAACTGTGGCAAGGATCTGCTGTAATTCTCGCGCCTGTTCACGAATCTGGGCGGTCAGGGACTCCCGTTCTTTCTCGGCCTGTTTGCGCTCGGTGATGTCCTGAATAACCCCCACCACCTTCAGTGGATTGCCATGGTCGTCTCGTTTTAGTTCGGCGATGGAGGCTATGATTCTGGGCCGGGTGGAATCATGGGGGTGGATTTCAAATTCCAGATTGTATGGCTTGCCTTTTTCGATCAGGTCAACCAATGCCTGATGGACGCGCTCCCTTTCCGGAATGCAATTTTCAACTTCATCTGTCGAAAAATTGGACTGTTGGGGATCAAATCCATAGATACGTTTAGCCTCATCGGATCCCCAGAATTCGGTTGTTTGCAGGTTATATTCCCAGTTGCCGACATGCCCCATCGCTTGCGCCATGCGATACCGTCCTTCGCTAATGCGCAGTTCTTCCTCCGCTCGTTTGCGGTCGGTAGTATCCACCAGTACGGCGACATTGCCACTGATCTGGCCCTCGGCGTCATGCAGGGGGGAAGCATAGATGCTGTAATCAATGGGACTACCATCCCGCCTCCGTCGCCGTACTTCCACGCCATCCAGGGTCTTACCACTGCGTATCCACTCGCGGAAGCGCCGAAATTCCTCTACTTTATCTACCGATACACTGGGAAGGAATTGGCCCATGATCTCCTGAGCGCTCCAGCCGAGCATCTTCTCGGCCGCCGGATTCCAGACGGTATGCACTCTGCCTTCCAGGTCCAGGCCAATGATAGCGGTAGGCGCGGCCTCGATGATGGCCCGCAACAACTCGTTGGAATGTTGCAATTCTCTCTCAGCGCGCTTTCGCTCTTGTTCCTGGCGATCTCGTTGCAGTCGTGCATTCAGAATGGGGGAAATATAGTCAGTGATGGCTTCCAGTAGCTGTTTGTCTTCCTGTGTATACCCCCTTTCGTTGTTGGCGACTGAAATTAATCCAATGGTTTCGTTGCCAAACACAACTGGCGCCGTCAGGAAATGATCAACGGGAACATGCCCCTCTGGCGTGTGAAAGGGGCCATCGGAATATAAGGCCCGCTTTTCGCGGATGGCTCGCCCCCAGAGGCTTTTTCCCCACGTATTCTGCGGAAAGACAATGGACTTGTCGGACACCTGACATTCATTCCAGATTCCTCTGGTCATACTGGGGACAACCAGGTCGCCGCTCTCCCCGATAAATCCAAACACGCCAAATTTGCTTTCCAACACCTGAAGCACTATCGCCAGAACTTGCCCGTACATTTCTTCGTCGGGGATGGTGAGAAAGATGTTGGCAATCTGGTTCTGAATGGTTTTATAGCGTTCAGATTGTCGTAGCCGGTCTTCTGCGCGTTTGCGTTCTTCCAAGACGCTGGCGAATTTGACGTTGCTATAACTCAGATTACCAATGATCCCCGCAAGCGTGGCGTAGAAGGACATTGCCGCGTTGACCGTTTCGTGGCTCCAGCGTGGCACCCGGTCGAGTGCGGCCAGGTAGGCTTGTTCGTCGAAGCCATAGCGGCGAGCCTGTTGTCGGAAAGTTTCATAGTCCGGTGTTTCATTCTCAAACAGAAATTGCCCCAAGAAGATGTTGCCCACGTGCTTTTCCCCAAGCATGATAGGCGTTGCAATCTCCCACATATTGTTCTTGCACCGATACTGTTTGAAGGCGCCGGCCGGGATATTGCGGCTGAGTTCAAGATCGCTTTCGCGGCACAACCGGCAAGATTCAGCATGAACGCGGTGAAATTGGGTGCAAATATCCTGCCAGCCGGTTCCCACCAACACCCTGCCATGCAGATCGAGGATGCCAATGCCAATGTGGGTCAACCGGTAAAATTCGTCCATCAACTGCTGAAGCTCTTCACTATCAATGATGTCAGCAAGCTCCAACGCGCTCATAGTTGACTCGGGGGCCAAGGGGGTCTCAAGTTCCTGCCAGGCGTGTAGCGCGCTTTCTCCTGGCGCTGCTCTTTGGGCTGTGGTCTTATCTCTATCCTTCATTGCGGCTCTCCTCTATCCCTACATCCCAGACTGTTCTGGGTGGGGAGTGGGTAAGCAGTCAGTGAGGGCAGCGGCTCAGCCAACCGGCCCTTAGGCCAAATGGTTAACCAGTCATCACTTACCCCTTAACCACCACCCAGGCTGAATGTATTCCATAACACAGTTGATGTTTGCCGTTTGGTGGAAGGATATGGTCATTGGAAGGGTTATATAAAGTATACCATAGCCCTGCACACTTCATATAGGTGAGCCAGGACTGACTCTATTGAAAAACCACTAAGAACCTATCCGAAAATTATAGCAACGATGCGCCGCTAGGCCGACCCTTGCGGCTGAAGCCACTTTTGGGAAGGTGTTTTTTCGTGGGCGGGCGTAGCCCGCC
>DAOUGD010000328.1:0-45834 GCA_034429475.1 Anaerolineae bacterium
GGCGGGCGGTGTGGTGGCGATTTCCGGCGCTTTTGCGGCGGCGAAGACGGCGGTGGTGCGCTCCGGCACGGTGAAGGCGCTCGTTGTTTTGTCGTAGCGCGCTGCGCGCACGACCGGGTCGGCGGAGGCGGCCAGGATCGGATGCAGCGCGAAGTCCGCCCCCTGGAAGGCGTCAATGGCGAAAGTCTGTGGTGTTTGCGTGGCGTTGAAGAGCACGACGAGCAGTTCGTAGTCCGGGTCGAGGTCGGCGCCGACCGCGTCGGAGAGCGCCATCACGATCAGGCCCGGCGTCTGCTCCGGCCCGGTGTTGAAGAACGTCAGCCGCTCCTGCACGTCCTGCGCCGTTTCCAGCCGGAACAGTTTGGAGCTTTGCCGCAGGCGCAGCATCTCCTGGAAGTGGGCGGCGGCGGCCTGGATATCGTCCGGCGACGGTTTGAGGGCCGGGTTGCCGAGCAGCTCGCGCATCACCGGCCACTGCGGCTGATTGTCCCACGCGGGCGGCAGTCCCGCGCCCCAGCCATTGTCCTGATAGCTAAAGTCCAGCCGGTTGAACCAATCCCCGGAATTGTAGCTGTTGCGATCCAGCGACTTGGAGCGCAGCAGGTCGTCCCCCGCGTGGAAGAACGGCACCCCCTGCGCCAGCATCACCAGATCGATCCCTAAATTGTGCATTCGCACCCGGTCGGCGACGGCGGCTTCGTCCGGTGCTTTGAGCTGCACCGCATCAAACAGTGTTTCGTTGTCGTGCGCGGAGACGTAGTTGACCGCTTCCTGCGGCGCGCGGGTGTAGCCGGCCGGCAAGCCATTGTAGCCCACGTCCGCGCCGGTGAGCCACGTCCCGGTCAGATCGCGCAGCCGGTACTCGCGCAGGCTGCCCGCCAGACTCACGCGCAGCCAGTCCGTCAAGGTCAGCAGGCGCGCTTGCTGCTCCAGTGAACTGCGGTTTTCGGTGGCGTTGGGCGCGTCGTACAGGCCGGTGACGAAACCCTGCTCGCGCAATCCGCCGAACGCGCTGCCGCCGCGCGCCGCGTCGCGCATCCGGTCATTAAAGGCGCCGATCCCTGTCCCGGCGACGTTGATCTGCGTCGCGTTGACACCGCGCCGATTGTCCGCCACCTCGCCAAAATTCCAACCTTCCCCGTACACATAGATGCGCTTGCCGTCCACCCCGTCTTTTTCCGGCGTGAGCGCGTCCAGGGCCGTGCGCACGGCCTGCATATTGGCGAGCATGTGATGTCCCATGATGTCAAAACGGAAGCCGCTCACTTTGTAGGCCGTGGCCCACGTCACGATGGAATCCACCATCAACTTTTCCATCATCGCGTGCTCGGTGGCGGTGTTTTCGCAGCACGTGCTGTGCTCCACCTGCCCGTCCGCGTCCAGCCGGTGATAGTAGCCGGGCACGATCTTGTCCAGCACCGAGTTCGGATTCTGCCCGCTGGCGAAGGTGTGGTTGTAGACGACGTCCATAATGACGCTCAGCCCGTTGTGGTTGAGCGACTGCACCATCTCCCGAAATTCGAGGATGCGCGTCGGGCCATCGGGATTCGTGCTGTAGCTGCCTTCCGGGACGGTGTAGTGCAGCGGATCGTAGCCCCAATTGAAGCCATCCCGGTCGCGGAAGGGGGCAAGGGCAGCCTGTTGCTCCTCAGAATCCGGCGGATAGGCGGACAGCGCAGCGAAGTCCGGCCCGACCCACGTGCTTTTGTCCTCGTTCACGCTGGCGATGTCGAAGACCGGCAGGAGGTGCAGGTGGGTGAGTCCCGCCTGGGCCAACGCGCGCAAGTGGCGCATCCCGGCGGAGTTGGGCAGGGTGAATGCTTTGAATGTGCCGCGATAAGCCTCCGGCACGGTCGGATCGTTGACGCTGAAGTCGCGGACGTGCAGTTCGTAGATCGCCATGTCCACGGGACTGCCAGTGAACGCGGGTGTGAGCGCCTCCCAACCCGGCGGCTTGAGGGCGGGATCGGCCAGCTCCACGATCTGGCTGCGCGCGCTGTTCTGCGCCAGGCTGAACGAGTACGGGTCGGTGACGAGGGTCGTCACAACGCGCCCCACGCTCGGCGCGTAGACGGTGACTTCGTACAGGTAGAAGCGATATGTCCAGTCGGGCGCGCCGGTGAGGCTCCAGACGCCGGTGGCGGGATCGGGCTGCATCTCGTAGACATCAGCCGGGGTGTACGGCGCGCTGTCGGCGAAGAGGTGCAGCCGCACACTTTGCGCCGTGGGCGCCCACACGCGCAGGGTGGGAACGCCGCCTTCGTAGGTGACGCCCAGCGGGCCGCGATACGTGAAGAGGTCGTCCAGCACGCCGGGGATTTGTAGCGCGGTCGCGGCCACGATGACGGACTGCCCGTTTTCGTCCGCGCGCCATGCGCTGAGGCCGAGGGCGCCTTTGAGCAGGGCGGGGACGTCGGGCAGGGCGTCGGCGGGCAGCTTGAGCGTCACGCCGCGCAGGTGCGGGAAGCGCGCCAGCAGCGCGGGATCCGCCGGGCCAGGTTGCAGCGCGATGGCGCGTCCTCCGGCGATGCCGTCCGAGCGCAGGCGCAGCCTTCCCTCCGGGCTGGCGTGGAGGAAGAAAGTGAGGCCCTCGGCGTCCACGCCGGGCCAGAGAAAGGTGTCGCGCGCGAGCCAGTGCGCCTGCGCCCGCGTGAGGTCGCCGGGCAACGGGGCCGCCGTGTCTACGGTAAGTTCGTGCGTTGCGGCGTCGTAGCGGAAGTCCGCGCGCGGGTCCGTCCCAGAGACGGCAAAGGGGATGTCAAGACCGTTTGGCATACTGTGCGCTCCATACCAAAGCGTTGCGGATTCATTCAGGGCCACGCGGACGACGTAATCGCCCGGCGGGATGGCCGTGCTGCTGAACGTGGCGACGCCGTCGCCGTCGGGGTCTTGCAGCCAGCCGCGCAGGCACGCCGGATCGTCGTTGGCGGCGCAGCCGAGCGCGGTCTGGAAGTCGCCCACGAGCACAGCGATGATGCTGTTGCGATTGTCGGTCAGCCAGCCGGATTGCGGATCGTAGTAGAACTTGACGGCGGTGGTCGCGTCCAGGGTCAGCGGGATGTCCGCGCCGCCTGCCAGCGCGCCTGCGCCGATGACCTGTTTGGCGTCCTGATTGAGGACGGCGTGGTAGGTGTAGTCGCCGGCGGGTATTTCGAAGGTGGCCTGCCACACGCTGTCTTCCGGGTCGTAGAAAAGGGCAGTTTGCTCGCAATCCACCTGCCCATCGCGGCGGCAGCCCAGTTCCTTTTGGAACGTCCCGACGAGCGTGACGCTGGACTGCGCGCGCGCGGGCGCGGCGGGCAGCGTCAGCAGCAGGGCGAGCCAGAGCGTGAGAATTGTGCGCCATTTCATCCGTCTGATGATACTGCGAAAGTCCCGAAACGCCAAAAGTAGGGGATTAGGTGGGGATTGGGCCGTACCCAATCCCCAATCCCTAATCCCTGCTCCCGGCATAATCTGTTGATAGGTTTTCGCGGTAAAATAAAGGTATGCTCAAATCCGAATTGATTCGCCCACGCATCGAAGTGCGCGGCCACCGGGTGTTTACCAAGTCCCTGCCGGCCGATTATCACACCCTGGGGGTGGCGACGGCGCTGATCGCCCTGTTTCAGAAGCACGTCGGGCAGAGGCGGGGGACGTTGGCCGACGCGCTGCGCGACTACGAAGGCGACAGCCTGGATTATCCGGTGATACGGGGGCTGGCGGCGGTGTTGGAAGCGCGATGCACCTTCAGCAACGAACCGCCAGTCGCGCCGGAGGTTCTGCGGAGCGCGCTATTTCAGCGGGGGCCGGTGACGCAGAAAGGCGACCTGTTCCATCCCCAAACGCGCGCGGCGGTGGTGGCGGAGGTCGCTGCGCAGTACGATCTCACCGCCGAGCAGGTGGAAGCCGCGTTCTTCGCCGATTTGCTTGAAGAGCAGATTTTGCTCGATCCCGGCGAGCCGCTCAGTGCCGGCGACCTGATCGCGCGGTACAACCTCGAAGTCGCGCGCGGCCTGCTCTACTGGGCGCGCGAAGTGCGGCTGGAGATTTACGATAACTACAAAGACCTGTTCAAGTTCTTGAAGCTGTTCAAGTTGATGTATTCCGTCACGCCCATACAGGATCAGCGGATCAGCGGATCAGCGGATCAGCACTCAGCACTCAGTCCTCAGTCCTCAGTCCTCAGTCCTCAGTCCTCAGTCCTCAGTCCTCAGTCCTCAGTCCTCAGTCCTCAGTCCTTAGTTCCCGCCGGGTATCACGTCACGCTTTACGGCCCGATTTCGCCGTTTGTTGCTTCGACGATTCGTTACGGGTTGCAATTTGCCAAGTTTATGCCCGCGCTGTTGCTGTGCGAGCGTTGGCGGATGGTGGCGGACGTGCAGCCGCCGGGCGTCGCCAGCCGCGAGCCGGTGCAGTACGTGCTCGATGATCGGACGGAACTGCGCACGCATTTCAAGGCGTCCGGCGCGTTCGACAGCCGGTTGGAGGCCGACTTCGCGGCGGAGTTTGAGGAGAAATACGGCGGGGCGGAGCGTAAGTGGGAACTGGCCCGCGAGGATGAGGTGATCGTGGTGGGCGACACGGTGATGATTCCCGATTTCTCGTTCACGCATCGCAAGGATGGGCGGCGCGCGCTGCTGGAAATCGTCGGGTTTTGGCATCCCGATTACCTGCGTCGCAAGCTGGAGAAAGTCCGCCAGGCCGGGCGACGCGACCTGATCCTGCTGGTCTACCAGAGCGCCAACGTGTCGGAGGAAGCGTTTGAGGCGGCCTCTGCCGGGGAGGTGTTGATGTTCACCGCCAAGCCGGTGCTCAAAGATGTGCTGGCTGCGGTAGAGCGGTGCGCGGTGTGACTATTTAAGTTTGTTTCAGGGTTTTTCCACTACAAACTCATCATCTTGTAAAACATACAATAAGGCTTCTTTTGCCTGACACCGATCAGTTGCTTCTGCACCCGGTATCAAGATAGAACCCTCATCAGTGATCTCCCATTTATTCGGAGTCCCACACCAGTCGTTCAGGTGGATTTCTGACACTATTTCAGGGCCATTGTTACGCCAGCACCAGATAGTAAGAACAATTCCTGTATGATCTCCGCCTAGGTATCCACCTGCCACTAACATAAAGGACTGGTCTTGCGAATTGCGAATGTTTAGCACTTGTACGAGTGGTTGGGGAGATTGAGTCCAGGCTCCTGTCCAAGGACAGTTATCCTTGGAACAAGGCCATATTAGGTCCCCTTGCCAAATTTGTGCTGGTCCATCTCGATGAAAGACAATACTTAATCCTCCTCCGCCAAAAAAACCAAACAAAGCATTAATATCACAACGTATTGCCTGCAAATGAAGAATTAGCTCGTCTATCTTGTCATTATTCAGGTCTACGAGTTGATATGTAGGTGTATAGCGGGTGGCGCAGTTGAATGATGGAGGTATGACTTGTGCGAATTGACTTAATTTTGCTAGCCGTTCTGATTGAGCTGACAGCGGCAAATTAGACTGGATGTAGTTGTTCAAGAAGCATTCACTTACTTCTATTATTTGATTTGCAATGATGATGGAATCATCATTTTTGTACGCCTTTTCTGTGAGAGATATTACTTCCTGAAATGCAAGTTGACATGGTCGCTCCGTCACAGTTGCCGGAATTGACATTAATGTTTCAGAAATAGAAGTGCTAGGCGCTGTGTGGATGAATGGAGTAATTGTCGGCGTATAAGTAGGACTTGTAGATGTAACGGTATATGTGGGTGTATTCGGAGGATAAGCAGGTGGATGTAAGGTGCTATTGTGAGTGGTTGTTGGAATCTGTTCTCCTTTACAAGTGCAACAACATAAGAGAACCATTACAAATAAGGTATGATAGACAATCTTCATTTGATGTTACTCATATTATTAGGATTGCTTTGCCCCATCCCATAAAGGAAATACGTCTCCGTCTGCCGGACGTCGAACTGCCACCCCAACCGCGCCAGCCTCTCGGTCAAAGCTTGCGGTTCGTAGAAGATTTTGACGATGCGAAAGGTGCGTCCATCGTTCAGGCGGCGGGTTACAGTGGTGTCCTGCTCGTTACCCAGGCAATGATCCACTGCCGTAGACGTGGGGGTGTAGCGCGAATCCACAAAGAACACGCGACCTCCGGGAACCAGCGCGGCGCGCACCATCTCCCAAAAAGCGTCGAACCGCTCCGGCGGGACGTGCGAGAGCCAGAAGCCGAAGAAGACGGCGTCGTAGCGTTCGGTGGGACGCCACTCAAAGAGGTCGGCTTGAACATACTCCACTTGCGGCGACTGTACTCGCGCCCGGTTGATCGCTAACACTTCGGATACCGCATCCACTGCCGTGATGTGATCCGCGTAACGCAGCAGCACTTCCGTCCACAAGCCGGTGCCGCACGCCAGTTCCAGCACGCGCCCGGCGGGATTGAACGCCGCCAACGCCTGTCGCATCTCTACCACTTCGGCAGCCCACTGGCGGTTAAGCTCCGGCCCACGGTCGTAGCGTCCCTGCCGGAGAAACCACTCGTCATATTCCCCCGCGCGCGCCTGATAATAAGCGATCTGTTCATCCAGAAATTGCGTGCTGGTATGGGTGTTGTTCATACTTCCTCGGTAATTCGCTATTCGCTATTCGCTATTCGTCGTGTACGTAAACGCCGCGTTCTGCCGCTTCACATTCGCGCGCCGCCGCTGCGCGATACGCTCGTCCACGGTTTTGCGCGCGATGACTTCGTAGAGGATGGCCTGGGTCGCGCCGCGCTTGCGAAGGACGCGGCCCAGCCGCTGCACGTACTCCCGCGCGGTGCTGTCGCCTCCCAGCAGCACGGCGACTTTGGCTTCCGGCACGTCCACTCCCTCGTTGAGCACTTTCGAGGTGACGATGGCGCGGTACTTCCCGGCGCGGAAGTCGTCCAGGATGGCTTTGCGCTCAGCGGCTTTGGTCTGATGCGTGATGGCGGGGATCAGATGGCGGCGCGCAATCGTGTAGGCAAAGCGGTTGTGCGCGGTAAAGATCAACATCGGCAGGTCGGCGTGTTCGCGCAGCAGGCGGTCGAGGGCGTCCAGTTTGCCCTGCGCCTGGTGGACGATGTCCTTGAGTTTCAACTCGGCGACTTTGGCGCGGCGTGCTTTGACCTCGTAGGCGCTGCGCCGCGTGAACTCGTCCCACCAGCCCGGCCCGTGACTTTCGCGCAGGTGCGCCTCGCGGACGTAGCCGGTGTACGTGGCGTAGGCCGCGTCGTAGGCCGCGCGTTCCTCGGCGGTCAAATCCACGCGGATGCGCTCCGTGCGATACTCCGCCAACTGTTCGCCGGTCAATTCGTCAATGTGCTTCCGATACACTACCGGGCCGACCAGTTCATCCAGGAGTGAGACGGGATCGAAGCTGAGTGTTGAGTGCTGAGGACTGAGGACTGAGGATTGAGTGCTGAGTGCTGAGGACTGAGTGCTGAGGACTGAGTGCTGAGTGCCCTCTACTCCTCCGCTCCTCCGCTCCTCTGCTCCCCCTCTCCCTCTCTCCCCCTCTCCCCCTCTCGCTTCCGGGTACGTCGCCGTCAGTCCCAGCCGATACGGCGCGGCGGTCATCAGCGCAATTTCGTGCCACGCGGGGGTGGGGAGGTGGTGGATTTCGTCGAAGATGACGAGTTTGAACTGCGCGCCCAGGGTTTCTGCGTTGGCCCACGCGCTAGGGTAGGTGGTGACGGTGATTGCTTCCAGGCGTTTCTCCTGCCCGTACCAGACGCCAACGGTCGGAAGGCCCGGCGCCGGCGCGAAACTGTTTTCCAGCCGGGCGTACCATTGATGGAGCAGGTCAATCGTGGGGACAACGATCAACGCGCTGACGCCGCAGCGCGCGATGGCGTGACAGGCCACCAGCGTTTTGCCCGCGCCGGTGGGGAGGACGATGCTGCCCCAGCGGTCGGCGGTCAGCCAGGCGTCGAGGGCTTCGGTCTGGTAGGGGTGCAACTCACGGTCGTCGTGGAGGGTCAGGGGGAGCGTCTGCCAGTGGGGGATCGCGTTGCGGATGCACTGCGCGTCCAACCAGGGGCGCACGGCGCGATAGTACACTGCGGGGCAGCGCCATTTGGCGTTGAGCCATTGAAATGGGGCGGGGGGCGTCGCTTCTGAATTGAGGTGTTCCAGGACGAGCGTCCCGCCGAGGAAATGGGCATACGGCACAGCGGCGGCTTCAGGCAACGGTGTGTTCTGCCCGGCACGGGATGCGCACTACGAAGGTTGTCCCCTGATTCAACACACTTTCCACCGTGATGCTGCCCCCCAGGCCCTCAAAGTAATCTTTGGCCCAGAACAATCCAAATCCCATGCCGACTTTCTTGGTGCTCCACCCGATTTCGAAGATGCGGTGGATGTTTTCGGGTTTGATACCGCCGCCGTTGTCGGAGATCAACACCTCAATCCGCGTCAGGTTTTCCAGGCGGCTTTGAATGTGCAGCCGTCCGCCGGGCAGGGCGCTCTGCGCGCCAGGGGCCGGCGTTCCCCATCTTTCCCGGATAGCCTCGAAGGCGTTCTTAATCAACACTTTAAAGGCCTCAGTCAGCATATCCGCAGAAGTTTCAATCTTCAGGGGCTTGTCTGCCAGAGCCAATTTAACCATCGTGCGCTCGCGGTCGGCCTCCGAAATAGTGCGGTTGATGGCGTGCGTCAGACAGTCATTCACGTTGGTCAGCTCGTCGGAGATTTGCCGCCAGGGTTCGCGCAGTGTATCGAGGATGCGCGCCACTTGGTCGAGCCGGTCTTTAATTTGATCGTTGTGCTGCAACTGGACCGCCATATCCTCTGGCGACATGCGCTCCAACAATTCCAGGTGCAGTCGCACCACGCCGATGTGGTTGCGCATCGCGTGAACCGACGTGGCCGCGCTGAACGCCATCCGCCCAAACATCTGCGCTGCCTGCTGGCGCTCCTCGGCTTTGCGATACAGGCGCGCGTTGCGAATTCCGGCAGCGGCTTGTACTCCGAAGGCCTGGAGTAGGTCTATTTCGCTGCGCTTGAAGGTTTGTGAACGGGTTGCCGCAAAGAGATTCCCTACCAGTTCGAGGACGGGCGCCTGTCCTTCGGCGCTCTCTGACGTTTTGGGGTCGGTGAATTTTTCCAGGAAGAAGGGGACCGCAATGACCTGCTGGATGCCCATCGCCTGTTGAATGTCGCGCACGATGCCCCGCGCCGCCGGGGGAACGATGGGTGTGAATAAATCGTAGAGATCGTTGCTGGTGACGGGCTTACCGGCTTTGGCGGCCTGGACGCTGAGGTTATCTCGATACTCCTCCTGATCTACATATACCTTGGCGACGGAAGGATCGGTAATCCGGATCAACCGCGCTGCAACCTGGGAGATGTCATTTTCCCAGCGGTGGATGTCCTCCGAGGTGGCGACGGCGGGATCAATATGCAGCGCATACGCTGGCAGTGAGCCATCCGGCTCATACGGCGCGACCATCGCGCCCACGTAGCCGAGATCGGTGACGACGCCCTGCACAATCCATTCCAGGATGCGTGCTTCGTTATTCAGGCTGGTCTGCACACGGAAGATCAACTCGTTGGCGATCTCAATTTGCAGGCGGCGGCGCTCGCTGCCGATGGCGGCGGCAGCCTGCCGCCCAAAGGCGGATAACACCAGGATGTCCTGGGGGGAAATCCGCGTGCGCTTGGCGGCGAAGAGATTGCCGACCAATTCCCGCGCGCCGTGGCCTTCTGGGTGGCCATTCACTTCCAGGAAAAAGGGC
The DNA here is from genome assembly GCA_034429475.1 of Anaerolineae bacterium. Taxonomy (GTDB): domain Bacteria; phylum Chloroflexota; class Anaerolineae; order B4-G1; family SLSP01; genus JAKQHY01. The sequence continues at coordinate 9,724 of DAOUGD010000328.1, forward strand.
ACGGCAATCACTTGCTGCACGCCCAGCGCCTGTTGGATGCCCTCCACGAAGGGGCGGGACGCTGGCGGTGCGACGGGTGTGAACAAGTCGTAGAGGGCGTCGCTGGTGACGGGGCCACCGCTGGTCACGGCCTTGACGCTGAGATTGCCCGCGCAGGCCGGATCGTACACGTACACGCGCGCAACGTCCGGTTCGGTGATGCTGACCTGGTGACCGGCGACTTCTGAGATGCTGTGTTCCCATTTATGAACATCGTCTGTACTCACGATGTGCGGATCAACGTAGATGGCGCGCACGGGTAAGGAATCGCCCTGCTCGTAGGTTGCCACCATTGCGCCCGCGTATCCTAATACATTGACCACATCCTGCACGATACCCTGTAACGTGGCCTCTAGCCCGGTGGCGGCCGCGCGCTCCACGGTCGCCACGAGCGCGGGGCGTTGGGGGGGGCGTTGGGGGAACCAAAGGCGCACGGAGCGCCGGGCCAGCCATGCCACGGGCGGCAGGTTCATCAGCCAACCTGAAAAGCGTGAATTGAGCAGTTTTTCACGGAATCCGTTGGACGGTTTAGCGCCGGAGTCTGTTTCAGACATGACGTTCGTTCCTTTTGGGTGAAGTTAAAATCAAATCTGATCCCGTCTCAATCGCTTTGCGCGTGTACGAATTAAACCACTTGTAGTATAGCATGTAAAAAGTTGAAACGCAATTCTATACTCAAGCCTAACTTTTATGCTTCAGCAAACGGTGCTATAATGATCAGTCGCAAACGTAAGGAAATCGGTAATGGGTAATGAGAAATGGGTAACGAGGAACCCGTCACTCTTTTCTCATTTCTCGTGACTCATTTCTCATCAGGGGGTGTTATGGCAAGTGAAACCTTAATTGTCCGCGGCGCGCGGCAGCACAACTTGAAGAACATCACCGTCGAAATCCCCAAAAACAAGCTGGTGGTGATCACGGGTCTGTCAGGATCGGGGAAGTCATCCCTGGCCTTTGATACGATCTTTGCCGAGGGCCAGCGGCGTTACATTGAATCGCTCAGCGCCTACGCGCGCCAGTTTTTGGGGCAGATGAACAAGCCCGAAGTGGAGTCCATCGAGGGCCTCAGTCCGGCCATCGCCATTGACCAGAAAGGCGTTTCCCACAACCCGCGCTCCACCGTCGGCACGGTGACGGAGATTTACGACTACCTGCGCCTTATCTACGCCCGGATCGGCATTCCGCATTGCCCGCAGTGCGGCCGGCCCGTCACCAAGCAGAGCGCGCAGGAGATTGTGGACACGATCCTCGCGCTGCCGCCGGGGACGCGCTTACAGGTGCTCGCGCCGCTGGTGCGCGGACGCAAGGGTCATCACCGGCCCGTCTTTGAGGAAGCGCGCAAGCTCGGCTTCGTCCGCGTCCGCGTCAACGGCGAGGTGTACGAACTGGAAGAAGTCCCGGAGCTGGATCGCTACAAGTTGCACGACATCGAGGCGGTGGTGGATCGCATCGTCGTTCCCGACCCGGATCAGGAAGCCGAATCGTATCGGGACTTCGTGAGCCGCGCGACCGATTCGGTGGAAACGTCGCTGCGCCTGGGGGAGGGGGTGTTGATCGTCAACGTCGTGCGCGCTGCTACACCCGGCGCGCTGGCGGAAGGCGACACGCTGTTCTCCGAGAAGCTGGCGTGTCCCGTGTGCAATATCAGCCTACCGGAGATCGAACCGCGCACGTTTTCTTTCAACAGCCCGCACGGGGCGTGCCCCGCCTGCCAGGGATTGGGGTACAAGTTGGAACTCGATCCCGATCTGATCGTCCCGAACCCCGACAAGTCCATCGGCGAGAACGCTATTGTGACGGGGGTGGCCGAATCGCACGAGGGTTACGGCGAAGCGGTACTGGCCGGCGTGATGCAGCATTACGGCATCTCGAAAGACGCCCCCTGGCGCGAGCTGACCGACGACCAGCGGCGCATCATCCTCTACGGCAGCGGCAAGGAGCGTATTCCTATCTACTACGAAGGCCCGCGCGGCGTCTGGGCGGGCGCGCGCACCTACGAGGGCATCATCCCCAATTTGCAGCACCGTTACCAGGAGACCTCGTCGGACTTCATCCGCCAGAAGATTGAAGAGGTGATGAGCGAGACGCCCTGCGCTGAGTGTCACGGCACGCGATTGCATCCGGTGGCGCGAGCCGTCACGGTAGCCGATCTGGCGATTCACGAGCTGACGGAATGGCCGGTGGCGCATCTGCTGGCGTGGGTGAACGAGTTGTTATCGCCGGACGGGACCCCATTGAGTGCGAAGGAATTGGCGATTGCGGAGCGCCCACTGCGCGAAATACGCGACCGGATTCAGTTTTTGGTCAACGTGGGGTTGGACTATCTCAATCTGGGGCGGATGGCGGCGACGCTGTCGGGCGGGGAGGCGCAGCGCATCCGGCTGGCGACGCAGGTTGGCTCGCGGCTGACCGGCGTGCTGTACGTGCTGGACGAGCCGAGCGTCGGCCTGCATCCCCGCGACACAGCCCGCCTCATCCGCACCCTGGAGGATATGCGCGACCTCGGCAACACCGTCCTGGTGGTGGAGCACGACGACGACACGATCCGCGCCGCCGATTGGATCGTGGATTTGGGGCCGGGCGCGGGCGAGCACGGCGGTGAGGTGGTCGTCGCCGGCCCGTTGGACGTAATCCTCGCCCATCCCACGTCGCACACCGGCGCGTACCTCTCCGGGCGCAAGTGCGTCCCGATCCCCCCGCAGCGGCGGCAGGGCAACGGCCACGCGCTGCTGATCCGGGGCGCGCGCCAGCACAACCTCAAAAATATTGATGTGCGAATTCCCCTGGGCTTGTTGGTGTGCATCACCGGCGTGTCCGGTTCCGGCAAAAGCAGCCTCATTGTGGAGACGCTCTACAACCGGCTGGCGCAGGTGCTCTATGGCGCGCGCCAGCCGGCCGGCGAGTGCGACGCCATTGAAGGGATCGCCTACATTGACAAGGTCATCAATATTGACCAGTCGCCCATCGGACGCACGCCGCGCTCCAACCCGGCCACCTACACCGATTTGTTCAGTCCGCTGCGCGATCTCTTCACGCAGTTGCCGGAGTCCAAAATCCGGGGCTATACGTCGGGGCGCTTCTCCTTCAACGTGAAGGGCGGGCGTTGTGAAGCCTGCCAGGGTCAGGGCGAGTTGCGCATCGAGATGCAGTTCTTGCCGGAGGTTTACGTGCCTTGCGACGTTTGCCACGGCAGCCGCTACAACCGGGAGACGCTCCAGGTGCGCTACAAGGGACTGAACATCGCCGAGGTGCTCAACCTGACGGTGACGGAGGCTGAGGAGTTTTTCTCCGCCGTCCCCAAGATCGGGCGGCGACTGGAAACCTTGCAGGACGTGGGCCTGGGATACGTCCGCCTGGGGCAGGCGGCCACCACCCTGTCCGGCGGGGAGGCGCAGCGGGTCAAGTTGAGCAAGGAGTTATCGAAGCGGGCGACAGGGCGCACGCTCTACATTCTCGACGAACCGACGGTGGGGCTGCACGCGGCGGACGTGGATCGGCTGATCGCAGTGCTGCAACGCCTGGCCGACGCGGGCAACACGGTGTTGGTCATTGAACACAACCCCGACGTGATCAAAGTAGCCGACTGGCTGATCGATCTGGGGCCGGAAGGTGGGGACGCGGGCGGCCAACTGTTGGCCGAGGGAACGCCGGAAAGGGTGGCGCAGGTTGAGCAGTCGTACACAGGACAATATTTGCAGCGCTGGCTCAAGGCGCGTTAGGAGTGCGGAATCAGGGAATAAAAAACGTGAGGCTTCGCCAGTGCGAGCCTCACGTTTTACGTTTGACGCTTTATGGATTACGGCGCGTACGTCTTTTCTAAGTCTGTAGCAATCTCAGGCATAGCGATGCGCCCATCGGCCATCGCATAGTCGGCGGCCTGGCTCAGGGCGTTGCGGGCGTCATCCTTGCGGCCCTGCGCGAGGTAAATGCGGCCTAGCGTGTGCAAGCCGCGCGCCCGTTCGAGGTCAGACTGCGCCCAGTTCACGGCATACTGAGCCAGTTGTTCCGCTTCCGCTATGCGTTCCGGGCGGTGATCGTTGTAAAAACGCGCCACGGCATTGAGAACTTCAAAGCCATACGGTTCCATATCTTTGGCATACAGCAGGTCACCCTGCGCGCCGTCCAGGTCGGGCGGATCCTGCACCCGGCGCGCCCACGACGAAGCAATGTAGACGAGGGGCACCTCTTGGGTCAGACTGAGGGCGCGGGAGGCTGCCCCCAGCGCTTCTTCCTTATTTCCTGCCTGCGCCGCGGCAATGGCCAGCCAGCACTCCGCCTCTACAAAGTCAGGATTTAACTCGGCGGCCCAGTCAAATTCACTGGCGGCCTCGGGATAGCGCGCGCGGTAGTAATGTAACATCCCCAGGTTAAAGTGCACCGAGGGGATCGTTTCGTCGAACGAGATTGCGGTGTTGTAGACTACTTCCGCTTCACCCCAAATTCCTTGCGCAACCATGGCCTGGCCTAACCCGGCGTAGGCTTCGGCGCGTTCTTTGTCCAGTGTAATCACATACTCGAAATCTTTCTGCGCCGCGGTGTAAGCCCGCTGTTGCAGATACGCATTGCCGCGTTGGAGCCGCAGTTCGATGTTATCGGGCTGCACTACCAGTTCGCGGTCATACGGCGTGAGTGGCACCGGCATGAGGGTGGGCGTCGGCTCCGCCGTAGGGATGCGCGTGGGCGGCGCCATATTTTTCGCCTCGGTCGGTACAGTTTCACCCAGGGTGGGGTTAGGGGTAACTTTGTCGCCGGTCCAGGCGACGGCGGTGCCCGACGGTGTCATCACCGTCACCGCGTCTGCCCGTTGAGAGGTGGGGGTGGCCGACTTGTTACGTGAAAATGATTGCATGACGACGATAATCAACACTGCATAGACCGCCAAAATCATGACTCCCATGCCACCCAGAATCATCTTCTGTCCACGGGTGAAGCCACCTGGACGCGCCGGCGCCTTAGTTGGCTTAGGCGCTGCTTCACCTTTGGGGCTTTCTTTGGGTTTCCTGAGCCTTTGTAGGAAATTTTGCATCGCACTGGGCGGCTGTGGCTCTTCTTTACCCGCCTCTTCATACGTGACGCCCCCCAGGAGTTCATCAAATTCGTTCAGTTCAGACGAATCCTCATCTGATTCTGACGGTTTTGCTTCGTCGGGCTTCATTAAATCCGACATCAAGTCCATTTTCTACCTCCACACCCAAATCTAGTATACCGGCTTTCAAATTGACGAAAGGAATAAAGACACATTCCCATGCTTGAATTTAAAGTTAGTATAAATCCAGATGACACAAAACGCAACCGTTTGGCAATCCTGCGGAACATGGCACAATGAGGGGAGTTGCGAGTTGAGGGTGAGGAATGACGGATAGCACACATCGGGGGATACGACCGACAATGGACGTGGAAGCGCGGTTTTGGGCCGCGGGGCGGCGATTGGTCGCCGGATTGGATGAAGTCGGACGCGGCGCGTGGGCCGGACCGGTGTACGCGGCCGCGGTGATCCTGCCACAGGAAGGGGAGGCGCGGGCTGCTCTGGAAGGCGTGCGCGACTCCAAGCTGCTCAGTCCGGTGCAGCGCGCGCGGCTGGCGCTGCGCATCCTTGAAGTGGCGTTAGCCGCTGCGGTGGGCCGCGCCGAAGCCGTAGAAGTGGACACGTTGGGCATCGTCCCGGCCACACGACTGGCGATGCGTCGCGCGCTGGCGGCCCTGCCGCTGTCTCCCGATGCACTGATTTTGGACGCCTTACGCTTGCCGACCGTGCGCCTGCCGCAGGAGGCGTTCCCTTGCGCCGACGCCCACTCACTGTCGGTGGCGGCGGCCAGCATCCTGGCAAAAGTCCGGCGGGATGATTGGATGGCGACCGTGGCCGAGCGCGACTTCCCCGGCTACGGCTTCGCGCAGCACAAGGGCTATGGGGTGCGCCAACATCAGCTCGCGCTGGCGGACTTGGGCGTCTGCCCGTTGCACCGGCGCACTTTCCGCCCGGTGGCGCTGGTGATGAATGCGCGGACCAGCGAGTGAGCGGATCAGCGAGTGAGCGAGAAGGCGGGTGAGCGCGTGAACGGCGCCAAAATCCAAAATCCAAAATCCAAAATGCAGATTGTGATGATCGGGCCTTTCGGCTTGCGTCCCCGCATGACGATGCGGGTGCGGGCGTTGCCGCTGGCGCAGGCGTTGACGGCGCGCGGCCACACGGTTACGATGTTGCTGCCGCCCTGGCAGAATCCCGAAGATGCCGGGAAGATATGGGAAGAAGATGGCGTACGCATCGAAAACGTGCTGCTCCCGGCGGGAATACCGGGTTGGTTTCATGCCCGGTTGACGACTACGTTGGTGGGCCGCGCTCGCGCGCTCAGGCCGGATGTGATTCACGTTTTCAAGCCTAAAGCGTATGCGGGATTGGCGCATCTGGCCCTGGCGCGGCGTTTCCCGGTGGTGGTGGACACGGACGATTGGGAGGGGCCGGGTGGCTGGAATGATCTCAATCCCTATCCGCCTGGGTTGAAGCGCTTTTTTGCTTGGCAGGAGCGGTGGGGGCTGACGCACGCGGACGCCGTTACCGTTGCCAGTCGCGCATTGCAAACGCTGACGTGGGCCGGCGGCGACTCGCCGGAGCGCGTGTTCTACGTGCCGAACGGGGTCGCGTGGCCTTATCCACCGGTCACGCCCGCGCCTCACCCGCGCCCGACGCTGTTGCTGTACACCCGCTTCTTTGAGTTCGAGTTGGAGCGGCTGTGGCGTGTCGTTTCCGCCGTGCGGACGCAGCGCCCCGACGTGCGCCTGTGGTTCATCGGGCAGGGCCTGTTTGGCGAGGAGCAGCAGCTCAAGGCGCGAGCGCAGGAGGCTGGCTGGCGCATCGCGGAGATGGCCTCGCCGTCTGCGTCAGTTCCGTCGGAGGCCGACTTAATTTACTGCGCCGGCTGGATCGCGCCGGAGGATCAGCCGGCTTACTTTGCACAGGCTGATGTGGCGCTGTATCCCTTCGACGACACGCTGCTCAATCGCACCAAGTGCCCGGTCAAGCTGCTGGATTTGCTGGCGGCGGGCGTGCCGGTCGTGGCGGATTCGGTGGGTCAGATTGCAGAGGTGATTCGTTCCGGCGAGACCGGGGTGCTGGTTCCGCCGGGGGATGAGGCAGCCTGTGTTGCGGCGCTGCTCGGATTATTGGATCATGTGGAATACGGTCGAACTTTGGGCGCGCGAGCGACTGTGGATGTGCGCGCCCGCTTTGCCTGGGATGCGCTGGCTCAGGTTGTCGAACAGGCTTATTGCTACGCTACCTGCGAGCAGCCTCGATAATGAAAATTTTCACCGCAGAGACGCAGCGAGCGCAGAGGTTTTCTTTTTTTCTCTGTGAACTCTGTGATCTCTGTGGCTATTTTCAAGGGAATTCCTCATTAACCGGCGGTTCACCAGCGGTTGGATGAAAATTTCACGCAAAGACGCCAAGCTCGCCAAGTTCTCTTATTTACTTTGCGTCTTTGCGCCTTTGCGTGAAACAGTCTTGTATTTTCAGAGGAGGTTATGATGGGCAAGAAAAAGAAGAAGGAAAACAAGGGGCCGGCGGCGGCAGAGAAGAAGAAGACGCCGGCGTTTGCCAAAGAAAAATCCGTGGTCACGCACCATACAGTCACTGTGGATGGGCAGGAGACCGCGTACACGGCGACGGCGGGGACGCTGGTGCTGAAGAAGGAGGACGACACGCCCCAGGCGGCGGTGTTCTTCGTGGCGTACACAGAGGACGGCGTGGAGGATGTGCGCAGCCGCCCCGTGACGTTTGCGTTCAACGGCGGGCCGGGGTCGTCGTCCGTGTGGCTGCACCTGGGTGTGCTCGGCCCGCGCCGCGTGCTGATGGAGGACGACGGCAGCCCACTTCCGCCGCCCTACCGGTTGGTGGACAATGCGTACACGCTGCTTGATCACACCGACTTAGTATTCATTGACCCGGTCAGCACGGGCTACAGCCGCGCGGTGGAGGAGGAGAGCGCGAAGGACTACCACGGCTTCGACAAGGATATTGAATCGGTGGGCGACTTCATCCGCCTGTACCTGACGCGCTACCAGCGCTGGGCCTCGCCCAAGTTCCTGGCGGGCGAGAGCTACGGCACGACGCGTGCGGCCGGTCTTTCGGCGCACTTGCAGGATAAGCTGGGGATTTATCTCAACGGCATTATGCTGATCTCGGCGGTGCTGAACTTCCAGACGATCCTGTTTGACGTGGGGAACGATTTGCCCTACATCCTGTACTTGCCCACCTACGCGGCGACCGCCTGGCAGCACGGGAAGCTCGCGCCGGAGTTGCAGGAGGACCTGGGGCGCACCCTGGCGGAAGTGTCCGACTTTGCGCAGACCGAGTACACGCTCGCGTTGATGCAGGGCGCCGCGCTGGATGAGACGACGCGTGCGCAAATCGTGCGCAAACTTGCCCGCTACACTGGTCTTTCAGAGGATTACATCACGCGCACCAACCTGCGCATCCACATCATGCGCTTCGTCAAGGAACTGTTACGCGACACACGGCGCACGGTGGGCCGCTACGATTCGCGCTTCACGGGGACGGACCGGGACGCGGCAGGCGAGACGTTTGAGTACGATCCGAGCTATCCCATCGTGCAAGGGCCGTACACGGCGTTGTTGAACGACTACCTGCGCCGTGAGTTGAATTTCGAGAGCGATCTGCCCTACGAAATCCTCACGGAGCGCGTCCAGCCGTGGAACTACGGGAAGCACCAGAACCAGTACGTCAACGTCGCTGAAGGGCTGCGCGCGGCGCTGACCCAGAATCCCGCGCTCAGGGTGTTCGTCGCCAACGGCTACTTCGACCTCGCCACGCCTTACCTGGCGACGGAGTACACCTTCAGTCACCTGGAGCTTGACCCCGCGCTGCAAGATCACATCTCGATGGGGTACTACCACGCCGGGCACATGATGTATTTGCACAAGGCTTCGTTGGAGAAGCTTAAGGCCGATCTGGCGGCGTTTATTGAGCAGACGTTGTAGTTATAGGACGCAGATTTTCGCAGATTCATGCGGATAAATTTAAAAAATCAGCGTTCATCAGCGTTTATCTGCGTCCAATATTTCTTCTCTGTTTTCAACATAAACCGGGGGTCTCTCAGACCCCCGGTTTATGTGCCCGTAAAGATTGCTACTGCCCCATCCCCGGCTGCTCCGCCAGGGTCACAGAGACGGTTTGCGTCACACCGTCGCGCAGGATGTCAACCTGCACGGTATCGCCGATGGTGGTCTGCGTTTCCAGGTAGATCGTCCACGCTTCCAGGTCTTCCACCGGCTGACCGTTGATGGCGGTGATGATGTCGCCGCCCACCGGCACCTGATACCGCCCGATCCGCACCATACGACTCCCGCCCCGGATGCCGGCCTGATCCGCCGGGCCGCCCGATGTCGTTTGAAGCACCAGCAGGCCCGTATCTACCGGGATGTTCATCCCGGCGCGGCTGAACATCTCCGTGATGGAAGGCGTCAGCGCCACCATATCCGCGCCAATCCAGGGGTGGGGGTAGTAGCCGCGCGCGATGAGTTCGGGTACGACCCGTAGCACGGTGTTGGCGGAAATGGCAAACCCGATCCCCGCCGATGCCCCACTGGGGCTGATAATCTGCGAGTTAACGCCGACCACATGCCCGTTAAGATCGAGTAGCGGGCCGCCGGAGTTGCCGGGATTAATGGCGGCATCCGTTTGAATAGCTTCGCCTGCGAAACCCTCGCTGCTCTCGATCACCCGACCCAACGCGCTGATGACGCCGGTGGTCAACGTCTGCTCCAGGCCGAAGGGATTGCCAATCGCCAGGACGAACTGCCCGACTTGCAGCGCGTCCGAGTTGCCCAGGGCGATGGGGGCAGGCAGGTCGGCCCCAGCGTCAATGTGCAGGACGGCCAGGTCGTTGCTCTGATCCACGCCGACAATCTCAGCATTGTACGTCTGCCCGCCGGCCAAGGTAACGATCAGCTCTTCGGCATTGGCGATGACGTGGTAGTTGGTGACGATGTGGCCTTCCGTATCGTACACGAAGCCGGATCCACTGCCTTCCTGCGGGACGACTTGCCCGAAGAAGCTATATGCATAGCTCCGGTTGGTGATGTTGACGACTGCCGGACTGGTGGTTTTGTAGACAGCGATGATGCGCGACTGAAACGCTTGCACATCCCCAGCGTTGTCGGCGGCGTTGAGGGTGGGGAGCGCGCTGGGTGTAGGCGTCGCCACCACCATCACGGCCACCGGCGCGGCGGTCGCCGGGACTGTGCTGGGGCCGGTAATGCGGCATCCCAACCCCACGAGCAAGAACAGTATACCGATTCCGATAACCGTCCAGAGTTTAGGTTGGTTTGTTATGGTGTTCATATCAAAACCTCCGTCTGAGAATACACCAACATTATCATAAGAAACTTACCTCATAAACCATCAAACGTCAAACGCCGGAAAGAACGACGTTTGACGTTTGACGGCTGGCGTTTGACTCGTTATTGCGCGACTTGTTCGGCCAGCGCCGTGACCTGGAAGCTGGCGTAGGCTTCTTTCGGCACGTACACTTCGAAGGCGGTGGATGCGCCGGCTTCGAGGTGCGTTACGAGACCGTTACCCAGGCTCACCATTTGCCCCCCCGTGTCGAGAAGCATCCCGGAGAGGTTCACGTTTTTGATGGCGTAGCTATTGGGATTGGTCGCCGTGCCGGTGATGCGCACGTAGCCGGTTCCGGTGTCCGCCGCTTTCAGGTCGCTCAGGGTGACGGGCACCGATTCGTGCCACTCCGCGATCTTTGCGTCCGGGTGAACGAGGAACGAGGCCATGTCCTGCGCGGCGATCTCGGCGGTGAAGGGGCAGGCTTCCCCCGGCCCCAGCAGCGGGCAGACGATGTCCGCTGCCATTGCGCCGTGTGCGATCCATTCGCCGCTCATGCCGCGCTGGCCGGGGCGGGGAGGGAAGGCGTAGAACGCGCCCCGGAAGCCGCTGGCGTCGAAGAAGGTGACGTGGACGGCCGTGACCTGGTAGGTTTCCTCGGTGGGGTTGCGCACGAACCCGGCGACGTGGTAGATCAGCCCGCCCTCCAGGTTGGGGTTCGCTTCCGCGTAGTTCGTGGTCACTTCGATGGTGAGCGGCGGGCCGGGGTCGGTGTCGGTCTTCTGCGTCAACGCCCCCTGCGTCACGGCGGCGGATAGCGCGGCTTCCGGCGTGGCGGTGGCCGCTGAACTGGCCGTGGTGGCCGTCTGTGCCGTGGCCGGTTTCGCCGCCGCAGTGGTTGCGGCGGTTGCAACGGTGGGGGTGGACGTCGTTGTCGGCGTGGGCGTCTTCAGGACTTCGAGGGTGACGCGCGGCAGCGGCGTTGAGGTCGGCTCAATGGTGGGCGTGGCGGTGGGGACTGGCGCGGCTGCTGTCGCTTCAGACGTTGCGGTCTCTGACGTGGGCGGCTCGGCCGGCGCCTGGCCGCTGCGCTCGGTCAGGAGCCTTACGACGGCGCGCAGCAGCAGCCCAGATGCGCCCATCGACGCTCCCCCGCCCGCAGTCCGTCCGCCGCCCTGCGCGGCGAACTGTTCCCGCATCTTGGCGCGTTCTTCGTCGCTCATAGCTTCAAACTGCGCGCGCATCGCTTCGCGGTCGGCATCGGACATATTGCCGCCGAAGCCGCCCTGTTGCCCGCCGGGCGGTTGCATGTCGCCGGAAGGCATCGCGCCGCCGGAAGGTCTTCCGCCGCCGGAGGGCATGTCGCCGCCAGAGGGCATCTCGCCGCCCTGCCCCATCTGCATCGGGCCTTGTTCTTGAAGCCACGCCTGCGCGTCAGCTTGCGTAAGCTGCATCTCCTGGATTGCGGCGACCTGCGCCTCGGTCAGCGTGTCCTCAATCTGCTTGACGACGGCCAGCCGCTCGGCGTCCGTCTTGAGCGCAGTGCCCTGCAACATCGTCCACCAGGGCAGCGTTTTTGCCGCTTGCTCTGCCGTCGTCGCATGGGCCGTGTCTTCCAGGCGCAGTAGTCCCAACGCGAGTTGGTCGGCAGCGCCGAGGGCGTCGGTGTAATCCGTGCGCAGGCGTCCGCCATAGGTGACGGCGGTGGCCGCGGCTTCAACCTCCCCGTTGGATTGGGCCTGCTTGCATCCCGTCAGAGGAATGGCGATGAGCGCCAACCCCACCAGTAAGATTCCGAATGAGTATGGCTTAAACTTCTTCACAATTCTTCTCCCTATTCGCAATTCGTAATTCGTAATTCGTAATTCGTAATTCGCAATTTGCTATTCGCAATTCGCAATTCGCTATTCCGCCGTGCGCGCGGTGAGCAGCGTGATCAGCGGTTCTAGCAGGAGGTTGCCGCCGAACATTCCGCCGCGCCTTCCACCGGGGCCGCCGCCGGGGCCGCCTTGTCCATCGGCCGGGAGCTGCATGTCGTCCTGCTCATCAGCCGGAGGTTGCCCATCCGCCGGGGGCTGGTCGCCTTGTCCCCCCGCCGGAGGTTGCCCCTCCACTGGAGGCTGTATGTCGCTTTGCCCGTCCGCCGGGGGCTGCCCGCCGCCTTGTCGGTCGGTTGGCGCTTGCATTTCGATGCCCTGCTCTTGTAGCCAGGTTTGCAGGTCCTCGAAGGTCAGTCCCAGCGCTTCGATTGCTGTGAGCTGGGCTTCGGTCATCTGCGCTTGGATTTGCGTCACGGCGGCGTCGCTGTCGGCGCCGTTCTCGCTTCCATCCCGAATTGCTTGCCAGAGAGGCAGGAGATTCGCCGCTTGTGCTGCTGTGACGGCGTTCTCTGTGCCTTCCAACTTGAACGTGCCCAGTGCGAGGCGGTTGAGTGTGTCCAATCCGGGCATACCGCTGGGGAATTCTCCGTCGGGCATACCGCCAGGTGCAGCTCCCCCAGGCGCTTCTTCGTTAGGGCGCGCCTCGGCGGCGGGGTTCGGGGTGTTGGCGGGACTGGGTGTGTTGCCGGGGTTTGTCTTCCCCGTGGAGGTGGTCTTGTTCCCACTTTGCGTTGTTGTCGCTACGCTCTGCGTCGCTTCTGCTTGCTGGCATCCCGACAGCAACACGCTGACCAACAAGAGCATTATCAACAAAGTTCTTGGTTTCATTTGTATTTCCCTCATAAGATTCGTAATTCGTAATTTGTTATTCGCTATTCCCGCCGCAGCGCCACAATCGGATCCAGCTTGGCCGCCTGGGTGGCGGGGTAGTAGCCGAAGAAGATGCCGACAGCCGCCGCCGCGCCAAAGGAGAGCGGGATGGAGCTGATCACCAATTCGGCGCGCATCGAGCCGAAGGTGTTGAAGAGGTAGGCGCCGCCGACGCCAAACAGGACGCCCATCAGCCCGCCGATCAGGCTCAGCATCACCGCCTCGAAGAGGAATTGCAACTGCACGTCGCGGGGCCGCGCGCCCAACGCCTGGCGCAGGCCGATCTCGCGGGTGCGCTCGGTGACGCTGACCAGCATGATGTTCATGATGCCGATGCCGCCGACGATGAGCGAGATGCCGGCCACCCAGCCCAACAGGTTGCGGAAGGTTTCGGTGGTGGAGGCGCGCATGTCAATGATGCTGTCCTGCGTCGTCAGGGTGAAGCCCGGCGCGCTTGCGTCCGTCCCCAGGATTTGCATCACCAGGGTGTTGAGATGCTCCATCACGTCGTCCATCACCTCTTTGCTTTCCGCCGAGACGTAGACGATGCGCAGGGTGGTACCGCCAAACCGGCTGTTGACGAATTTCTTGAAGACGGTCGTGATCGGGATGTAGATACGGTTGTCGTAGTCGGTGGTGCCGACCACGCCTTTCTCGGCCATCACGCCGACGATGGTACACTTGACCTTGCCGATGGTGATGGATTGCCCCACGGGATTGACGCCCGCGCCGAACAACTCGGCGGCGATGTCGTATCCCAGCACGGCGATTTTGTTGGCGCGGTCGTTGTCCTGGTCGGTGATGAAGCGGCCCTGGGCTACTTCGTACTCGTGGACGTGGACGAACCCGGAGGTGGTGCCGACGATGGCGATGTCGGTGAGGGTGCTATTCTCGCCTTTCACGTCCTGTGTCGTATTCTGCTCCGCCGACACCCCGCTGACGCCGTCAATATTGTCGCGGATGGTGGGCAGGTCGGCGTAGGTCAGGCTCGCCGCATTGCCGCCCCCAAATCCCCCACGGGTGAAGGAGGGCGAGATCATAATCAAGTTCGCGCCCAGGGCGTTGATCTGATCGGCGATGTCCGCCTCAGCGCCCGCGCTGACCGCCAGCATCACGATGACCGCGGCCACCCCGATGATGACCCCCAGCGTCGTCAAAAACGAGCGCACTTTGTTCAACATCAGCCCTTCCCAGGCGATTTTTAGTGTTTTTGATAGGCTCATAGTTCCTCCGTATGCGAGTTGCGAGTTAGGAGTTAGGAGTTGCGAGTTAGGAGTTAGGAGTTAGGAGTTGCGAATTAGGAATTTTCTCACTCCTCACTCCTCATTCCTCACTCCTAACTCCTAACTCGCCTTCCCATTGTCCCCATTATGCAGGTGCGCGATGTAGCTGGCGTGCAGTTTGTCCGAGATGATCTCGCCGTCGCGCAGGTAGATGACGCGGTCGGCGTGTTCGGCGATGTCGAGTTCGTGCGTCACCATCACGATGGTCGCGCCCTGATCGTTTAGCTCGCGGATCAGCCGCATGATGTCCTCGGCGGAGCGGGTATCCAGGTTGCCGGTCGGCTCGTCGGCCAGGATGATGGCGGGGGCGTTGATGAGCGCGCGCGCAATGGCGACCCGCTGCTGCTGCCCGCCGGACATTTCGTTAGGCTTGTGTTGGAGGCGATCCCCCAGTCCGACTCGTTCCAGCGCCGCCACGGCATCCTGGTAATGTTCGGCGTCGCTCTTGCCGTTGTTGCTGTTGTAGAGCAGGGGCAACATCACGTTCTTCACCGCGTTGAGCCGGGGCAGCAGGTTGTAGGATTGGAAGACGAAGCCGATTTTCTGATTGCGCACCCGCGCCAACTCGTTTTTGCTGAGCTTGCTGACGTCCTCGCCGTCGAGGATGTAGACGCCGCCGGTGGGGCGATCCAGGCAGCCCAGGATGTTCATCAGGGTAGACTTGCCCGAACCGGACGGCCCCATGATTGCCACAAACTCGCCTTCTTCGACCTTCGCATTGACCCCGCGCAGCGCTTGCACTTGAACGGTATCCGTTCCGTAGACCTTTTTCAAATCCTGGATTTCAATGAGTGTGCGCGCCATATCACGGCATCCCTCCGGGCATAAAGCCGCCGCCATCGGGCGGGCCGCCCATCATCTGCTGCTGGGTGTTGATGCTGGATTGGATGGTGGTCGAACTGCCCGTATCATTCGCCAGGCTGACCACTTCGCCCTGCGCCAGACCGGATTTCACTTCGGCGTTGACGTAATCCATCAGCCCCACTTCGACCACCCGCGTTTCCAGTGTGCCATCCTCCTTGACCACGAAGACCGTGTACTGCCCGTCCTCCATTTCCCGCAGAGCCTGGACGGGGACGAGCAGGGCGTTCTTGGCCTCGCCGGCCACGATTTCGACGTCCGCGTTCATGCTGCCCAAGAGCGTTACCGGGTACTCGCTCACGTTGATGCTGGCGTAAATCTGCACCGCCGAGGTGTTGCCGACGGTGGTGAGCATCGGGTCCACGCGCACGATTTCACCGCTGTAGACGTAGTCGGGCAGGGCTTCAAAGATCATTTTGACAGGATACCCCTTGGCGACGCTGCCCATGTCCGCTTCTTCGACCCAGAATTGCAGCAGCGGCGCGCCCAGATTCGCCAGGGCGATGACCGTCCCGTTGACTGTGTCGCCCACTTCGCCGTTCACCGCCGTGACCGTGCCGTCGAAGGGCGCGATCAGGGTGGCGCCGGCCAGCGTCGTCTGGGCGTTCGTCAGGTTGAGCCGGGCTTGTTCCAACGCCAACTCCGCGTCGCGGGCCGCCGCCGTCTTGCCGTCGCCCACGTCCGCCAGCGCGAATTTGGCCTGTTCCAGCGCCAGGGTCGCCTCGTGGACTTTGATTTCGGCGGCGGTGATTTCGGCGGCATCCGGCGCCGTTTGCAACGTTTCTAGCTCGGTCTGCGCGCTCAGGACTTTGGCCCTGGCGCTCTGAATGTCGGCGGCGGTGCTGTTGATCGTGGCTAAGTTGTAGTTGGCCTGCGCCACTTCGAGGTTTTGCTGCGCTTTGAGCAGGGCCGCGGCGGCGTTCTCGCGGGTGGTGGTGATGTCCTTCTCCCAGTCGCGGCCGGCGGCCATGGCATTGGCGTAAGTCTCCTGCGCGTCGGCCAGGCTGGCGATGGCCTGATCCAGGCTGATGCGGGAGGAAATCGTCTGATCCACGCGGGACTTGGCGACGGTGTTCTGGTAGGACGATTGCGCGCTGGTGAGGTTGGCCTGCGCCAGCGCGATTTCTTCCTCATCCGGCGCCCAGGCGACCAGGTCTTCCCAATCGCTCTTGGCTGTGTCGTAGGCCGCCTGCGCCTGCATCAACGTTAGCTCGGCCTGCGCCTCGGCCAACGCCAACGACTGCTCAGCCTGCAACACCGCTTGCTGCGCTTCTCCCACTGCCTGCCGCGCCGACGTGTCATCCATCCAGGCCAGGACGTCCCCGGCCTTGACCGTATCGCCGACTTCGACGGTCAGCCCCTCGAGCTTGCCGCTGGCGCTGAAGGCCAGGTTGACTTCCGCCGAGGCCACCAACTGCCCGGAGCCGGTGGCCGAGATGGTCAAATCCCCCACCGTCACCGTGCCGGTCTCCAGCGTCGGTGTCGTCTCCGCCACCTCCTTGGGGGCGAACCAGACCGTGTAGGCGGCGTATCCGCCTCCGGCCAGTACAAGAAGAATCAACACAATCCAAAACCACTTTTTACGAAACATTACACGCTCCTTATGAGTGATGAGTGATGAGAAACGAGTAATGAGGAATGAGTAGTTTTACTCATTACTCGTTTCTCATTACCTTTTGTTTTACCCTGGTAGTTTACCGCCGCCATCTGTGAACATTCCAAGAAATAGCTGAGAGTTCCCTGAGAATTCGTGGCGGTTTCTCAGCGAATCTTCAGCCACTCCCCAGGCTCTTCTCAGGTAGCCGTGTATAATAGAAATGAGAAACGAGAAATGAGTAACGAGTAATGAGTAATGAGTAAGGCGCGGTCGCCTTATTCTCTACTCATTACTCATTACTTCTTACTCATTACCCATTACCCATTACTTCTTACTCATTACTCATTTCCCATCACACCGTAAGTGAGGCGTAAACGATGGAAAAAGTTCTTATTGTGGACGACGACGAGAAATTGCTGAAGATGTTGCAGCGGACGTTGACCTACGAGGGGTTTGACGTCAGCACGGCGCTGGACGGGGAAGCGGCGCTGGCGCAGGTGTACGCCGTGCGCCCTGATGTGGTGATTCTCGACTGGATGCTGCCCAAACTCGACGGGGTGGAAGTCCTCCGCGCGCTGCGGATGGAGCAGAACGACGTGCCGATCCTGATGCTGACGGCGCGCGACGCTGTGCAGGATCGCGTCGAGGGCCTGGAGCGCGGCGCGGACGATTACCTCGTCAAGCCGTTTGCCTCGCCGGAATTGGTGGCGCGCGTGCGCGCGCTGCTGCGCCGTTCTGGCGCTGCGGAGATTTCGGCGCCGCTTTCCTTTGGCGATCTCACCCTTGATCCTACCTCGCGTGAAGTGCGCCGCAAGGATCGCCCCTTCACGCTCACCCCCACCGAATTTGATCTGCTGCATCTGCTGATGCGGCATCCCAACCAGGTGTTGGAACGCAAGCAGATTCTCAACCACGTCTGGGGCTACGATTTCGTCGGCGACGACAACGTGATCGAAGTGTACGTCGGCTATCTCCGCAAAAAGATGGAGGGCGAAGGGGACTCCCGCCTCATCCAAACTGTGCGCGGCGTGGGGTACGTCCTGCGCGAGGAAGCCTAACTTATGTCCATCCGGTTGCGCCTGACTGTTCTTTATACCACCATCCTGGCCCTCACCCTTCTGATTTTTAGTGGGGTGTTGTATGTCGCCCAGTCGCGTTATACCCTGGCGATAGTGGAAAAAGACCTGGTGAAATCCGTTGAGCCGATGGTGGCGGGGTGGTCACGGGCGCAGCACGAATTGGGCTGGCGCGCGCCGTTGCCGGGAGTGGCCGGCAATGAAGGCCCAGAAGGCGATAAAGCGCGGCAGGTGTTGCAACCCCTGGTGCGTGATCGCCGTCCGCGCGATATGCTGCGCATCCTGGACGCTGAGGGCGTGCCCTTCGCCATCCCTCAAAATGAAGAAGTCATGGCATTTGCGATCAGCGCCGATGGCCTGGGAAAACTGCAAGCGGGCGAGTCATGGGTTGAGATTACTCACGACGACGAGGGCCGCCTGCTGGTCTATAACCAACCGGTTATCGTCAATGGTGAAGTTACCGGCATCGTCCAACTGGCGCGCTCCCTGGCCGACCGCGACCGCGCGCTGCGTTCCCTGGGCGTCACCCTCCTCACCGGCAGCGCGTTGACCACGGTGATCGCGTTTGGCGCGGGCTGGACGCTCTCCGGCGTCACCCTGCGGCCCATCCACCGCATCACCCAGACCGCGCACGAGATTGGCGAAGCGCGAGACTTTTCCTCAAGAGTCCAGCACACCGGTCCTAACGACGAACTGGGGCGACTGGCGATGACGTTCAACGAAATGTTATCCCAACTGGAAGTAGGGTATCAGCAAGTGACGCGCGCCCTGCAAGTCCAGCGCGACTTCGTCGCCGACGTGTCGCACGAACTGCGCACCCCACTGACGACTATCCGGGGCAATCTGGCCTTGCTGGAACGCAATCCGCCCCTTCCCGACGCCGACCGCGCCGACATCCTCGACGACCTCATCAGCGAGAGTGAACGGTTGAGCCGCCTGGTGAGCGATCTGTTGGTGTTGGCGCGCTCCGACGCCGGGCGTAAGTTGGCCCTGGGACCGGTGGAAATCAGGACCGTGGTGGAGGATGTTTGTCGGCAGGGACGCCTGCTGGCCCCTGACCGCCAGATCGAAGTCGCCGGCCCCGATGGGCTGATCGCGCAGGCCAACGAGGACGCGCTCAAGCAGGTGCTGCTGATCCTGCTCGACAACGCCATCAAACACGCGCATGGCCCTATTAGCCTTGTGCTGAGCGACAACGATCGCCACATCGTCCTCCGCGTGCAGGACGCCGGGCCGGGCCTGTCGCCGGAATTGCAGGCGCGCATCTTCGACCGCTTCTACCGCAGCGACACCTCGCGCTCCACGCCGGGCTTTGGCCTGGGCCTCTCCATCGCCCGCGCCCTCACCGAAGCGCAACGCGGCGCGCTGGAAGTGGAAAGCCAGGTGGGGCAGGGCAGCGCGTTTGTGGTGAAGTTGTTGCGTGAAACGTGAGGCGTGAAACGTAAGGCTTCCCCATAGAAGCCTGAGAGAAAAATCAGGACGCAGATTTTCGCGGATTCACGCAGATAATTTTTTAAAAATCAGCGTTCATCAGCGTTTATCTGCGTCCAAATTTTCTTGCTGTGGCGGTCAATGCAAATTCATTGGCCGGGCGCGGGATAAGGTTGGGTGTCATCGTCAAGGACGAGCACCCAATCCGGCCGATGGCCCGGCGGCGTGAAGGTGTGCGCTCCATGGGTGGGGAACGAGCCGATTGTCAGCGCCGCGCCGCTGCACGGATCGTACCACCAGGCTTTGACCCTTTTACCGGACAAGGCCGCCAGCCTGACCGTGACCGGCAGGGGCAGCGGCAGGTACACGAAAGCATAGTGGCCGTGTTGATCGCGGGTGGCGCGCCGGTGGTGCCGTCCCTCTCCTTCCTCTGCAAGCAGACTTTGATCGGGCACGCGGGTGAAGTACGGGCGCGATTCCAGCAGGGCGCGCAGGTATTGCATCTGCGCCGCGCCGGGCCGCAGGATGGCGTCGCGCCAGGACATCCATTCGTCGCCGTTGTTCACCGGCGGGCGGGTCTCGTCAACCATCTGCCAGATGAAGTGATGGCCGTAGGTCACGCCGCACGCGCCCGCGAACACCGAGCGGTACGTTTGCTTGCGGACGTCGTAGTCGCGGAAGTAGCCGTTGGCCGGATCCCACTTCGGCCAGGGGTTGACGGGATGATCTTCGTAGTTCGGCTCGCCGTCGAGCGTGGGCTTGACCGGCTGCAAGTGGTAATCGTGGGCCACCCATTCCCACACCGGCACGTCATGCCCGCCGCCGTGCCCGGACTGCATCATATTCATGTCTAGCCAGTCCTCTTCGTGCAGCCACGCCGAGGTGGACGTTCCGCCGCAGGGGTGGTACGTCTTGAACGCGCGCCGCCCCATGCCCTCATCCAGCCCCGCCGCCATCGCCCGCCAGATCGGGCGATAGTCATGCTCCATGTGGATGGCCGGTCGGTCGCCGCCCAAAATCCACAGCACGTTGGTCCGCTCGCGGTAGCGTTCCCCCAGGAACCGCCCGTAGCCGCGCGCATTCTCCGGGTCGAAGATGCGCGGCCCGACGCCCCACTGGTGATTCACCTTGTCGCCCCAGGTCGGCAGCAACCCGATGTAGAGATCGTGCGCCGCCGCCCTCTCGATCAACTCATCCACGTAGGCGAAGTAGGCTTCGTTGGGGCGGGTGGGATCGTTGTAGAGCAGGGGGCAGTCGCCGTAGACGTTGGGCGTGTTCAGCCCGTCCATCTCGGCCAGCGCGACGGCCTGGATGACGTTGAAGCGCCGCTCCTGGCGATTCTGGAAGTACACTTCCGCTTCTTCGCGCGTCAGGCGATGGAACAACTCCCAGGCCGTGTCGCCCAGCCAGAAGAACGGGTCGCCGCTTTCCGTTTGCAGGAAGCGGCCATTGTCGCTCATTTGAATCCGGGGTAAAGGGTTTGCGCTCATCGGTTTTCCTCCAATGATAACAGGATTCACAGAATGAGAGGATCGGAAAATCCGTTCCAATCCGTTGAATCCGTTGAGAAATCTTCACACGCTATTTTCGTCCCATGATGACGATGCGTCAATCTCGGTTTGACTTGTCGGGGGTTGCATCGCATAATGGTAATAAGATCAGCAATTTGGGAGGTAATCATGAACCAGGAACTACAACCCGATAAGACATTGGCGGCGGTGTGCGGGCTGTTTTGCCCGGCCTGTACGATTTACATCGGTTCGATGGAAGACCCGGAGCGGCTGGCAAAGTCAGCGGCGCGCAGCGGGCGCACGGTCGTGGACACGGAATGTCACGGCTGCCGCGCCGAGAAGCGCATGGCCTACTGCGCCACCTGCAAGATGGCTGCGTGCGCGGCAGAGCGAGGACTGGATTTCTGCGGCGCGTGCAGCGAGTATCCCTGCGCCGAGTTGACGGCGTTCCAGGCCGCGCGCCCTCACCGGCTGGAACTGTGGGAAGCGCAGGCGCGCATCCGGGAGGTCGGCTACGAGCAGTGGTACGCCGAGATGCTGGAGCATTACGCCTGCCCGGCGTGCGGTACGCTCAACTCCGCCTACGATCTCACCTGCCGCCGCTGTGGGCATGATCCCGGCAGCGCGTATGGCGCGCGACACAAGGCGGAGATTCTGCAATACCTGGCGGGGCGGTGAGCGGCGGCTAAGAAAACTTGTCAACGGATTGAACGGATTAGAACGGATTTTTTAGTCCTTGCTTCTGTATGCCTGTTATTTCCGTGGGGAGGGAACCTTTGAAAACGTCACGTGAAGTTGGGAAGGGGAACTTCTGGCGCAAAGTCGCCGGCCTGATGTTGGCGGCGGTCTGTGCATTGGGTTGGACGTCTGGCGTGGGGGCGCAGCAGGGGCCGGACATTCGCTTCGACCGCATCTCCACCGCGCAAGGGCTTTCCAGCGCATTGGTCCTCAGCACAGTCCAGGATCGGCAAGGGTTTATGTGGTTCGGCACGGAGGACGGGCTGAATCGCTACGACGGGTACACCTTTATCACCTACCGGAATGCGCCGGACGATCCCCACAGTCTGAGCAACAATTTCATTCTGGCGTTGTATGAAGACAGGGAAGGCGTGTTATGGATCGGCACGTCGGATGGGTTGAACCGGTTCGACGCGGCCAGTGGGCAATTCACGATCTATCGGCATGATCCGGCCAACCCCGACAGTCTGAGCGACAACAAGGTGTGGGCCATTGACGAGGATGCGGACGGGGCGCTCTGGATCGGCACTGAGAACGGCGGCCTCAACCGCTTTGATCGCAAAACGGGCAAATTTACCCATTATCAGAATGATCCCATTGATCCGCACAGTCTGAGCCACAACGGCGTTCGCGCTATCTTTGAAGATCAAACGGGGACGTTGTGGGTAGGGACCTATGGCGGCGGACTGAACCGCTTTGACCGCGCCGGCGAGCAATTTACAGCCTATCGTCACAACCCGGACGATCCGCACAGCCTGAGCTTCGATAAGGTGACGGCGCTGGCAGCCGATGCTTTCGGCGCGCTATGGATCGGCACGGAGGGCGGGCTGAACCGCCTCGATCCGGCTACCGGACGCATCACCCGTTACCAGCCCGATCCTGACGACCCCTATAGCCTGAGCAATACCGTCGTCCGGGCTGTGCTGATTGACCACCTGGGAATAGTGTGGGTAGCAACTTATGGCGGCGGACTCAATCGGCTCGACCCGGCTATCGTGGCCGCTTCTGGCACAGCCGAGTTCACCCATTATCGGTCTGAGCCAAATAACCCCACCAGCTTGAGCAACGACGGTATCTGGTCGCTTTATGAAGATCGTTCCGGCGTCGTCTGGATCGGCGCTCTGAACGGACTGAATCTTTTTGACAGAGCCAAGCACAAGTTTACCTATTACCAAACCCATCCCGCTAACCCGCATAGCTTGAGTAGCAACCTGGTGTGGGCCATCGAGGAGGATCAGTCCGGCGGCATCTGGGTGGGGACCATCGGCGGCGGCCTCAATTATCTTGACCGGGCCACCGGCCAGTTCACCGCCTACCAACACGACCCCAGCAACCCCGACAGCCTCAGTGACAATCAGGCGCGGTTTGTCTACGAAGACCGGAGCGGCGCGCTATGGATTGGCACCGAGAGCGCTGGCCTCAACCGTTTTGACCGCGCCTCCGGGCGTTTTATCCGTTACCGCAATGACCCCGCTGATCCGCACAGCCTGAGTGACAACAGCGTGTGGGCCATTTTCGAAGATCGCGCCGGCGTCTTGTGGATCGGCACCCGCGGCGGCGGACTCAATCGCATGGACCGGGAAACCGGGCAGTTCACCGCTTACGAGCACGATGGCAATGATCCCGACAGTCTGAACAACAATCAGGTGACGGTTATCTATGAAGATACTACCGGCGCGTTTTGGGTCGGCAACACGGTCGGGCTGGATCAACTCGACCGGGAGAGTGGGCGCTTCACCCATTACCGCCCCAACCCCGACGATCCCACCACATTGAGCAGCAGCACGGTTGCGGCTATCTTCGAGGATTCAGCCGGGGTGCTGTGGGTGGGGACGTTAGACGGGTTGAACCGTTTTGATCGAGTCGCCGGAACCTTCAAGCGCTACTCCAAGGCTGATGGGCTACCCAACACGGCGATTGTGGGGATACTGGAGGATGATATTCCGACCGCCCAGGGTGGGCCATATCTCTGGATAAGTACTTTCAACGGACTGTCGCGCTTTGACCCGCGCACAGAAACGTTCAAGAATTACGACGCGAGCGATGGCTTGCAAGGCCCTCAATTCAGCATCTCGTCGTTCTGCAAAAGCCGGGATGGGGCGTTGTTCTTCGGCGGCAAGAACGGCTTCAACATGTTCTACCCCGAAGACATCGTGGACAACCCCTACGTTCCGCCTGTTGTGCTTACCGACTTCCAGTTGTTCAACAAATCCGTCGCCATCGGGCTGGAGTCGCCGTTGCCCAAAGCCATCTCGTTGCTGGATAAACTCGCCCTGACCTACAAAGACTCGGTCTTCTCCTTCGAGTTTGCGGCGTTGAGCTATTCTTCCCCGGAGATGAACCAGTACGCCTACAAACTGGAGGGCTTCGACAAAGACTGGAACTACACCACCGCCAAACGGCGTTTCGCCACCTACACGAACCTCAATGGCGGCGAGTATACCTTCCGCGTCAAAGGCTCCAACAGCGACGGCGTCTGGAATGAGGAAGGGACGACGCTCAAAATTCACATTACCCCGCCCATCTGGAAGACGGCGTGGTTCCAGACGTTGGTGGGATTGGTCGTCGTGGGCGGCGTGTTGAGCCTTTACCGCGCGCGCGTTGAGGGCTTGAAATGTCAGCAGCAACGCCTTGAAACCCAGGTGGCGGAACGCACCCGCGAGCTGCAACAGGCTAAAGAGCAGGCCGAAGTCGCCAACCGCGCCAAGAGCGATTTCCTCTCCAACATGAGCCACGAACTGCGCACACCCCTCAACGGCATTCTGGGCTACGTCCAGATTCTCAACCGCGACCGGTCTCTGACCACGCACCAGGCAGATGGCCTCCATGTCATCCAGCAAAGCGGCGAACATCTTTTAACACTGATCAACGACATCCTCGATCTGGCGAAGATCGAGGCCGGTAAGATGGACTTGTATCCCGCCGACTTCGACTTCCCCGAATTTATGGCCGGGATTGCCGGCATCATCGCCGCGCGCGCCGAGCAAAAGGATCTCCTCTTCAGCTACGAGCCGCAGGGCGACTTGCCCGCCGGCGTCCGCGCCGATGAAACGCGCCTGCGCCAGGTGCTCCTCAACCTGCTCGGCAACGCCGTCAAGTTCACCGATGCGGGCCAGGTGACATTGCGGGTCGGGAGTAAGAAGTATGAAGTAGGGAGTAGGGAGAATGAAGTAGGTAGCAGGGTGGATGAGGTAGAGAGTGGCAATACTCAACCCTCCTTACCCCTTACTCCTTACCCCTTACTCCTTACTCCTTACTCCTTACTCCATTTCGAGGTCTCCGACACCGGCGTCGGCATGACCCCCGAACAGCTTGCGCGGCTGTTCCAGCCCTTCGAGCAAGTTGGCGCGGTGCAGCAGCGCGCGGAGGGCACGGGCCTGGGGTTGGTGATCAGCCAGCAGTTGGTGCGTGCGATGGGCGGCGAGCTGCACGTCGAGAGCGCAGCGGGACGCGGCAGCACCTTCTGGTTCGAGATCGCACTGCCGGTCGTGGAAATCGCTGCGGCAGCCCCGACGACGCCTTCGGACGCCATTCTGGGCTACACCACCGTCGGCGAGTATCCCCTGCGCGTGCTGGTGGTGGACGACAAGCCCTACAACCGCCTCGTGCTCGTCAACCTGCTGGCGCCGCTCGGTTTTGTGGTGACGGAGGCGGCGGATGGACAGCAGGGCGTGGCGCAGGCGCAGGCGACGCGGCCGCAACTCATCATCATGGATTTGGTGATGCCGGTGATGACCGGCGTGGAGGCGACGCAGGCCATCCGGCATATCCCGGAGCTACAGGACACAGTAATCCTGGCGACCTCGGCCAGCGTCTTCGAGAAAGATCGGCAGGCCAGCGTTGTGGCCGGCTGCAACGCCTTTATCCCCAAACCGATCCATGTGGCGCAACTTTTCGATTTGATGGCTGCCCATCTCCGGGTAACATGGATTTACCAGGCGCAAGCGGTTTCTCCGGCGGCTGTCTCTGATGCGGCGCCCGCAGCCCTGGCATTGCCGCCCGAAATAGAGTTAGCCGCGTTGCGCGCGCTCTTGCAGCGGGGAAACTTCCACGCGCTGCGCCAACGCGCGCTCGAAATCGGGCAGCAGGATGCCCGTTATGCGCTCTTTGCGGCGCAATTGGAGCGCCTGGCGCGTGATTTCGAGGAAGACCAACTCCGCGCGCTGCTGGAACCGCCCGCCGAAAATGCGAAACCTGAAGCCTGAGAACCGAATATCGGCATCAGTAGATCAAAGATTGGGTTCGTAGTAACCGCTTTAGCGGTTTCTGGGACGGCTGAAGCCGTTACTACCAACCCTAGCTCTTTTGCTTGTTTGACTACCTGACTGACGACTAACGGACTATGGTAGGAGGCCCATCCAATGACCGAACAACCGCTGGCTACGCCGGGCACACCGGCGCCGACCATCCTGATTGTTGACGATAACGCCAACAATCTGGCGACGCTGAGCGACTATCTGCTCGAGTACGACTTTGAAATCCTGATCGCGCGCAGCGGCGACCAAGGGTTGGCGCGGGCGCAGGCCACCCATCCGGCCATGATCCTGTTGGACATCGTCATGCCAGGGATGGACGGGTTCGAGGTGTGTCGTCGGCTCAAAGCAGATGCGGCTACGCAGGATATTCCGGTCATCTTTCTGACGGCGCTGGGGGAGACCGAGCACAAAGTCAAGGCGTTCCAGCTTGGAGCGGTGGATTACATCACCAAGCCGCTGCAAAGGGAAGAGGTGTTGGCGCGGGTGCTGACCCATCTGCGCCTGCGCGCGTTAACTGGGGAGCTAGAGCACACCGTGCAGGCGCGCACCGCCGAGCTGGTGCAGACCAATCAGCGATTGCAGCATGAAATCGCCGAGCGGGAGCGCGCTGAGGCGGCCCTGCGTGATAGTGAAATCAAGTACCGCAATCTGGTGGAACACGCCAATGATGGCGTGGTCATTGTGCAGGATGAGATACTTCAGTATTGCAACAGTGCGCTGGCCAAACTCCAGGGATATGCTGTGGAAGAGATGCTGGGTCGGCCCATCGGCGACTTTGTCGCGCCCGACGCCTTGTCGCGGCTGCGTGAGAATCAACGCCGGCGGCGAGCCGGTGAGTTGGTTCCGCAAACTTACGAGTTGGCTATTCTTCACAAAGATGGGCACGCCCTTCCGGTTGAATTAAACATCGGCGAGACGCTTTATCAGGGACAGCCGGCCGACCAGGTGTTTATCCGCGACATTGCGGCGCGCAAACAGATGGAGGCCGCGCTTCAGCAGCGGATCATTGCCTTGACACGCCCCCTGGATGATGTGCAGAGCATTGCCTTCACCGACCTCTTTGATCTGGCGGAGATCCAGGCCATTCAGGACGCCTTTGCGAAGGCCACCGGCGTTGCCTCGCTTATCACCACCCCGGAGGGCGTGTTGCTGACGCGCCCTAGCAATTTTCGTCGCCTGTGTCAAGAGGTCGTCCGTAAAACTCCCCAGGGATTAGCCAATTGTATGCACTCCGATGCGGTGATCGCCCGTGCTAATATGGGCGGCCCGACGGTTCAACCATGTTTGAGCGCGGGCCTCTGGAGCGGCGGCGCGGCCATTATGGTGGGGGAACAGCATATTGCCAACTGGCTGATCGGCCAGGTGCGCAACGAAGCGTTAGACGAAACCCAAATCCTGGCGTACGCGCAGCAAATCGGGGCCGACGAGGCCGAGTTTCGTGAGGCCTTTCTCGAAGTGCCGGTGATGTCGTTGGAGCGATTTACCAACATCAACCAGGCCCTGTTCCGGTTAGCCAGTTTGATGTCGCGTATTGCCTACCAGAATGTTCAACAAGCGCGCTTTATCGCCGAAAGTGAACAGGCCGCCGCCGCGTTGCGTGTCAGTGAAGTACGCTTCCGCACCATCATTGGCGTCATGCCGGTGATGCTGGATGCCTTCAATGCGCAAGGTGAGATTATTTATTGGAATGAGGAATGTGAGCGTGTGACCGGCTATACGCGTGAAGAAGTTGTTCGCACACCTGATGTGATGCAGCGCCTTTACCCTGACGCGGCGTATCGTGAGTGGGTCTATGAGACCATTGAGAAACAGAAGGACAACTTTGAGAACCTCGAATTTGAGTTGACCTGCAAAGGGGGGGCGCGACGGGTGATCGCCTGGAGCAATATCTCGCAGCAGGCGCCGATACCGGGATGGGCGTCTTGGGCTGTCGGGGTAGATGTCACGGAGCGCAAGCAAGCCGAGGAAGAACGGCTGCGCCTGTTGATGCAGATTCAGGAGCAAGTTCAACGTATCCAGCAGATCATTGACATTGTGCCGGAGGGAATGTTGCTGTTGGATGCTGACCAACGCATTGTCCTGGCGAACCCTATGGCGGAGCACGACTTACGCATATTAGCCGACGCGTCGCATGTGGGCGACTGTTTAACGCGCCTGGGCGATCAGGATTTGGCGACGGTGTTGACCTCGCCGCCCAAAGGGCTGTGGCACGAACTCACCGTGGGAAACCGGTGCTTCCAGGTGATCGCGCGCTCTACCGAGACCGGCCCGACGCCGGGCGGCTGGGTGCTGGTGATCCGCGATATGACGCAGCAGCGCGACCAGGATCGGCGCATCCGGGAGCAAGAGCGTCTGGCCGCCGTCGGTCAACTGGCCGCCGGGATTGCGCACGATTTCAACAACATCATGGCTTCCATCGTGTTGTATGCACAGATGACCGCGCGCGCGCCGGACATCTCCGACCGCATCCGCGAGCGGATGCACACCATCAACCAGCAGGCGCAGCACGCCACCAATCTCATCCGCCAGATTTTGGACTTCAGCCGCCGGGCCGTGGTGGAACGCCGCCCGATGGACTTGCTGCCCTTCTTGAACGAGCAGGTCAAATTGTTCAAGCGCACCCTGCCGGAGACCATCGCCATCACCTTCTGGCACGACGCCGCCGAATACCTGGTGAGCGCCGATCCCACCAGTATGCAGCAGATGTTGATGAATCTGGTGGTGAACGCCCGCGACGCGATGCCGGAGGGCGGCGAGTTGCAGATTCGCCTGGCGCACTTCCGCAGCGATGCGCAGCATCCGGCCCCCCTACCGGCGCTCGCGGCGGGGGAATGGGTGCAGCTCTGCGTCTCCGACACCGGCACCGGCATCACGCCGGAGGTGCAGGAGCACATGTTCGAGCCATTTTTCACCACCAAAGCGCCGGGGCAGGGCGCCGGCCTGGGACTGGCGCAAGTCCACGGGATCGTGGGCTTGCACGAAGGCCAGATCACCATAGACTCGACGGTCGGGCGCGGCGCAACTTTCACCGTCTACTTGCCGGTTCTGAGCGCGCCCGCGCTGGAGGTTGCGCCGGAGGTTGAGGCGCGCTTGCCTAAAGGTCGCGGCGCTACTATCCTGGTGGTGGAAGACAACCCCGTTGCGCGGGGGGCGTTGGTCGAAAGCCTGGAGCTGCTGAACTACCGCGCCTTGCAAGCGGCCAACGGCCGCGAAGCGCTGCGCCTGTTGGCGGAGCATGAGGCCGAGATCGCGCTGGTGCTGAGCGACGTAGTCATGCCGGAAATGGGCGGCATCGCGCTGCTGCACGCCTTGCAAGAACGCGGCCTGCGCCAACCGGTCTTATTGTTGACCGGCCACCCGTTGGAAGGCGAACTGGAAACCCTTCAGGCGGACAAAAATCCAACCTCGCCGGTGGATTGGATGCTGAAGCCCCCGGCGCTGGAGAAACTGGCGGAAAAGATTGCAGACCTGTTGCGTCAAGCGCCAACAGCCCAAAATCCAAAATCCAAAATCCAAAATTGATAGAGATTCCGCGTTCCATTTCTTGGTTGCAGCTCCACCCCCCTATCTTTGACGCTTGACGTTTGACGCTTGACGTTTGACGTTTGACGTTTGACGTTTGATGTTTGGCGCTTGACATTTGACGCTTGACGTTTGACGTTTGACGCCTCACTCCCCAATTTCCACCACCGCCTTCATTCCCCACCACAACGCCGCCGTGTCGCCTTCCAATGCGATGACGACCGGGTAAGTCACGTCCCCGCGATAGAGAACCGCCTGCGCCTCGATGCGCGCCACGCGCCCGGTGAAGACCTGCTCCGGCAGCGCGTCCGCCCTGAGCGTGACCGCCTGTCCCACGGCGACCGCCGTGACATCCGTTTCCAGCAAATCAACCGTGACCGCCTGCACCCGGTCGAGCGTCGCCAGCACGACGACGGCGCGTTCCGGCGTGACGAGATCGCCGGGTTCCACCAGGACTTGCGTGACCGCGCCGCCAAACGGCGCCCGCAGTTCCGTGCGCGCCCGCGCCGCCTGCGCCATCGCCAACGCGACCTCCGCCTGTTGCACGGCGGCCTGCGCCAGCGCGACCTCCTCGGCGCGCGGCCCGGCCTGCGCCAGCGCGAGTTGCGTCAGCGTGGCCGTGTAGGCGGCTTCGGCCACGCGGATGCCCGCGTCGGTGGCCTGCGCCTGCGCCGCAAACTGGCGCGGAATGGCCGCCAGCCGCGCCTGCGCCGCCGCGATCCGCTGATCCACCACCACAATCTGCTCCCACAAATCCCGCGCGCGCTCGTCGTCCCCGTCGTCCTTGGCCCACTGCCACTGCGCTTCAAGCTGCCGCCTCTCGGCCTGCGCCGCCGCGATCTGCGCGCGCACGGCGGAAAGCTGCGCATCGCGCCCCGCCGCCGTCAGTTGATTCCGCGCCGCGACCGCGCGGGCCACGTCCCCCTCGGCGGCGGCGACCTGCGCTTCGGCGGCGGCCATCGCCTCCGGGCGCGGCCCGGCCTGCGCCTGCGCCAACTGCGCTTGCGCGACGGCGAGCGCCGCCTCCGCCTGCCGTACCGCCGCATCCGCATATAACGGATCCAACCGGGCGATCACCTCTCCCGCCTCCACCCGCTGATTCGGCTGCACCAACACCTCCGCCACTTCGCCCGGAACCGTAAACCGCACCTCCGCCCACCGTTCCGGCTCAATCACCGCCTCCGCAAAAGCCAGGATTGGGGATTGGGGATTGGGGATTGGGGAGGACGTTGATGCGCTTTCTCGCTGCTCCGCTGATCCGCTGATTCGCACCTCGCCCTTTGCCGTCATCCCCCACAGCGCCCACGCCGGCATTTCATCCAGTTCGATGAAGACCGGGTAGACCACGTCGCCCAGGTAATCCTGCCCCTGCCGGTCAATACGGGCGACGCGCCCGGTGAAGGTCTGATTGGGCTGTGCGTCGAAGGTCACGGCGACCGGCTGGCCTTCCGCCACGCGCGCGACGTTCAATTCGGTCAGGTCTTTGGTGCGGAGGTGGCGTCGGTCGAGCGTCGCCAGGGTGACGAGCGCGCTGCCGGCCGTCGTCGCGTCGCCGGGCTGCACGGCCACATCGGTGACGATGCCGTCGAAGGGCGCGTCGAGCGTGCGGGCGTCCAACAAGTCGCGGGCAGCGGCCAGCGCGGCTTCCGCCTGCTTCACGGCGGCTTCGGCGATGGCGATGTCTTCAGCCGTCGCGCCGGAACGCGCTAGATCGAGCTGCGCTTGTGCCGCGTCGCGCCGGGCCTGCGCCGTGGCTACGGCGGCCTGCGCCTCCGCAATGGTCGCGGCAGATGGCCCGCGCAGCGCAGCCAGTTGCGCCTGCGCCGCTGCGAGCGCGGCCTGCGCCGCTTCCATCTGCGCGCGCGTCAGCTCCTCATACGTGCCGAGCGCGGGGCAGATTTTCTCCGTTCCACCGTCGGGCCGGGGGATGTCGAAGCACTTCAGCGTGTCGTCGTGACCCTCGGTGGCCTGCCGGTAGGCGTAGTCGGCGGCGGCGATGGCGGCCTGCGCGTCCGCCGCGTCCGCCTCTGTCCCGCCGAGCCGCGCCACGGCCAGCAGCGCAGTGGTCTGGGAGATGGCGGCGTCCGCCACGGCGATCTGCGCTTCCAGCGCGGCCAGTTGCTCCGGGCGCGTCCCGGCCTGCGCCAGATCAAGCTGCGCCCGCGCGCCTGCCAGCGCGGCCTCGGCCTGTTGCACGGCCAGCCGCGCGTCCGCGTCGTCCAGCCGCAGCAGCGCGTCGCCCGCGCGTACCCCGTCGCCTTCCGCCGCCAACACCTCGGCGACGCGCGTGCTCTCCCCGGCGCGCAGCGTCACCCACTGCGCCGGTTCGACCGCGCCTTCCACCGCAATCACGTCCGCGTCCGCCTTGACCGGCGGCAACGTCGGCTCCGGCGTCGCGCTCAAAGCCCCCGTGCAGCCCGTCAACAACATCCCGATAAGTAAAAATCGCCATGCTTTCATGGTGTGCCTCCATAATGGGTTATGGGTTGTGAGTTATGGGTTGTGGGATCGCTGATCCGCTGATCCGCTGTTCCCCTACTTCGCCACTCCTAACTCCTAACTCCTAATTCCTAACTCGCCACTTGCTATTCGTATGCCAACACTTCCCGCACCGTCAGCCGCGAGGCGTTGCGGGCGGGGAGGGCGCTGGCGAGGGCGCTGAGGAGGACGACGGCGGCGAGCCAGACCCAGACGCCCAGGGTGGAGTAGGTGAAGCTCAACGGCGCGCCCATCAGCGGCAGGCCGACGGCGTCGCTGAGGAGTCGTCCGAGCGGCAGGGCGAACACAGCGCCTAGCATCCAACTGATCACGCCGATGGCGACGCCCTCGACGATGAAGACGCGCGCCACGCCCCGGTTGGGTGCGCCAATCGCCCGCAGCACGCCGATCTCGCGGGTGCGCTCCAACACGTTGATGCTCATCGTGCCCATCAGCCCCAGGCCGCCCACCAGCGCCAGCAGCGCGGCCATCACCATCAGCAGCGCCACGATGATGCCGAAGCTCATCCCGGCTTCGGTGCGCTCGCCGATGACGGTCTGGACGTCGCTCACGCTCAGCCCCGCGCGCTCGAAAGCGGCTTCAAGGGCGGCGCCGGTCGCGGCAATGGATTGGGCGTCGTGCCGCTTTGTCTGCACCAACGCGGCCCCGCCCATCCCCGCCATGCCCGTCAGCCGGGAGACGTAGGGGTAGGGGGCGTAGCCCATCGGGACGAGAATCCCCGTGCAGAGGCCCACCACGCGAAAGGCGCGCTCGCGGCCCGCTATTTTCAACACGATCTCGCTGCCCACCGTGACGTCCGGCTCGTCTTCCAGCGTCAGCGCGCTGAGCACCACGGCGTTTTCGTCCTCCGGCAGCAGCCAGCGCCCGGCGATGAGCTTGGGCGAAGGCACCAGGGGCGAGTCGGGGTGCGGAACGAAGAAGTAGATATTGTCGCCTTCGGTGCCGTCGGGGCGGATGCGGCGAGCGGGCAGTTGGAACCAGACATCGGCGGCGGTGACGCCCGGCGTTGTCAGGGCGGTCTGGACGATTTTTTCCGCGCGATAGGGGCGCGCGAGGTAGGCGATGACGTCGAACCCCCACCAGCGCAGCAGGTCATCCACCGTCTGGTCGAGCGACGCCTGGACGCTGAAGACGCCGATGAAGATCGCCCCGGCCAGGGTCAGGGTGATGAGCGTGAGCGCGAGCCGCCCTTTGCTGCGGAAGGTGTTGCGGATCGAGAGCAGCAGGGGGCGAAGCAGGACGCGGCGGGCAAACCACAACCGCGCGCCGGAGAGCATCCGGTCAATCAGCCCCGCGCCGAAGCGCCCCTTGCCGGTCTGGTAGCCCACGCGCATCGCCTCGGCCGCCGGTACGCGCAGGTTCGCCAGGAAGGGCGGCAGCGCGGCCAGCGCGGGCGTCAGCAGCCCCACGGCGGCCTGGATGAGCCACGTTTCCGGCGGGATGCGGGTTTGCAGCAGGTCGAAGTTGAACATCCCGGCGATGAACCGGCTGAGTTCGCGCGCGCCCACCACGCTCAACGGCGCGGCGAGGAGCAGGGCCAGCAGGCCGTAGAGCAGCGTCATCGTCAAATACATCCCCAACAACTGCCCGGTGCGCGCGCCGATGGCCTTCATCACGCCGATCTGGCGCTTCTGCTGGGTCAGCAGCGCGGAGACGGTGTTGAGGATCAGGAAGACGCTGAGGAAGAGCGCCAGCACGCCGAGCGCGCCCATCAGCAGCAGGACGGCTTGCAGGATGTCGTCGAGGGGCAGCATCCCCGGCTCCGCGGTCATCGTCAGGGGGATGGTCAGGCCGGCGCGCTCCGCCTTG
Organism: Anaerolineae bacterium; assembly: GCA_034429475.1. GTDB lineage: Bacteria > Chloroflexota > Anaerolineae > B4-G1 > SLSP01 > JAKQHY01. The sequence goes on from DAOUGD010000328.1 coordinate 43,450, forward strand.
TCTTTGACCTGGTTGATGACGGCGCGGATGTAATCCCCCCCTGCTTCCCCCCCATCGGGGGGGACTGAGGGGGGGGCCACGCGGACGTGCAGTTCGTTGAAGCCGTGCGGCTCGCCGAGCCAGGCCAGCGTCTCGAAGGCGATGTAACCGTAGGGCGTGCCGTCGAACTGCGCCGGCACCTGCACCATATCGTGCGCCAGGCCCGCGATGCGCAGCGCGCGCGTCCGTCCGCCCGGCAATTCGAGGGTCAGCACATCGCCCACCTGCGCGTTGAGCAGGGCCAGGGCAGCGCGCTCGATGAGAATCTCGCGCTCCGGCGGCGGCCAGGACCTCACCCCTGTCCCCTCTCCTCCAGGAGAGGGGAAGATTAAATCAACGCGCATGGCGTTGTAGTCGCGCACGGCGAACACGCGCAGGGAGATCTCAACGGATTTAACGGATTCAACGGAAGGGACTCCGTTCAAATCCGCTAAATCCGTTGAGCCGATCTGGGCGCGCGTGTCGAGGACGCGACGGGCGTCCACTTCCGCCACCTCCGGCATCGCGCGCACCGCCCGCACGAAGTCCTCGTCGAAGGTTTCCAGGGTGCGGACGATGCCGTCAGAGGGCTGGATGGCGGCGTAACTGCGATCCATCTCCGTCGCCAGGATCGTCCGCGCGCTCACAATCATCCCCACCGCGAACAGCCCCACCGCAATCGAAAGCACGATGAGCAGGGTGCGGATTTTGCTGCCGGACAGGTCGTTGAGGACTTTGTACCATCGGGTTCCTAACATGGCGTGCTCCTGTGTGAGTTGAAAGTTGAAAGTTGAAAGTTGAAAATTGAACGTGACAACTTTTAACTTTCAACTTTCAACGTTTAACGATTTCGCCATCTGCTAACGTGATCACGCGCGTGGCCCGCCTGGCTACGTCCTTGTCGTGCGTGACGAGGACGACGGTTTTGCCGGCGGCGGCGAGGGCGGCGAACACGTCCAGCACGGCGGCGGTGGTGGCGGAGTCGAGGCTGCCGGTCGGCTCGTCGGCGACGATGAGCGCGGGGTCGTTGGCGAGGGCGCGGGCGATGGCGACGCGCTGCTGTTGCCCGCCGGAGACGGCGGTGGGCGGCTTGCGGGCGTGCTCGGCGATGCCAACTTGCTCCAGCAGGCGCATGGCCCGCTCGCGGCGGCGGCGCGGTGTGAGCTGGTGCGCGAAGTCCATTGGCAACATCACGTTTTGCAGGACGGTGAGCGTGGGCAACAATTCAAAGGTCTGGAAGACGACGCCGACGGTCTGCCCGCGCCAGCGCGCCGCCTGATCCGGGCTGAAGCGATGGATCGGCGTCCCGTCCACCCAGATTTCGCCCCGCGTGGCCCGATCCAGCCCCGCCAGCACGTTGACGAGCGTGGTCTTTCCCGCGCCGGACTTGCCGGTGATGACGAGAAACTCGCCGCGCTGCACGTCGAGGTCAATGCCCTTGAGGGCGACGACGGCCCCGGCGAGACCGTTGTATGCTTTGGTCACGTTGCGCATTGTGATTAAAATTGAGCTTGAGTTCATTGTTTCTCCCTTCGTCAAACGTCAAACGTCATTGTTTGATGTTTGACGTTTGACGTTTGACGGATGATGATTCCATCCGCCAACACCACCATACGCCCCGCGCGCGTCGCCAAATCGTCATCGTGCGTGACCATCAGGACGGTTTTGCCGCCATTCACCAATTCCTGGAAGAGCCGGAAGACCATGTCGGCGGTCTTGGAGTCGAGGTTGCCGGTCGGTTCGTCGGCGGTGATGAGCGGCGGGTCGTTGGCGAGCGCGCGGGCGATGGCGACGCACTGCTGCTGGCCGCCGGAGAGCGCGGCCGGCAACTCGTGCGCTACGTCCGCCATGCCGACTTGAGCCAGCAGGCGCAGCGCCCGCTCGACGCGCTGTGCGCGGGAGAGCGTCCCGGCGTAGTCCATCGGCAGCAGCACGTTTTCGACGGCGGTGAGGGTGGGGAGCAGTTGGAAGAACTGAAAGATCACGCCGATGGAGCGTCCGCGCCACAGGGCGATCTGTTCCTCGGTGAGCGTATGCACGGCCGCGCCGTGGACCCACACCTCGCCGGACGTGGGGCGGTCAATGCCCGTCAGCACGTTGATGAGGGTGGACTTCCCGCTGCCCGATTTGCCGACGATGGCGACAAATTCGCCGGGACTGACCCGCATGTCCACGCCCCGGAGCGCCGTAAATTCCCCGGCGGCGCTCTTGTAGGTCTTGACCACCTGCCGCAGGTCAACGAGGTGCCCGTTGGTCGCTTTATCGGTGGGTTGACGGCGATTGAACCAGTTCATCGGTCGCTTCCTCCTCCCTCTTTCTCCGCGCTCCGCGCGGGGAAAGAGGGGAAATTTTTTTTGTATATTTTTG
>DAOUGD010000329.1:0-4947 GCA_034429475.1 Anaerolineae bacterium
GACGGGCGTAGCTCGCCCACGAAAAAACACCTTCCCAAAAGTGGCTTCAGCCGCAAGGGTCGGCCTAGCGGCGCATCGTTGCTATAATTTTCGGATAGGTTTTTAGTGTTTGTAAATTTATAAGCTCCCGACTACGGTGCCGTCATTCTGAACGAAGCGAAGAATCCCGCTCGTTGACGCAGAGCCCCTTCGCTTCGCTCAGGGTGACGGTGAGCGTCTCGATGTGTTCCACCTTGATCGGTTGCCCCAGAATTCCCTCCCACAGACGGCGATACCATCCCGAACCGCACCAGCAGAAGGTCGGTGAGAGTTTCGCCGGGACTTCGTCGAGGTAGGGCCGCACGAAGCCGCAGTGACAGTAGGCCCGGCGGTGTTCCACGGCGGTTGCGCCCTGCGCGTACCCTTCGGAATCGTAGGGGACTTTCACCAATAGTTTTCTCCTTGCACAAAATAATCCAGTGGGTTAATAGTCTCCTATAGCATAGAGCAAAATGGCGACGGACGTACTAGGCATGAGGGGAGTTTTTGCGGTGGACGGCTGCCGGCTGCTACAAACTTGCGACAATTGAGTGATAGGGACGCGACATAGATGGGGTATACTTTCTTGTGTCGGTGGCTAAGACTCTATCCGAAAACTCGTTTTGACGCAGGCTTGCGCTTAAAGACGCAGATCTTAGGGTGGTTTTTCGCAGGCGGGCGAAAGCAGTTAGCCGACTCATTCCAGGAGGTTATGAAATGGCGCAAAAGGCGAAAATGTCGTTCGCAACGATTATCATCTTGATCATTGGCGGGTTATGGGGCGTACCGATGACCCAGGCATCCGAACCCATCGAGTTTTCTCGCCAGATTGAGGCGACTTTGCCCGGCCTGATGGCTCGCTACAACGTGCCGGGGGTCAGCGTCGCCTTGATCGAGGAGGGCGAAGTCGTTTACGCGAAGAGCTTCGGCTACGCCGACAGAGCCGCCAAAGTCCCTATGACGCCCGATACGCTCTATCAGGTGGCCTCTGTCTCCAAAAGTCTGACCGCCTGGGGTGTGATGCGGTTGGTGGACGAGGGCCGGATCGGCCTGGACGATCCGGTGGAGCCTTATCTGACGCGCTGGCACATCCCGCCATCCCCTTACGATGTCAACGGCGTCACCGTGCGCCGCTTGCTTAACCATACCGCCGGCATCTCTTTGGAAGGCTACGGCGCCGGCGTCCCGGTGGGTGAGCCGCTGCCCGCGCTCGAGGCGTCCATGACAGGCGACAGCCGTGGCTGCGGGGCGGTCACGTTGGTGCGCGAACCGGGGGAGGCGATGATGTACTCCGGCGGCGGTTACACCATCTTGCAACTGTTGGTGGAGGAGGTCACGGGTCAGACCTATGCCGAGTATATGCAGGAAGCCATTCTCAACCCGCTGGGTATGACGAGCAGCACGTTTGTCTGGGACGCCGCCGTGCAGAGCCGGCTTTCCCGCGCCTACGGCACGTACTATAACGCCATTCCCAACCAGACTTACATCGAGGACGCGGCAGGGGGACTGTATAGCTCGCTCAACGATATGGCGCGTTACGCCCAGGCCATCCTCAACGGCTCGGAGGTGCTTTCCAAAGCGTCGTTCGACCTGTTGTTCACGGGTGAATCCTACGGGTTGGGTCACGGCCTGATTGATTTTCCCTCCGGCGCGCATTTCATCTTCGGCGGCGGCACGCGTATGGGGTGGCAATCCGACTTTGTCGTCTACCCCGGTCGGGGCAGCGGCATTGTGATCCTTTCCAATGCCAACGGCGGGGTTGTCCTGAACTTGGAACTCATCAACCTGTGGGTCAAGGAGAAGACTGGGGAGGCGTGGCCGGGCGCCGAACTTTTCTTGTACCAGTACCCGGTGTCGCTCGGTATCGCGTTGGTGTTGGGGATCGTTTGCGCCATCTATGGGACGATTCTGCTCGTGCAGTTCCGGTCGGGGCGGCGGGTCTTCCTGTTCCAGAGTGGGCGAAACAGGCTGGTGCGCCTCATCTGGGTGGGAATGGTGCTCTCCGTGACTGTGGTGTGGTGGCTGTTCGGCTTCACCGACACCTTCGATCCCCAGGCCCGGATGCTGTGGGCGCCCGAACCTTTCCTCTACATGAGCATCCTGGGCACGGTGTTGGCCTCGGCGATGGTCGCCGGCAGTCTGTTCCCCAGGAAGAAGGAGGTGTTGTGATGCGCGGATGGTTCAGAGGCATCGTTCAGGCAGTGCGTCAGGTCTTGGGGAAAAGGTCGGAATGGAGTCCGTGCAACCGGGATGCTCTGGCGTTAGTGTTAGCCGGTTGGGATTTGGCGGCGCGCCAGCCGGGTTGTTTTTAAAGAGACTTTGCAGTGACAGAGTACCGCCTGTCGACTTTTTCGCACGGCCTACGGTTGAAACCGCAGGCTGGTACACAAAACCCGTTCAAACGGGTTCGGGCAGGGCGTTTCTAACGCACTTTCAGTGGCAGCGGAGCGTTTCAACGCGCCGTGCTCTGGCAAAATGCGAAACTTTGACGCGCCCCCAGCCGTGACTGTTCGCTTTTGGGGGTTGCTAATCTGTGCTAAACTATTCGTGACTCCCCTGAAAAAAGGAAGGAGTTTCACGCAAAGGCGCAAAGCCGCAAAGATTTTAAGATCGGAATAAATTTTATAACGTAAACCACGATTTTCAATAAAGAATATGAAGATTGCTCTACATTTTCCTTGGCGTCTTTGCGCCTTTGCGTGAAATAGTTAGTTTCTTCAACAGAGTCAGGGAATAGGTAAGGAGAAGGTATGCACTTGTCGAGGAAGGTTGTGTTTTTTAGTTTGGCCGGCGCGCTTGTCGTCGCCGGTCTGGGGATTGCCATCATAATACAGCTTGCCGTTCGAGAGAAACCGGGAGGTGAACAGATGACGCCTGTGATGAACACTGAACCCTTGCCGGTTCCCACGGCCACGGAGCCATTGCCCACGCCCACCGCCACGGAGTCTTTGCCCACGCCCACCGCCACGGAACCTTTGCCCACATCTACCCGCACGCCCCCGCCGCCGGCCGTCCCCCTGGAAATCCGGGGCGTGGACCTGTCGAGTTTGCCCCAGGTGGAGGATCACGGTGGCATCTTCACCGATGAGGGGGAGGCGCGGGATATTTTCCAGATTTTGAGCGACCACGGCGTCAACGCCGTCCGGCTCAAGCTCTGGCACACGCCCGCCAACGGGTACAACGACCTGGAGCACGTCAAGGGGATGGCAACGCGCAGCAAGCAGGCGGGGATGGGGTTCATGCTGGACATCCACTACTCCGATACGTGGGCCGATCCCAAGCATCAGACCAAGCCCGCCGCGTGGCAAGACCTGGACTACGAGCAGCTCAAGACGGCGGTTCACGATTATACCCGCGACGCCCTCACCGCGCTGCGCGCGCAGGGGACGGACCCGGACATCGTCCAGATCGGCAACGAAATCACGCCCGGTTTCCTCTGGGACGACGGCAAACTGGACGATTCGGACGACGCCTTCGCGCGGCTGGCGGGCCTCCTCAAGGCCGGGATCGCCGGCGTGAAGGACTCCGGCAGCGGCGCGCGAATCATGCTGCACCTGGATCGAGGCGGCGACAACGCGGCCTGCCGCTGGTGGTTCGACGGCGTCCTTGCCGAGGGCGTCGAGTTCGACCTCATCGGCCTGTCGTTCTACGGCTACTGGCACGGCGACCTGGCCGATCTCTCCGCCAATCTGGCCGATCTGGCGCAGCGCTACGGCAAGGAATTGATCGTGGTGGAGACGGCCTACGCCTACACCCTGTCGAACCAGGACGGCTACGGCAACATCATCAGTTCTTCCAGCCAGCTCCTCCCCGGCTATCCGGCTTCGGAGGAGGGGCAGGCCGCGTGGGTCAGGGACCTCATGCAGACCGTGGCGACTGCGCCGGGCGGCCTGAGCCAGGGCGTGTTCTACTGGGAACCGGCGTGGCTGGGCCTGCGGGGCTGCGGCTGGGATCCCACGGACGACCGGTCGGGCAACGCCTGGGAGAATCAAGCCCTGTTCGGCTTCGACGGGCGCGCGCTGCCTGCGCTGGCGGTGTTCAAGGAATTTGCGGCAGATTAAACCAGGCCCCCGGCACTCACGGCGAACCGGCCCCGTACTCACGCAACAGGGCGGCGGCCTCATCCCACCCCTGCGCCTCGGCTATCTGTAAGGCGGTTCGCCCTTGCGCGTCTTTGGGCGTCACATCCGCCCCATTCTGTAGCAACAATTCGAGGGTGTCCAACTGCACTGTGCCAAAGTAGACGGCGGTATGCAGCGGCGTGAACTTTCGATAGGTTCCGGACGTCGTGGCCACATTGACGGCAGCGCCATGCGCCAGCAAGTCTTGCACCACCGCGTCATGCCCGGATTTCAAAGCGGCGTGGAGCGAGGTCATCCCCCACGGATCGGCGTAATTCACGTCCGCGCCTGCCGCGACAAGCCCCTGGACAATTTCCAGATTACCCTGGTCGGCGGCGTAGTTCAGCAGCGACAGGCCATAGTTGTCCTGCCAATTGACGTCATAGCCCTGGTCAATGCATGTGCGAACCACCGCGGCATTTCCCTGCTGGACAGCTTCTAAAAAAGCGGCGTAATCGTTCTCGCCGGGTGTTTTAAGCGGCAAAGGCGACGGGGACGGCGGCGCCGAAGGAGAAGGGACGACGACCTCCTCCGTAATCAGAGGAATTTCCGTGGGCACAGTCGGATTCTGGCGACATTGGACCAACAGCAATAACAGAGATAGACCAACTAACTGTGTCACAATTCTGTCGAAACTTCGCCTCATTGAGTATTTCCTTTCAATCCATAGTACCCCCCAGTGTAGGCCAGAACGGCCTGCTGACAAGCGAGGCAGGGTCTAATCATTCTCCTATGGGACAGAACATTGCGGCGCATAAGACAAATAAAGCCGTGATTCTTAAAGGTGTTTTGCGGTGATGGGCAGTAG
>DAOUGD010000330.1:0-7570 GCA_034429475.1 Anaerolineae bacterium
GACGGGCGGTGGCCCGTCACCACAAAACCGCCTTTTTATCGGCGGCTTCAGCCGCAAAATCTGCCCGGTAAGCGTGGGGCGACGAGAATGATAAAGCCCTGCGCTGTAGGCGCAAGTCCTGTTTTGTGATATGATGACAGTTAAAATAGCCTGAGTGTGGAAGGGGGAATGAAATGGTTTCGCATAAAATCGCTTTGGTGACGGACAGCACTTGTGATTTGCCCGAGGCGCTGCGGGAACAATACGCGCTGCACATCGTGCCGCTTTCGATTATCTGGGGTGGAGAACAACTGCGCGAGGGAATTGACATCCAGGCCGAGGAGTTTTACCGGCGACTGGTTGCCGATCCCACCTACCCCACCACGTCGCAGCCCACGCCGCAGGATTTTTTGGCGGCCTACACACAGGCGCAACAGGCCGGCGCAGAGGAAATCGTGGTGATCGCTATCAGCGGCGCGATGAGCGGCACGCTGGAATCGGCCCGGCTGGCGGCGACGATGACTGAGGTGCCGGTGCATCTGGTGGATTCCAAGACCAATTCGATGGGGTTGGGCTGGCAGGTTCTCGCGGCGGCGCGCGCGCGGGAGGCCGGCGGCGATGTGCCCGCGATGATCGCGGCGGCGGCGGCAGCGCGCTCGCGGATGGTGTACATCATCGTGCTAGATACGCTGACCTACCTGCACAAGGGCGGGCGCATCGGCGGCGCGAGCCGGTTTATCGGGACGCTGCTCAACCTCAAGCCGCAAATCTACGTCAATCACCAGACGGGAGAAGTGGAGGCCGGGCGGCGCACTCGCACCCGTCAGAAGGCGTTGGAGACGGTGTACCAGGACTTCTTCGCGCAGTTGGATACCTCCAAGCCGCTACGGATCGCGGTACTGCACAACGCGGCTCTACCGGAGGCGGAGCAGATTGCGGAGCGCATCCAACAGGAGTTTTCTCCGAAGGAACTGATCATCCACATCGTCTCACCGGTGCTGGGTGTGCATACCGGCCCGCGCGCGATTGCGCTGTGTGGGTATACCGAGGGATAGCGTCCGCCGGCTAAGGAGAGTTTCACGCAAAGGCGCAAAACCGCAAAGTAGAAATAAAAACTCTGCGACTTTGCGCCTTTGCGTGAGCTAGGGTTTGCCAAGAGGTGTGGGGGTCAGCGGCAGCGCCACTGTAAATGTGCTGCCCTGCCCCTCGCGGCTTGCGGCCCACACGCGCCCGCCGTGGACGGCGACGAGGCTGCGGACGATCGCCAGCCCCAGACCGCTGCCGCCGTTGTCCTGCGCGCGGGAGGGGTCGGCGCGATAAAAACGCTCGAAAACGTAGGGCAGATCGGCGGCATGGATGCCGGCGCCAGTGTCGCTCACGCTCAGCCAGACTTCCTGGCCTTGCCGGGTCGCGCTGACGGTGATGACGCCGCCGGCCGGGGTGTAGTGCAGGGCGTTGGTCAACAGGTTCAGCAGAACTTGCGCCAGCCGCTGCGGGTCGCCCTGAACAGGCAGCGCGGCATCTGGTAGATTTACCGTTAAGGTGATTCCGCGTTCACGGGCGGCGGTCTGTACGCGCCCCGCCACGTCGTGGGCCAGTTCGCCTGCGTCCAACGGCTGTAGCTCCACCCGTAGCTCCCCCGCGTCGGCCAGGGAGAGCGTGCGCAGGTCTTCCACCAAGCGTTTGAGATGCACTACCTCGATTTGCAGCCCGGCGATCACGGACGGCGTCGGCTCCACCAACCCATCTTCGAGGCTTTCCAGGTCAATTTGCAGGACGCTGAGGGGCGTGCGCAGTTCGTGGGCGATGTCGGCCATGGCGCGGTGGCGGAGGGATTGCTGCTCCTCAAGGCGGGCGGCCATCGTGTTGAAGGCGGTCGCCATCTCCACTAGCTCTTCGGCGCCGGCGGGGGGGATGCGCTGTGTGAGGTCGCCGGCGGCGATGCGGTGGGCGGCGGCGGCCAGCGCGCGCACGGGCGCGGTGAGGCGGCGCGCTTCGAAATGGCCGATGACGAGCACGGCCAGGCCGGCCAGCGTCGCGGTCAACAGCACTAGCCGGTTGACCTGTTGCAGAAACTCGTGCTGGCCGGCGTTTAAGTCGCCGAGCGCGGAGGCGACAATCAGCGCGCCAACCTGCTGTCCGTTGACGGTGAGGGGCACACTTTTACTCAGGACAGCGGGCGTCAGGGAGAAGGCGGCCTGCGGGTCGCTGTCCGCCACCACCCGATCATTGGCGTCGAGGATAAGGATGCGCTCAATGGTGCTACTCATCATCGAGCCATACATCATCCCGTGCATTCCTCTGGGAGATTCGTTGCCGCCTGCTCCCTGCATCATTCCCCCACGCCCGCCGCCCCCATTGCCGGAAGCCGTTGCCTCTGTGGGATTGTAGTCGGCCAACAACGCTTCCACGCCCTCCCAACTGCCCGTTTGGGCATAGTAGGCCGCAAACGTCGGGGCGAGGCGCTGCGCGTAAGCGCGTCCTCCGGCGGACACCATCGTGGTGAAGCGCTCCGCCGTGATGCGGTTGGTCAGCAACACAATCACCCCGGCTGTGACCACGATGACGGCCAGGAAGCTCAACGTGAGGCGGGTGCGCAAAGATAGGAGTGGCGAGTGGCGAGTTAGGAGTGGCGAGTTAGGAGTTAGGAGTTGCGGAGTGTCGCCGCTGATCCGCCGATCTGCCGCTCCGCTGATCCGCCGCTCCGCCGATCCGCTGATCCGTCGATCCGCTGATCCGCTGATCCGCTGATCCGCTGATCCGCTTTCTCGCTTCATCTCCGTTCCACCTCATCCGTAAAACGGTAGCCGACGCCGAAGACGGTGAGCAGGTAGCGCGGCTTGGCAGGGTCCGGTTCCAGTTTTTTGCGCAGGTTGTAGATGTGGACGTCAATGGTGCGCTCGACGCCTTCAAAGACGCCCAGGTTGGCGGCGTCGAGCAGTTGCTCGCGGGTGTAGGTGCGGCCGGGATGCTGTACCAGGATCAGCAGCAGGTCGTATTCGGTGGGGGTGAGCGTCACCGGTTCGCCGTTGATGAGGCAATGGCGGGCGTCGGCGTCGAAGATGATGTCGCCGAAGTGGTAGGTGGGATGGCCGGCGGCGGGGGGCGCAGCCTGCGCGCGGCGCAGCACGGCGCGGGCGCGGGCCACCAACTCGCGCGGGCTGAAGGGCTTGGTGACGTAGTCATCCGCGCCCAGTTCCAGGCCGATCAGTTTGTCGGCCTCTTCGACGCGGGCGGTGAGCATGATGATGGGCACGTCCGATTCGCGGCGCAGGGCGCGGCACACATCCAGGCCATCCATCCCCGGCAGCATCAAGTCCAGCACGATGAGATCGGGCTGTTCTTTGCGCGCCAGGGAGAGGCCGGCGGGGCCGTCGTAGGCCGCGAGCACGCTGAAGCCGGCCTGCTCGAAGTAGCGGCGGACGCCCTGAACGATGCGGGCTTCGTCGTCAACGATAAGGATTTTCATAAGTTACCTGTTACCTGAATTTTTTTATCAGCAGATTAAGCGGATTAAGCAGATTTGGGAGACGGTTTATCGGTTGGAGGTGACTGAATCTGCTGACAAAGTAAATTTAGTGCGCGTTTAGTATAGGGCAGAAACGTAAAACGTGAAACCGGAGAGGGTTTCACGTTTTACGTTTCATAAGGTTAATGGGCGCTTAGACTTACGGGGCCGCGCAGTTGAACTGCGGCGTGCCGCCATTGCCCCGGCCCTGCCCACGCATTCCGCTGCTGCCCTGGCTGTTGCCGCCCATCCTGCCACGACCCTGACCGTTGCCGCCCATTCCACCGCCGAAGGTCTTGCCAGCGGTCAGATTTTCGAGCATGTGCGCGGTCATCGTGGCGAGCATTTCGTCGGCCTGCTCGCGGGTCAGCGTGCCGTCTGCGACGGCCTGGTCAAGCCACTCTGCGCGCGGGGCGACGAGCGTGTCCGCTACGGCGGCCAGTTCTACACCCTGCGCTTCGGCGATCTGGGCGACGGTCTGGCCGGCGTTCACGGCAGCAAACAGGTCTTCGACGGTCATCCCCAGAGCCTCGGCCATGAGGTCGGGCATAGTCCCGCGATAGCCGTGCATCCCGCCGTTCCCGGCGCCCTGCATCCCTGCGTTGCCGTAAGGGCACTCCCCATTGAAGGGACACGGGGTCTCCGTGGTCGGGGGCGTATCCTGCGCGGCCACCATCCCCACAATCCCCAACAGCAACACCAACATCAAAGTGATACTCAATCCCAGTTTCTTAGCCATCTTCGGCCTCCTTTTTTGAAGTTGTTTTTATTGTAGCAGGGTGTTATGAAGAAGTTGTTAAGAAGTGATGGGGATTTGATGGGAATGGGTTCTTCTGGAAAAAGGGCGAGTTTCACGCAAAGGCGCAAAGGCGCAAAGAGGATTAAGATCAGGCTGAATTTCATGATGTAAACCATGATTTTAGATAAAGGGTCTGAAGGTTGCCATGCGCTGTGACCCGTGAAGCGCCGGATCGTTGCGGCGGCCGGGGTGCAGGATATTGTTCCGGTCAGCCCGGCGCGCGCCAGGTGGTAGATGTCGGTGTTATCGTGGACGAGGGGCGTCAATTCGGCGTTCACGCCCCAGGCGTAGACGGGGACGGGGGTGGCCGTGTGGTTGGAGATGGTCCAGGTGACGGAGGGGAAGACCCCTGCGCCGTTGTTCGCCGTCACCATCAAACCGCCGGTTTCGTGATCCGCCGTGACGATGATGAGGGTGTCGGTGCGCGAGGTGGCCCAGGCGTAGGCAACTTCTACGGCGCGATCGAACTCTATCGTCTCAAAGACATTTTTCTCGATGTCGTTGGCGTGTCCGGCCTGATCAATCAGGCCGCCTTCCACCATCAAGAAGAAGCCATGCTGCGGGTCGGTAGAAAGCAGCGCCAGGCTCGCGCTGACCATCTCGGAGAGGTGTGGGAGTGTGTCATAGCCGGTGACAACGCCGGTGGCGTAGTCGTACTCGTAGGGCAGGTAGGTGACGCCAAACTGCCCGTTCACGCGCCGCACGCTGTACGGGCTGAGCGCCTGCATCCCCACCCGGTCGGTGATGACGGTGTAGCCGGCGGCGATGACGGCGGTAGGCGTCAGGCCATTCGCGCCGCCGCCGAAGATCACGTCTGGGCGGCTCTGCGTGAGGTAGTCGCCGGCAATTTGCGAATAGCGGGTGCGGCCTGGCTCGTGCGCGCCGAATCCGGCGGGGGTGGCGTGCGTCACGTAGGTCGTCGTCACCAGTCCCACGCGCTTGCAGTAGCGGTGGAATAATTCCGCCAGCGTTTCCAGATCGTGTCCATCCCCAGGGTGCGCCTGGGAGATGACGCCATTGTTGACTTTAAAACCCGTCGCCATTGCAGTGGATGAGGCGGCGGAGTCGGTTACGGGATTATCGTAAGAGTGGGTGGTCATGGTGCTGGAATAGGGGAAGGATTCCATCACCAGCGTGCCGGCGGCCCCGTTTTGATACATCCCGGCGGCGCGCACCTGTTCCGGCCCCATCCCGTCGCCAATGAAGAGGATGACGTTTTTGGGCGCGACGGTGGAGGTAATGTCGGTGGTGGGGGAGAGGTCAAAGCGGGCGGTGTCACCACCGGGACATGGCGCGGCGTTAGTCGTCAACGCAGAGGGAAGCAGCCACAGGCTCAGGAGCACGATACTGATTCCCCATAAGCACCTTCGATTAGGCCACATCTACTCTCCCCCTTGTCTTTATGTCTATCGTAAGACGAGATGAGCCGTTGTCAACAGGCAGATGAGCCGCGCGCGTCGTTGCGTCCTGGCCTCCTTGCGCTACAATCAAGGGCGATGAGATAGTTAGAGGATTTTTCACCGCAGAGCCGCAGAGCGCGCAGTGGCTCTTTGTCTTCTCTGTAGTTTCTGTGATTATCTACGCAAGGAGGCTTTTCAATGCAGACCTATCACTTACGACGTTCCGAAAAAGAGATCGCCGACCCGGCAGAATGGCAGGCCATCATCATCAAACAGAAGTATATGACCCTGGCGCTGGCCGTGGATAACGAGCCGTATCTGGTCACGTTAAGCTATGGTTATGACGCCGAGGCGCATTGTTTCTACTTCCACTGCGCCGCCGAAGGTCGCAAAATGGATTATTGGCGGCAAAACCCGGTGGTGTGGGGGCAGATTCTTGAGGATCACGGCTACCTCAACGGCAAATGTTCGCACGCCTTCCGTACCGTGCAGTTCCGGGGGACGGTGACGTTCCTGAAAGACCTGGAGGAGAAGCGCCGTGCTATTGACCTGATGATTGACCAGCTCGAACCCCACCCCGCAGCGGTGAAGCAGCAGCAAGTGACCGACAAATCTGTCGCCCACGTCGTCATCGGCAAAATCACCATTGAGTTTATGAGCGGCAAGCAAAATAAAGCGTAAGTAATAAGTAACGAGTAACGAGTAATGAGTGGAGTCACTCATTACTCATTTCCCATTTCCTATTTTGGGGGTACACCATGTTCACCATTGACGCTGATACCCACATCGCTCCCACCGGCGGGGCTTTTACGTTGGAAGAGCACTTGAAGCGGATGGAGCGCGCCGGCACTGATAAGACGCTCACTTGGCTCAAGCCGGACTACGTCGGCGAGGCCATCGAGGGACACAACCGCTATATTTATGAGGCGACGCAGCGTTACCCCGACAAGATCCTCGGCTTCGGTTGGGCCGACCCGACCGTGAGCGTGGCGCACGCGAAGAAGATGGTCAAGGTCTGCACGGAGGAATACGGCTTCTACGGCGTCAAACTCAACGGCGCGCAGAATCACTACCGCATTGATGACCCGGAGCTGGCGCTGCCCGTCATCGAAGAAATTGCCAGGACCGGCAAACTGCTCGCCTTCCACATCGGCCCGGACGAGTACGAGAACACGCATCCACTGCGGGCGGAGCGGATCGCACGGATGTACCCGGAAATGCCCGTGTTGATGGTTCACATGGGAATGACGAACTGGGACATGAACCGCACCGTCGTTGAGGCCGCCTCGCGCTGCCCGAATATGTTTCTGATCGGCAGCGCGACGGACGAGCGGGCGATCCTCTACGCGATCCGGCAACTTGGCGTGGAGCGGGTGCTCTTTGGCACAGACGCGCCCTTCCGCCGGCCGCACGTCATCCGCGCTATGTACGAAGCGGCGTTGGCAGATGAGCTTGCGCCGGAGGAGCTGGCTCTGGTGATGGGCGGCAATGCGGCGCGGGTGTTGGGGGTTAGTGTGTGAGTGACTATGTCTTATGATCCGGCCCTTCATCACCGCCGCTCCATCCGCCTGCGCGGCTATGATTACGCTTCAGCCGGTATGTATTTCGTCACTGTATGCGCGCAAAATCATCGGTGCGTATTGGGAGAGATCGCAGGCGAGACTATGGCGTTATCTTCCCTCGGACGCATCGTGAATGAATTTTGGGCCGCCGTCCCCCATCATTTCCCCACCGTGACGATAGACACCCGCATCACCATGCCCAACCACATCCATGCCATTATCATTATTGACGACGGTGGGGGCGCGGAGACCGCACCCATCATGATGACAACACCCCCCGATATGGGAACGACATCCAATGTGGGCGGGGCGGCCGGAGAGG
>DAOUGD010000331.1:0-7708 GCA_034429475.1 Anaerolineae bacterium
GACGGGCGGTAGCCCGTCAGCGCCCAACGCTCTTTTTGTGAACTACGTTTGAAAATTCCCTCTTGACAAAAAGGCCGGTATCCTCTATAATCATAATGCAACCGGTTGCACCAATCGTTTCACTGTAAGGAATACACAGGCTTGAAGACCGTCAAAACTATCGCCGATATTGCGCGCCTGACCGGGGTGTCGAAGTCCACGGTGTCGCGCGCGCTGAACGACAGCCCGTTGATCAGCGCGGAGACGAAGGAACGGATCCGCGCCGTAGCCAAAGAGCACAATTTCCAGATCAACGTCGCGGCCAGCCGTCTCAGCCTGCGGCAGAGTCGCACGGTCGCCTTTGTGGTTCACGCTTCCCACGAGTGCAACGATTACTCGGTCAACGACCTCTTTTTGTTGGAGATTCTTGGCGCGATCACGAATACCCTGTTGACGTTGCACTACGATTTGCTCGTGGCTAACATCAATCCGCACGACGCCGCCTGGCCGCATCAGTATATGGACGCCGGCCGGGTGGACGGCTTCATCCTGTTGACGTCCACTCGCAAGAAGTTCCACGTTGACACCCTGGTCAAGATGAAAGCGCCGTTCATCGTCTGGGGGACACCGCGGCCCCCGTACAGCTATTGCTCGGTGAACGGCGACAATTTCAACGGGGGGAAGCTGGCGACCGACCACCTCTTGCAGCAGGGGCGGCGGCGCATCGCCTTTGTGGGCGGCCCGCCGGACGAGGGGGAAACTCAGCAGCGGTACGCGGGGTACGTCGCCGCGCTGCAAGCAAGCGGGCTGGACGTTGACCCGACCCTGATCCGGTACGGCGATTGGACGAATGACTCCGGCGCGGCGCACATGCAGCAATTGTTGGCGGTCAGCCCGGCCCTGGACGCCGTCTTTGCGAACAGCGACCTGATGGCGACCGGGGCGATCAACGTACTGCACGCGCAGGGGCGGCGCGTGCCTCAGGACGTTGCGGTGGTGGGATACGACGACCTTTCCATCGCCAGGTTCAGCAATCCACCGCTGACCACGGTCAGCCAAAATCTGCCCCTGGTAGGGAAATTGTTGGCTCAGAACTTGATTCAATATATCGAAACTGGCATTGTGACCAACGTGACGGTCCCGGCCAAACTGATCGTCCGGGACTCTGCGTGATTTTTTTTGACACGAAATGCAACCGGTTGCATCCACACTCATATGAAAGGGAGGAACGGAAATGTCTACTGAAACTATCATTGGCTTGCGCGGCCCTATTGCCGGCGCTTCTCAAACGACGTGCGCCGCAGCGTCCGGGTGGGTGTTGCCGCCGGACACCACGCGGTGCAAATTTCGCGGTTTGCGGTATATTGCGTTGGATCAGATCGTCGAAAAGGACGAGGACAACCGGCGCTTCACCCTCCGGGAGATGCTTCGCACGCTTTGGGACATCTTTTTTCCCGATCAGGAGCGGGCGGCTTACCGGGCGCTTGAGGGCGAGGACATGACCCCCATCGTGGCCTATCAATCCGGCGACCGCTACATCGTAGCCGACGGGAACACCCGTCTGGCCGCCGCCCGTTATGTCGGCAGCGCCTACGTCCTGGCCGAGGTATGGGAACTGCCCTGATCCATCGCGCTTCAACCCGAGCCGGCCCTGAGGCCGGCTCAAATCTGACTGTATTGGAGACACAACGTGACTACGCTTGCAAGACACCCTCTTTTTCAAACGCTGCGCGCGCTGAAGGGCAATCCGCGCGTCACCGTGCTCACCGAGCCGATGTTCGGCATCCCCTGGAACCTGTTTTCCCCGTTCCTTTCCGTGTACATGCTGGCTCTGGGCGTGACCGATCAGGGGATCGGCGCGGTCGCCAGTTTGGGGCTGGTGTTCCAGATTTTCAGCGCGCTGCTCAGCGGCGCGATTGTGGATAAGTTTGGCCGCCGCCTGACCCTGTTCGTCACCGATCTGATCTCGTGGAGCGTGCCCTGCCTGATCTGGGCCGCCGCCCAGGACGTGCGCTTTTTCATCGTCGCCGCCGCGCTGAACGGACTGTTCCGCATCTCGCACACCGCCTGGACCTGCCTGATGGTCGAGGACGCCGAGGAGCGCCATCTGGTACACATCTGGACGTGGGTGACGTTGTTTGGGATTGGTTCGGCCTTCGTCACGCCGTTGGGCGGGTGGTTTGTGGCGCGGTTTGGCCTGGTGCCGGCGATGCGGGGGCTGGCCGTTTTTGGTTGCCTGATGCTCACGACCAAGGCGTTCGTGTTGTATCTGTATTCCCACGAAACGGCGCGCGGCCGGCAGCGCATCGCAGAAACCCGCCGCCGGTCGCTGCTCAGCCTGTTGGGAGAGTATCGCAGCGTTTTCGCGCAGCTCGTACACTCCCGCCCTATCCTGACGGCCCTGTCTTTGATGGTGATCACCAACATTTATGCCACCGTTCACGGTAGTTTTTGGGGGGTGCTGTTCACCAGCAAACTTGGCTTCGCCGAGTCGGAAATTTCCCTCTACGTGGCGTTGCGCTCGATTGTCATGGCCCTCTGTTTCTTCCTGATCGGCCCGCGTCTGACCAACTTGCAGCGCTTCCGGCTGCCGTTGTGGCTGGGATTCGCCGCCTTCTTCATCAGCCAGACGCTGCTGGTCTTTATGCCGCCGCACGCGATACCCTTGCTGGTGCTCAGTGTGGTGCTCGAGGCGGTGGCGGCGGCGCTGGTCAACCCGATGACCGAGTCCCTGCTGGCCGTTTCGATGGAATCGCACGAGCGCGCGCGCCTCAGCGCCATCGTCTACGTGGCGCTGCTCGTGGCCACCTCGCCTTTCGGCTGGATTGCCGGGCAGCTTTCCGCGCTGGATCGCTCCTTGCCCTTTGTGCTCAATATGGGCCTCTTTGTGATCGGGGCGGGGCTGGTGTGGTTGATCAGCCGTGGGCGTCCTGCCGCGCCTCCCCAGGTCGAGTAGCTCCATGGGCCGGGGCGTAGGGCGATAAAAACGGGAAACAAAAAGGCGCGGGATCGCACGATCCCGCGCCTTGCGTTAACACCACGTCGGCTGAGAGTTACTTGACCGCCAACCGCTCGATCAAGGCCTGCAAATCCGCAGCGCCCTGCTCGACCGTGGTCTGGCCGTAGGCAACCGCCTGACCGATCAACTGAAGTTCGCTCACAAATTCCTGGTCGTTCGGCAGGTTCGGGCCTTGGGGGACGGTGCGGTCGGCGACCACGTTGTAAATCCGGTAGACCTCCGCATCCGTCTTGGTGGCTCCGGCCGCGATTTTCGCGCGCACCACCGGCGAGGACGGCACGCCGCGATTGGTTTGGAGCACGGCGCCGGCCGCCGGGCTGGTCACGAAGAAGTTGATGAACAGCGCCGCCGCTTCCTTATTCTTGCTGCCGTTGTACATCCCCAGATACTGGCTCATCTGGATGACGTAGGAATCTTCGCCGCCCACGGGCAGCGTCGTCGCGCCGAGCTTGTCGGTCATAGCGGCCTGGTAAGATGCCAACTGATTGCTCCAAATCAGCCCGATGGCCGCCTTGCCCGCCACCAGCGCCGAGTTGTCCGTCCCGGTTTCGCCATAGGTCGCCGTGGTGTCTGCGTCGGGGATCAGCCCTTCGGCGCGCATGTCGGCCCACATCTGGAGCCACTTCTGGGCGGACTCCACCGTCGCGTAGGACTTGCCGCCATCGTCGAGCGTCCAGATTGAAGTACCCTGCTGGGTGTAGAAGTAGCTGAGGTAGTTCGCCGTGTTGGTGCTGTTGTCCACAAAGGGCGCGACGCCATCGGGGAGTTTCGCCTTAAGCTCTTTGCCGTAGGCGATCATCTCGTCCCAGGTCATGTTGTCTTTCGGGAGCGCGACGCCGGCCGTCTCGATCATCGTCTTGTTGTAGGCGAGGATGAGGGTGTTCGTGCCCAGGCTGATGCAGTAGAGGTCGCCGGCCGCGTCTGTCGCGGGGATCAACGCGGTCTGGTCGAACCGTTCCGGGGTGTCAATCAGCAGTTGTTTGCCCAGATAGCTGTTGAGCGGTTCCAGGTATTGCTTGTAATCGGGCCAGTTGCCGCCGAACTGGATAATGTCGGGGGCGTTGTTGCCGGCGAGCTGGGTATCAATGATCTGGAAGTGATCGGACGTGCCGCCGTTCGGCTCGCCGATGACTTTGATGTCGGGATACGCTTCCTGGAACAGTTGGATGACCTGTAGCGTGCGGGCCGCGCGGTCATCGTTGCCCCACCAGCCCATGCGAATCTCGGCGGGGCCGCCGGTGTATTCTGGCAAGCCGTCGGCGCGCACTTCTTTGACCACTTCTTTCTCGACCACCTGGGTCTGGACGACCACCTGGGTCTGGATTACTTCCTTCTCGACGACCTGGGTCTGGATCACTTCCTTCTCGACCACCTGGGTCTCGATGATGACCTGGGGCGTCGGCGTGGCGCACGCCGCGAGCATCCCGACGATCAATACCAAAAGTATGCTGATGCGAAAGCCTTTCATCTTTGACTCCTCCTTGATTTCTGTCTAATGTGTATAGATTCAATGGAAAAATTTGTAATATGCTACTCGATCATCATTTCATAATCATGCCCTCCTGTCATTGAACTCATAGACAGTAGTTACGCGGTTCGTTTCTTTGGACAGGATTTACAGGATTAACAGGATAAAAAAAGTATCTACAAAGCCTTTTTTAATCCTGAAAATCTTGTTAATCCTGTAAAAAATCCGTGTCCTATTCTATGGTGTGCCAGACCTAACCCTTGATGCCCGTGGTCGTGATGCCCTGGACAAAGTATTTTTGCAGGGAGAAGAACAGAATAAAGGCGGGAATCATCGAGAGCGTGCCCATCGCCAGCGCGCCGCCCCAGTTGGACACCGCGCCGGCGTCGCCGACGAACGTGCGCAGCGCCCGCGAGACACTGAACGTCTCCGGCCTGGTGAGGTACAGCAGGTGGTTGAAGAAGTCGTCCCACGTCCACAAAAACGTGAACAGCGCGGTTGTCACCAGCGCCGGGCTGGCCAGCGGCACGATGATGCGCAGAAACACTCCCCATTTTCCGCACCCATCTATAATTGCCGCCTCGTCCAGCTCTTTGGGCAGGCTGCGGATGAACTGCACGAGCAGGAAGATGAAGAAGGCGTCCGTCGCAAGAAAGCGCGGTACGAGGATCGGGTAGTACGATCCCACCCACTCGAAGGTGTTGAACAGGATGTAGCGCGGCACAATGGTCACGTGGCCGGGGAGCATAAGCGTGATCATCATCACGGCGAACCACAAGTTCCGACCCGCAAACTTGAGCCGCGCGAAGGCATACGCGGCCATCGTGCAGGAGAGCAAGTTGCCGATGATCGCCACGATACAGATGAAGAGCGAGTTGGCGAAGAATCTCCCGAAGGACGTCCCCGCATAACCTTTCCACCCACTGATGTAATTCTCCAGGGTTACGGCTTTCGGGATCAACCCCGGATCGCTGAAGATCATATTGTTGGGTTTGAACGAGCTGATCACCATCCAGGCAACGGGGTAGATCATCAATACCCCCAGGGTGATGATGAACAGATGCGTCAACGTATGGCGTATCACCGTGCTGGGCTTCACGTTATTCCCCCGTGCCATAAGACACCCACCAACTCGATGAGCGGAAGACCAGCGCGGTGAACACCCCGATAATGAGCAGCAGCACCCACGCCATCGCGGACGCATACCCCATCTCGTGGTAGGTCCAGCCCTGAATGTACAGATGGAGACTATAGAACAGGGTGGAGTTGAGCACGCCGCCCCGGCCGCCGCCGATAATGTACGCCTGCGTGAACGCCTGGAAGGCGCCGATCATTTGCATCACCAGATTGAACAGAATCACCGGCGAGAGCAGGGGGATGGTGATGGCGAAGAACTGCCGCACCGTGTTCGCGCCGTCCACGCTGGCCGCCTCGTAATACTCCTCCGGGATTTGCTTCAGCCCCGCGAGGAAGATAATCATGGACGAGCCGAACTGCCACACCGTCAGCGCCACCAACGTCCAGAGCGCGTACTTGGGATTGGTGATCCAACTGGGGAGGTCGGTGAAGCCCAGGGCGCCCAGTAGACCGTTGATGAGGCCCTCCTTTTCAAATAGCTTTCGCCACAGCACCGCAATCGCCACCGAGCCGCCGAGGAGGGTGGGGATGTAGTACACGGCGCGGTAGAACGGCACCCCGCGCAATTTCTGATTCATCAGCATCGCCACGGCGAGGGCGAAGACCAGCTTCAGCGGCACCGACGCGAACACGTAGGTAAACGTCACGGCCAGCGACTTCAAGTAGTACGGATCTACGCGGATGACTTCGCCTGTGGACGCGGTGAAACTGGACAGGCCGAACACCGATCCGAACATTTTCAGGTAATTGCCCAGGCCAATCCATTGCGTCGAGTTGGGCTTGGTGAAGTCGTAATCCGTGAAACCGAGCCACAGCGAGTAGCCCATCGGGTAAACCGTCAGGACGAAAAGGCCCAGGAGCCACGGCGTCAGGAATAGATAGGCGCCGGCGTTCTCCCTGATAAACTTGACGATACCGGATAATTTGTGCATAAAGGCGTTTCCCTCCATCAATAGGGCTGTTCCCCTCAAAACGGGGCCGGGCCGGTTGATTCGCGTACGATAAACCGCGACTGTATCGCCACGCGCTGGTGCGATCGGTCAGGTTCCTGGATGCGGGCCAGCAGCAACTTTACGGCCTCTCGTCCCACCTGGACCATGTCTTTGGAACTGGTCGTCAGGCGCGGCGTCAGGTAACTGTCCAGGGGGATGTCATCGTAGCCAATCAGCGACAGATCGGCGGGAACGCGCAGCCCCAGATCGCCGGCGGCGCGCAGCGCGCCGATGGCGAGCAGATCGTTGATCGCCAGCAGCGCGGTAGGCCGCGCCGGGAGCTGAAGAAGCCGCAGGGCGGCCTGATAGCCGTCTTCGATAGTGGCGCTGCATGTGACGATGAGGTCCGGATCAACCGGCAGACCGGCTGCCTGTAACCCGTCCTGATAGGGCTGCAAGCGGTCTAGCCCTCCCGCGGAATCAGCCGGCAGTTCCGTGGTTCCGCAAGTGTCCCACGATGGCCGCACCCCGTAAATCAAGCCAATCCGCCGGTGGCGCAATGCCAATAGATGGCCCATGGCTTCCCGGCTTGCGGCCTCGTAATTGGACACGATACAGTCTATCGTCGGATGCTCCCCGATTTTCACGATAGGGAAGCGCCGCTTGAGGAGTTGCTCCAGAATCTTTTGCGCGTCTTCCGATTGGAAGATGAATGCGCTCATCAAAATCACCCCGTCGGTGCGGCGCGACAGCTCTTTGAAAATCTCTCGGCCATGGTCGGGGTCGAGATCGGCGCTGGAGAGGAGCAGGTGGTAGCCCGCTGCACGCAACTCCTGTTCGACTCCATCGGCGGTCTGCCAGAAGTGGGGGTTGTGGATGTCCGGGAGAATGAGGCCGACCGTTTGTGTGCTGCCCGAGCGTAAGGCCTGGGCGCGCGCGTCTGGCTCGTAGCCCAGCTCCTCGATGGCCTCCAAAACTCGCTGCCGAGTATCTTCGGAGATGGGCACCCGGCCATCGGCGAGACCGTTCACCACATACGAGACAGTTGCGGTTGAGACTCCTGCCAGGCGTGCTACGTCAACTTGAGTCGGTCGTTTCATAAGTTTGCCCTTGTTGTTTTTAGGCTCAATACGGTGCAGTTAAGGGAGTTTTGGCGCGGGCGAGCGTAGCTCG
>DAOUGD010000332.1:0-5851 GCA_034429475.1 Anaerolineae bacterium
CCCGGCTGAGGAAACCCCGCTCCCTGCCCCCGCCGCAGCCGCCCCAACCGAAGAAGAATTGCTCGATTGGCTGCTCTCGGCCAACAAACCCGATGCGTGAAACATAAAACGTGAGGCTTTGACAATCAAAGCCTCACGTTTCCTAACTCCTAACTCCTAACTCGCCACTCACCACTCAAAACCCCTCCAACTTGCTTAAATCCACAATCCCTTCTGCCAGCCCGGCGATGCGTTGGAGCAGCGCCAGCCGCGCCTCGCGCAGACTCGCATCCTCGGCCATCACCAGCACCTTGTCGAAGAACGCCTGGATGACGGGAACCAGCAGGACGAAGGCCGTGAGCAGCGCGTCCACATCGCTGCTGGGCGTGACCTGCGCCTCAGCCTTTTGTAGCGCCCGGTAGAGCGCCGTTTCCTCTGGCTCCACCAGCCGTTCGGGGACGAGGGGGGTGCGCGGCTGCCCGCGGGTGATGCGGACGCAGCGCGCGTAGTTGTCGCGCAGGGCGGGCCAATCCGGGCGCGCGACCCAGGCGGTGAGCTGCTGCGCGGCTTCGCGGGCCAGCGTGGGATTGTCGCCGCGCGCCGCCAGCGCCGCTTCGACCACGTCGTAGGCGTACCCGGCCTCGCGCAGCACGCCTTGCAGCCGCCCGGCGATGAAATCGAGCGCGGCCTGCAACGCTTCCGACGTCGCCTTCACGGGCAAGTCACGCGCAGCCTCGGTCAACGCCTCGCGCAGCGGCAGCGAGAGGTTGCGCCCCAGTAGAAGCTGCACCACACCCAGCGCAGCGCGCCGCAGCCCGTAGGGGTCCGCCGAACCGGTGGGGGCCAATCCCACCGCGAACAATCCCGCGAGGCTGTCCAGCCGGTCGGCCAGGGCCAGCGCGACGCCGGGCAGCGATTCCGGCAGCGCGTCGCCGGCTGTACGCGGCAGCGTGTGCTCGAAGATCGCCTTCGCCACCGCCGGGGATTCGCCGGCGCGCTTGGCGTACTCGCGCCCCATCACGCCGTGCAGGCTCGTCATCTCGACCACCATGCTCGTCGCCAGATCGGCCTTGCACAGGAATGTGGCGCGCTCCAGCACCTCCAATTCCAGCGAGGGCAGCCCCAGCCGCATCCCCACCCACGGCGCGAAGGACTCCAACCGCCGCGCCTTGTCCAGCATCGAGCCGAGGTCCGCCTGGAAGGTAAGCGTCGCCAGGCGGTCGCGGTAGGCTTCCAGCGGGCGGCGGCAGTCCTGCTTGTAGAAGAACTCGGCGTCGGCGTAGCGGGCGCGGATGACGTCCTCGTTGCCCTGCCGCACCGTGTCCAGGTGCTCCTTGCCGCCGTTGCGCACGGCGATGAAGTGCGCCAGCAGCCGCCCGCGTGCGTCCAGCACGGGGAAGTAGCGTTGGTGCTTCTTCATCACGGCGATGAGCACGTCCTGCGGCAGCGTCAGGTAGCGCTTTTCGAAGCTGCCGAGCAGCGCGGTGGGGACTTCGACGAGGTGCGTGACCTCTTCCAGCAGCGCCGGGTCGTCGGGGATGACGCCCTCGACGGAGGCGGCGACGGCCTGCGCCTGCCGCAGAATCTCCGCCGCGCGCGCCTCCGGGTCCACGATGACGCCGTAGGAAGCCAGCGTGGCGTCGTAATCGGCGGCGGACGCCAGCGCGATTTCGGGCGATCCGGCGGGGCGCGGGCCACGGGTGACGCGCCCGCTCTCCACGCCCGCGTAGGCGCAGGGAACGACAGCCTCGCCCAGCAGCGCGGTCAGCCAGCGGATGGGGCGGCTGAAGGCGACGCCAGTCTCGTTCCAGCGCATCGCGCGCGGGAAGCGCAGTTGGGCGATCCAGCCGGGGAGCAGCTCCGTCAGCACGTCGGCGGCGGGGCGGCCCGGCGTGAATTGCGCGGCGACCACGTAGTCGCCATTGTCGAACGTCTTAACGCGCAGGTCGCTCACGGCGACGCCGCGCGACCGGGCGAAGCCCTCGGCGGCGCGGGTAGGCTTGCCGGCGGCGTCGAAGGCGGCGCGGACCGCCGGGCCACGAACTTCCACCGTCTCGTCGGCCTGCCGGAGCGCCATATCCGCCACGTAGACGACCAGGCGGCGCGGCGTGCCCCAGATGGCAACATCCCCATGCGACAGCTTGGCCGCGTCGAGAGCGCCGGGGACGAGGGCGCGCAATTGGGTCAGTGCGTCGTTGAGGTGTACAGCGGGCAATTCTTCCACACCGATCTCGAAAAGGAAGGGGGCGACGCCATCGGCGGACTTGGGCGCACACGCAATCGTCGGTTGGAGCGGCAGATGCATCAGCGCGCCGGACGAAAGCGGGGCGGCAGTGAGGCCGGCGCGCGCCGTCCAGGGGAATCCGGCTTTCTCGCGCTGCGCCAGGTACGCTTCGGCGGTTTGCCGGGCGAGGTCGCGCATCCGCTTGAAGAGGGCGGCGCGCTCCGTGACGCCCACCGCGCCGCGCGCGTCGAGCAGGTTGAAGGTGTGCGAGCAGCGCAGGATGTAGTCGAGGGCAGGGACGGCGAGGCCATTCGCCAGGTTCAGCCGGGCTTCCTGCTCAAACAGGTCGTACATCGTCTGCAAGCGGCCGATGTCGGCCAGCTCGAAGTCGTAGCGGCAGTGATCCACCTCCTGGTCGCGCAGAAGCTCGCCGTAGGTGTGGCGGGCGTCCCACTGGATGTCCCACACGGAGCGCGCGCCTTGCAGGTACATCACGATACGCTCCATGCCGTAGGTCAGTTCGACGGCGGGGACGGGCAGGGCGATGCCGCCGGCCTGCTGGAAGTAGGTGTACTGCGTGATCTCCTGGCCGTCCAGCCAGACCTCCCAGCCCAGTCCCCACGCGCCGAGGGCCGGGCTTTCCCAGTTGTCCTCGACGAAGCGGATGTCGTGTTCCTCGCGGCGGATGCCGAGCGCTTCCAGGCTCTTGAGGTAGCGCTCCTGCGGGTCGCCGGGGTCGGGCTTGAGGATGACTTGCATCTGCGTGTGCATCTGCATCCGGTTAGGGTTTTCGGCGTAGCGGCCATCGTCGGGCCGGTACGATGGCTCGACGTAGACGACGTTCCAGGGTTCCGGCCCCAGCACGCGGAGAATCGTGGCCGGGTTCATCGTGCCCGCGCCGACTTTTTCGCTGTACGGCTGCCAGAGCAGCGCGCCCTGGTCGGCCCAGAAGTGTTGCAGGCGAATAAGTGCGTCTTGGAAGGTTAGCATGAATACCTCGTAAATTTTATAGTTTGTCAAATTCCTTTGATATGCAGTCGGGACAAATGCCGTGGGTGAATTCGGCGTCGGTATGGGTTCTGACGTAAATTTCAAAATCTACCCAGGCCTCACCGTCCTTCACTTTTCGACCGCACCACGCGCAGACGGGGATCAAACCTTTCAGGGTTTTGATGGTGGCCAGAGCCTCCTCCAACTCCGCATTGCGGCGTTCTAACTCGAGCTGTAATTGCCGCAAGGCCAGGTGGGCCTGCACCCGCGCCAGCACTTCTTGGGGTTGAAAGGGTTTGGCCACGTAATCCACCCCCCCCACTTCAAATGCCTTGACTTTGTCCAAAACATCGTCCAGGGCGCTAAGAAAGATCACCGGGATGCCGCACGTGTACGGATCAGCTTTCAACTGGATGCAAGTCTCATACCCGTCCAGACCGGGCATCATAATGTCCAACAAAATCAAGTCGGGCGGGCTGGCGCGCACGGCGTCCAGCGCGTAGGCGCCATCAATGGCTACGCACACTTGGTAGCCTTCATACATCAGCAGGCGGGATAGAATGCGCAGATTTTCTGGAGTATCGTCAATGATCAAAATACTGCCCTTTGTGGCCTGTGCTTGCATACTATTCTACTCCATCAGGACTTACGCAAATGGGCGAAATTTTAGCGCAGAGTACGCAGAGCGCAGAGATTTTAGGGGAACTACGTCGGCGCGGCGGAGGAGGTCATCCAACTCACTTACCCCAGAAACCTACGCCATCTCAGACAGCCACGCCACGGCAACATTGCGCTCGGTGAAGACCTTGTAATCAATCACACCGGACGTGTTCTGCGTCGCCAACGCTTCTAGCGCCTGGATGACAATGGCTGCCTCATCGGGCGCAACCAACACCGCGATGCGCGCCACAAAATTCCGGCGTTGCGCGACAACCGCCTGTGCGCGCGTTTCCTCATTCGCTTTAATGCCCAAACTAAACAAGTTTTCCGGCGTCAATAAAGTGTCACTTGAGAATGCATGGTTATCAGATAAATCATAGAGAGCTAGATAGGGTTTGCCAAAAGGCCAACACTTAAGCGTCTCCAGGGCGGCATCGGCCCAAATTTGCAGTACCTCTGCAGAAATGCGACAAACCGTGTAGGCGACAATAGCGCCATCGTCCGACCATGCGACTTGAAAAGTTTTTCCGAAGGTAACGACGTACTCCGGCTTCGCTGTTTTTTCTGACATATCCTTTCCTCTTTGGGTACAAACCGAAATAGGCAGTGCGTAATGAGAAAGACCTCATTACCATTACTTCTCGCGCATTGCCCGCTGCTTCGCCCGGATCAGCATCCGGGTGGGGTGAACTTCGTCTGCGGAGCTGAGGGGCATCTCACCTTCGCCGCGCAGGGAAGCGAGCAGCCTATCCAGATACAGCGGCCCCGGTTCGCCGATGTGCAGCGGGCCGCGATCCTCTTCTTTGAGGACAAGGCGCGTCTTCGCGCCGCCATCCACCGCCTCCACGAACCCCTGCGTGCCGAAGATACGCAGTGATTCGTTGCCCCATTTCCCAAAGGCGGGCGGGTTGAGGTAGTTGCAGATCACACTGGCGAGGCCGCCGTTTTCCAACGTCATCATCATAGAGGCGGCGATCCGCAGATCGCCCGGCTCCGGGTTGCCCAGTTGGGTTTCCAGCGCGTAGATGTCGGCCACTTTGACGCAGGCGACTTGCTCGATGAAACGCAGCGCGTGGACGCCGACTTGCAGCAGCAAGCCGCCGTCCACCGCCTCGTCCTGGGGGCGGCGATTGTGGAAAGGATACGACTTCTGCGCGAACACCTGCACGATGGGGCCGAGGAGGCCGCTCTGCACCAGCTCGCGCATCGTCAGGTACGGCTGATCGAAGGGCGTGTCCGAGACCGTGATCTCGTGGAAAGCCTTGCCCGCGCGGGCCGCCGCAGCGAGAATCGCATCGAGGTCAGCCTCGGTGAGCGCGCAGGGCTTCTCCGCGTAGACGTGCTTGCCCGCTGCCAGGCTGCGGATCGTGTCCGCGGCCTGGTCGGCGCGGCGCGGGGAGCACAATGAGACCAGTTCCACGGCGTCGTCTGCCAGCAGTTCGTCCAGGGTGGCGTACCGCCGGATCGCGGCGTTGGCCTTGAAGGATTCCGGCAGCAGTTCCTCCGGGAAAGCCGCGACCGCCACACACTCGCCGAGAGAATGATCCACCAGCGCGTGGTGGATTTGATGTCCATTGACGCCATACAAACCAATTTTGACTTTGTCCATGAGATTCCTCGCCATGAATCAGGCGCACTCACAGGTACAGGCTTCGTCGTCGGCACATTCGCACGTCTCGCCACACTCATGATCACAGGCGCAAGAACACACAGACTTGCGGCCATACAGGAAATAGGCAATCGGACCGACGTAGTCAATGAAGACCAGCCCTGTCCACAGTTTCTTGCTGCCCCTGATCTGGTCGGCGGGGCGGCGACGCAGATCGTACAAAGCCGCGCCCAACAACGACACTTGAACAATGCCCAAAACCACCACACTCACCCGCTGCGCGGGAGTCATGTCTCGCCATGATTTAACTTTCATCTTACCCTCCTTTCAAATGAGCCGCTAAAGCGGCAGGTTAAAAGAGGGGTTTTCGCGGGCGGTATACCGCCCGC
>DAOUGD010000333.1:0-3750 GCA_034429475.1 Anaerolineae bacterium
GACGGGCCGTAGCCCGTCAACGCAAAACACCTTTAAAAAATCCCGGCTTTTGCCGTCGCATACGCCACAATGTTCCGCCTAACAGAAGAATAATAAAACCGTATGGCAGTGGCAACTCCCCTGTCACGTTATAACTCTATTATGCCCTGAAAAGGGCAGATGTGCAATTATAAACGAACTGCGGGCTACCCGGGGAAGGCAGCCCGCAGTTCGGCCAACATATAGCAGCCCACCCACAGACGCGGGCGGAACAGGCGGCTAGGGAGCGCGCAAAACCAGGGGCAGGTAGATGAGTCCGCCCACGGAGGTTATCAGCGTGACCTGCGCCGCCGGCGATTCAGCAGTAGCCGCCGTCACGGTCAGCACGTGAGGAGACTCCAGCAGTAACGTCGCGGCGGTAGGAATGGCAACGGCGACCGTCACCGGCGCGCTGCCGCCGATCGGCAACCACACCTGGGTGGGAACGATCTGGGCCGGCCAGGCGCCCGGCGATAAGGTCAACGTCGCGGTCATGGGAAGCGTCCCGGTGTTGGTCAGGATCAGAGGATGCGTCACCGTGGTCCCCGGACGGCCTGTCTGGCGCGACACCGAGGGGGACAGGTCCAGAGCATAAGGGCCGGCGATGGCCGCCGTCGCCGTCAGTTCCGCCGGCGCGGTCATGCGCGGCCAGAAGGCTTCCACGTGAGAGGTGAAGGTGGACAGGCCGGCGTCCTCCGGGATCACCACCGTCCACGTGAAAGTCTGCGCGGATTCGGGGGCCAGCGTCAGGTTGCGCCAGGCCAACAGGCGCGGCGGCAGGATGACCGTGGCCGGCGTCGGGGAGAGCACCGTGACCGACGCGGGCAGCGTGAGCGTCAGGGCACCCTCGGTCATCGGCAACTGGCTGTCGTTGAGCAGCGTCAGGGTGTACGTCACGGGAATTTCCGGCCAGACGCGCGCTGGTTGGGGCGTCAACGTCAAGTCCAGACGGGCCGTGGGCGGCGCTATGCCCAGCCACCCCAGCCCGCCGCGCAGGATCGCGGCGCGCGTCGCGCCATCGCCGACGCCCTCCAGTCCGAAGGCCAGGTAGATGAGGCGGTGCGCGCCGTCGTCCACAGCCAGCCCCGCCGCCCCGGTGGTATAGGTGAAGACCGGCGTGGCCGCCGCGTCGTAGGGCGCGATCACGTCCGGGCTGGTCTGGTTATCGGCGCCGCCCGGCCCAAAGAGCGTCGCCGTGAGGCCGCCGTAGAACGACAGGCCGACGGTCTCGCTCACGCCCGCGCTGTCCTGGACGAAGCTGGCGTGCAGAACGTTGCGGAAGAAGGCGCCGTAGTCATTCTTGATGTCCATCCCGATGTTCTGCCCGGTCAAAAACAACCGTCCCCCCGCATCAAGGTAGGTGTCCAGCGCGATTTGCTCGGTGCGGCTCAGGCTGTTGAGTGCATCGTCGCCGGTGAACCAGAGCACCCCCGCATAGCCTTTCAACGTGCTGCTCGTCACCGGGCCTTGCGTCGCCGCCGTCCAGGTTGCGTAGGGGATCGCCAGGGTATCCAGGGCCGACAGGATGTAAGATTCGTAAGTCATGCCGGCGTCGTCGTCCACGATCAGGAGGTCGGGCGTGGATGGGAGGCGGAAGGTGTGCGTCACCCGCTCCCCGGCGGCGATGGCGACGGCGACAGAACGAGGCTGGTACGCGGCTGCCATCGCCGTCAGCGTGTAGACGCCCACCGGCAGTTCCAGCGTCAGGGATGGCGCCGCCGTCCAGGTCAGCCCCAGGCCCTCCAGGGTGATGGTCGCCGTCAACGGATGCGCCGTTCCCAGTTCGGCCACGGTCAACGCCAGCGTTCCCCAGGGCAGCCGCGCCAGGGCAAAGTTCTGCACCGTGATCTGACCGATGGTGGTGGTGAGCGTCGCCGCGTCCTCCGCGTAGCCCAGCAGCGAGGCGGTCACGGTGTACGTCCCGGCATTTAACGTCAACGCGTATTGTCCGGCGGCGTCCGTGTAGGTCACGTGTCGGGTCGCGCCGCCGTCCGCAGTGATTTGCACGCCGGGCAACGGGGTCGTCGTCCCGGAGACGACGACGGCGCCGGCAACGACGCTGCTGTCTATCAACTGCACAAAGGCAGCGGAGACCGGCCCCCAGAAGCCGTCGCCATCCCGCCCGCGCACGTAGACGAGATGGCGGCCGGCCGTCATGCCGGTGGTGTCAAGCTGGGCCTGCACGGTTTCTTCCGCCGCGTCGAAGGCGCCGTCCACGGCCTGCATCGCGGAGGGGACGCCGCCATTCCAGGGGGATGCGTCCAGGTAGACTTCCGCCGCCGCGAGCGTCTGGCCCGTGTTTTTGCTGTCGGCGTCGTTGAGCGTGGCCTGCACGGTGATGGGTTGCCCGATCAACACCGAGTCCGGCGTCACAGCAACGGTCTGGACGTGCGGGCCAAAGGAGGTGATATAGGGCATCCGTGCGACTTTGGCGGCGTAGAGCAGCGCGTCAACGTTGGGCTGGATCAGATCATCGTAGCGCGAGCAGGCCGGGTAAAATCCGTCGCCGCTGGAGCCGATCTCAAAAGTGTAGGAGGCAATTCCTAGTTCGCCGTAGGCCCAGTCGTCGGTCGCGCCGCTGGTGGGGTACAGCCCCACCGATTGCTGCGGCGTGTAACCGTTGAACGAGGCCATCCGCCGGCCGAGCATCTGCAACTGCACGCCGTTGGGCGCAGGGGTGCTGACATCGCCCCAGGGCCAAAGCACCAGATTGCTGTAGCTGTGCAGCGTGATAAACACGCCGGTCGCGTCGTCTGGGGCACGGTCGGTCACTGCGGGACCGCGCTGGTCGGAGAAAATACTGGTCATGAAACTCTGTATCCGCGCCGTTTCGTTTTCGGACGCGGCGCTTGGCCCGCGATAGGTGTCGTCGCAGGGATCGGTGCTGGTGCCCGGCCCGCCCCAGTGGAAGCTGGAATTGCGGTTGAGGTCTACGCCATAATTGCCGGCGGCGCACCCATTCGTGGGATTCGTGTTTTTGCGCCACCAGGCCCAGGGCTGGCCCGGCTCATTTTTGATGTGGCCGTCGGGGTTGGCGCTGACCAGGACGTAGATCAGATGCTCGTCCAGCAGCCACGTCACGTCGGGATCCACGCCGTAGTTCTCCAACAGGTATTGCATAAAAACCAGCGCCGTCTCCGGCGTGATCAATTCGCGCCCGTGGATGTTCGCTATCAGGAAGAAAATCGGCTTGTCGTCCGTCCCGGTCGCCTCGTTGGTCACGCGCATCACCCGCAAGGGGCGATTCTCATAGCTCTGCCCGATGGTGGTCAGGTGGGTGAACTCCGGATACGCAGCCGCCCATGCCTCTAACTGCGCGTAGATTTCGTCCACCGTGCGATAGCACGCAAAGCCAGGGATCGTGTCCGGGTGCAAAGGCAGTTCCGCCGCCTGGAACGCTGTCCCCGCCGCGGTCAATCTATCGGCCTCCACCGCCGAGATGTAAGCCACCACGTACCCGGTATCGGCCTGGGGAGCATCCCGATGAACCTCCCAGACATCCAGGCGCGCCGCCAAGTCCGTCAATTCTTCCCGCGAATGGAAGAAAATGTGAACCACCCGGCTGTCGTCCGGGCCATTCGCGGCCACGGGCAGGGCCGCCGTCAGGGTCAGCCCCACGATCAGCAAAAAAAGCCACCATTTGCGCATAAGGTCCTCCTCAGGAAAATAACAGGATTTGTGGAATGATAGGATTAAAACTCTAGGTGAGTAAAGCGGTGTTTTTCGTCGGCG
>DAOUGD010000334.1:0-20262 GCA_034429475.1 Anaerolineae bacterium
GGCTTGGGTCATGAGCGCACAGATGAGGTTGTAGGTTAACAACCCGGCGGCCAGTTCTTTACGAAACAGCGCGGGAGACTTGGCGGTGAACTCGGCCAGTTCCAAGCTGGTTTTGAGATGGCGGTAGTCCATCTCGACTTCCCAGCGGCGGGCATACAGGGCCATCAACTCGGCCAGGGGATACTGTTCCGGGTCGCGCAAGGTGGTGAAGAGGTACAAGTCAATGGGCCGAAAGCCGTCGCGTTGCAGCCGCGCATAGAGCAGCCGCCCCGGTAGGGGTGTCCGCGGCAAGTCGGGTTCGACCTGCGCCTTGGGTTGCGGCGTCCAGGCGACCGGGTAGTCGTCCCCGCTGTGGAGCGTGCCCGGCAACTGGAGGGACGCGAACAGCAGCCGGGCCGTGCCCGGGTTGAGGCGCAACAGGACGTGTTGCCCCCAGGCGCGAGCCACCTGCGCCACCCGAAACGTGCCAAAGTTGCGGTCGCCCCCATAGAGACTGCCGCGCGTGGGGTCTTGGGCCAGCACCGCGCGCACCAACGCCGCTTCACCGGTGGTTGTCGCGGCTTCCGCATACCCTACCACGGCTTGCGTGAACCCGCAGAAAGCCGCCACCGAGCGCACGATGATCCAATAAGTGCGCCCGGTTTGGTTGGCCGCGGGGGTGTACTCGGCCAGCAACGCCGTGGTGGGCGCCAGGCGAAAGGTCGTGCCATCCAGCCAGCGCAAGGCATGGCCTTTCCAGGTGGTGGTCGCGGGTTTCGGCGCGGCCTGGAGCCAGCCCAGCAACACCTGGTAGACGTGCTGCAACGCGGCCTGGAGCACCGCCAACGGCAAGCGGTTGCGCCCTTGCACATACGCCGACGTGCTTTCGGAGATCAGCCGCCGCGAGAGCGGCCCCGCGGTGGGATGCACCGGCGCCAGGCCATCCGCCGCCCCCGTGTGGAAGTGACTCACCACCGCATCACACGTGTGGTCGGCGTTCAGCCGTTGGAAGATGAAGCCCCACAGGATCACCAGCGGGGTCAACAGCCGCCAGTACAATGTGACATGCGCCGCTTTGACCCAACCCCGTACCAGGGACTGGGGCAGCAGGTCTTGATAGACGGATAACAACTCTTCCGCACTGGGCCGCACTACTCCATCATCTACCTCCTACTCCGACAGAATGGACACCCGTTACGGATAAGTGTCGCCGTGTTTGGACGCAGCGCAAGCCCACCGGGAGACCCCTGACTTTCTTAGTAGCATTAGGCTAAAGCCGGGCCTTTCACCGGTGAGTACGTATCCACCGGCTTCAGCCGGGCCTTTCATTCCCACTCACACAACCCCTCCACATACGCCGCCGACCCATCCCGTAGCCAGCCGTCAAGCTGGGCCGGCTCTTTGAGCTGCTGGCCCCGGTCGCGGGGGATGACGACGTAGCGGCACTCGACGCCCGGCAAGGCCGTCATGTCGCCCCACAGCTTCTCGAATTGGGCGACGGGGAAGACGTCTTCCTGCCCGTGTCCCCAGCGCTTCTTCACGTCCTTGAGCGTGATGTAGGTGGGCATCCGCGCGGCCACGGCGCGCACGGCGGCGTCCACTTTGGCCGAATCGCCCAAGTCCTCCCGCGTCAGTTCAAAGAGCGCCAACAGGCGAGGGATGCTGATCCAGATCGTGTTCGAGTTGTAGTAGGTCAGCTTGAACTCGTCCTCTTCGTGGGGCAGCGCCAGGCCCTCGATGAGCCGCAGTTGGCCGTCCACGCGCGCCAGCCCGCCGCCGCGATCCTCCACGCGCCGGGTAATGACTTCGATGGTCATCAGCGCGCCACTTTCCAGATGGTGGCCCAGGATCGCCGGGTCTACGTCCGCGCCCAGGGTGTCAATGTTGTGGAGCATCAACGCCTCAAGCTGCGGACGTTCGTCCAGCAGCCGCGCCAGCACGCCATTCTTGAGCATGTTCGGAATCTCGAACCAGTGACCGACGGGATGGAGGCACTGCTGCGGGACATTATCGCGGTAATCGCTGCCCTCGCCGGCCTGCTCCGCCCAGCCGATGAGCGCAGCGTGGAGGCTCTCGCGCACTTTCTGCGCCTGCTCGTCGAGCAATTGCTGCGGCATCTCCTCCCAGGCGAAACGCAGGTCACGCGCCATCGGGATGAGCCGCAAGCCCACCGCCCGCCCCGGCGAGAGGATGGCGCGTTCTTCGCGCGGCGACATAGTCTCCAGATACGCCTCAATCGCATCGTGGGTGAGATAGCTGGTGGTGATGACGTGCGGAATCGGAGTCCCCACCTGCCGTCCCACACGGCGGCTCTTCGCCAGATGCACTTCCAGGAAAGAGCGATGCCGTCCGCCCAACTTGCAGAACGGATGTAGCGCCTTCACCACCCCCGCCCCGTGCGTCCACCGGCTCCCCACCCCGGCGGCCAACGTCACCACGGCAACCTTGCCATCCTGGAGGGCTTGTTGCCCAATCTCGATGCAGGATGCAGGATGCAGGATGCAGGATGCAGGATGCAGGATGCAAGATGCAGGATTGTCTTCCGCCTCTTGCCTCTTGCTTCCTGCTTCTTGCTTCTTGATCCTCACCACATCCCCCGGATTCACGTCCTCAATCACCGTGCTGGCCGGGAGGCGGTTTTGCGCCAGGCCGATGCGCCCGCTGCGCAGGTCGGCGCGGATTTGTTCGTGCTGGATGCGATCGAAGCCCAACTCGGCCAGGAGCGCGTCAAGATTTTGCGTCGCGCCGTCGCTTTCCTGCGGGCGGGGGATGATGCGGTCGAACAGAGCAGGGATCATGCCGGACAGAGCGGGGTCGGTGCGCGCGGCGGCACCGAAGGCGTCCAACTCGGCGCGGCGGGCCGGGGTGAGGGCGTACCGCTCCTGTTTGAGCAATTCGGGGATCATCTGCGTGTAATACGCGGGCGACAACAACGCGCTTGCCCCGGCGCGTAACTCCGCCACCGTGCCGTTCCCGTTGATCGCAAAATCGTAGACCACCGGCTCCATCGCAAAGGGCAGCGCGGTTTGCAGCTCGCGCTTCGTCGCCAGCATCAGCGCGTGGAGGCGCTCCTGGGCTTCCGCCTTGCGCGCCGGGTCGAAGATGAAACCCATCCCGCCGCCCGACATCCCGCCGAGCATCCAGAAGCCCCAGAAATCCGCCCCGAACGCCACGCGCGCACGGTCAACGAGGGTGGTGGTGTACAGGTTGTTGGCCCAGGGGATGATCGTCTGGATCGGGCCGAAAAAGTTGCGCGTGGTCGCGTCGCCGATGCCGCGCACGTCGCCCCGGTGGAGCAGGGCCACGATTTCGTCGTAGATGCGCATGGCCTGTTGGCGCCCGGCCCATTCCGCCTCGGAACGCAGCAGGTACTTTTCCGTCACCATTTCGAGGATCGGGCCGACGTCCTGCGCCATCCCGCCGTGGACGAGGACGAGGCTGCTTTGGAGGCGTTCGCGCGTGTCCGCGCTGACCTCAGCTTCGTCCATAATGTGATGGCCCGGCAGCAGCCGGCCCCGGCTGATCCCGTGCTCCGGGTCGTCCGGCCCGGCGAGTTGGCCTGTGATAAGCTTCATCCCCGGCCAGACGCCGCCGGAATCCTGCCAGCCGCCGCCCGACCCGGCAAGCCATTCGCCGAGGATGGCGCGCGCGGCCACGAGCCGCCGCTCGTGCTCTTGCAGCGCGCCGGTGAGGGCCTGCGTCTGCCCGGTGGCGCGCATACAGACGGCGATGAGGCACGCGAGCAGGTTGGTGGAGACGGCCAGCCGCGAGCCTTTGGGGATGCCGTTGACCTGGCTGACCAGCTCGATCCCGCGCCCCGCGCCGACGATGCGCGCCAGCAGGTCTTGAAGGCGCTCCTCGGAGCCTTCCATGCCCGGCGGGACGATGCCGGCGGCGATGATGGCGGCTTTGAGCAGGCCCAGGTAGTCGCGGGCGAAGTCGAAGACTTCGGCCAGCTCGCGGATTTCGGCCACCGCGCCCAGGTCAACGCTGACCAGGCGCAGGATTGGCGCGTCAATGACGCGCAGGTACGCTTCCACCGGCGGCTTGGGGGCCGGGTCGCGCCCGTGGACGGCGAGGTCAATGGAGACATTGAGGACGCGCGCGCCTTCGGGGAAGTCCATCCCCAGGAAGAAGATGTCGCTCCACCCGCTGTGCGAGAGGTCCATGCGGACGGGCGTGGCCTCGTGCAGCACGGGGAACAGGCCGGCGTCACCCCGCTGCGCCAACTCGCGGCGAATGCGGAGCGGATGATCCATCGGGTGGCCGGTGCGGAACATCCACTGGTTGCCGCGCACAGAGCGCACGCTGCGGCGGACCTGGTCGGCCAGGGTTTGGAAGCCCAGGCGGTGGTACGCCTCGGCCAACGCGCTGGAGATGGCGTCGTTAGGGCCGGCGGCGGCCTGGATGGAGAGGAAGCACTCGATGGCTTCCTCAAAGCGGCGTTGGAGGAGGTGCGTGTAGCCGTCGTAGGGAATCAGCGTAGACCTGACAGGTTTCAGAAAACCCGTCAGGTCTTGCCCTAACTTAGCGGGTAAATGGAAGCGGTGGATAGCGTAGAGGAAGAAAAGGGCGCGGACGCGCTCGTAGAGGTTGTCGCTGGCGCGGCGGAAGGCTTCGAGAGCAGCGCATTCGGCCAGCAGCGCGTCGAGCGAGGCGGTGCGGCAGAAGGCGTCGAGAGACTGGTTGCGCACCTCCGGGTCGGCGGCGGTGATGATGGCGATCAACCGGCTGCTCATGCGCCCCTCCGCAGTGTACGAGTCGCCAACAGTTCGAGCAGCCGCGTCAACACCTCGTCGTGGTCGGCCCCGTTGAGCGCCAGCGCCAGTTGCGCCGTGAGCAGCCCGTACTTCACGCCCACATCGTAGCGCAGCGCGTGTTCCTCAAGCGCCAGATACTTCTCACGGGTCGCCAACACGGCCAGCGCGTCGGAAAGAGAGATGGTTTTGGGTTGCGGGTTGTGGGTTTTGGGTTGTGGGTTGTGGGTTGTGGGAGTTGAGTGTTGAGGGCTGAGGGCTGAGGGCTGACTCGCCGACTCGCTGATCCGCTGATCCGCTGATCCGCTATTCGCAATTCGCAATTCGCTATTCGTAATTCGCAATTCCAGTATCTCCATCACCGTCGGGGTCAGGACGTGCATCCCAAAGAAGCAGAGGTAGTGGCCGGCGCGGAGGCCGGGGACGATGAGACGCAGTTCGGCTTCGGTGGGGGTGGGCTTTTCGATGACGGTGTCAATCTCGTAGAGGTCTTTGCGGCCGGCCACGCGCTTGCCGCCGACGGCGCCGTAGTAGGGCAGCAGGTGCTCGCGGGTGGCCTGGACGGCAGAGACGGCGCAGGCTTCGGCGGCGGCGACGGTCACGAGCTGCTGCGCGCAACTCTGCGCCTCGCTGCTCACGTAGAGATGGTCGCCTACCAGGTGGAGGAAGGGCGCGTCGCCTACGAAATCTTTGGCGCAATAAATGGCATGGCCGTAGCCGCGCGGCGCGGTCTGCGGGATGAAGTGCAGCCGCCCGGCGTGGTCGCCGACGACCTCCGCGTAGGGCTTCTCGTCGCCCGGCGCGACGACGATGGCGATCTCTTCGATGCCCGCGCTCAGGGCTTCCTCAATCAAAATCGCCAGCACGGATTTCTCCGCGCCATCGCGGTCAATGAGTGTTTGTAAGGGCAGCGTCCGCTGATTGCGTCCGGCTGCAGTGATGACGGCTTTGGTAATGTGCATAGGTTCCTCCGTTTAGGTTTTGGGTTTTGGGTTATGGGTGCTGAGTGCTGAGTGCTGAGTGCTGAGGACTGAGTGCGCTGATCCGCTGATCCGCAACTCGCAACTCCTCACTCCTCACTCCTCACTCGCAACTCGCTACTCTTCATTCTGCCGCGCAATAATCTCCTCAATCGTCCAATAAAACGCCTGCTCCAACTCAGGGCTGAGGGCGGCGGGACGATTTTGGAGGCGGGTCAGGGTGGCGGCGTCGCCGATGACGCGCAGCGCTTCCAGGGCTTTGCGCTGGAGCAGTTGCGCATCGGGTGGCAGGGGCGGCGCGTCTCCCGGCAGGTTCAGACTGGAGAAGTCGCCCAGGGCGATGTCCTCGAAGCGTCTTTTACTCTGTACGTCGTACAGCCAGCCCAGGGATTGCAGCGCCAGTCCTTTGAGTGAAATGTCGGGGATTTCGCGCAGGCAGGTGTAGAGGAAGGCGCGCGCGACGGGGTCCTGGATGCAGACTTTGCCGATGAGGTAGGCCAGCATCGGATACCAGGGCGTCGGGTCGGGCGTCTGCGCCGGGTCGAGGAGCGGCAGCACGATCTGTTGGGCGACGGCATTGGCGTCGAGCAAACTCAGGCCGGTGATGATATTGCGACGCGGCACAGCGTTAAGTTGGGGCGTTTTAAACTGCCTGACGAGAATTTCGACGGCGCGCTTCGTTTTGAGATCGCCGAGCGCAAAGGCGGCAATCGCTTGACTTTCCACATCCTGGTCAGCCTGGAATAAGAAGGGAATCAGGGCGTCCACATCCTGCCTGGCCCACAGATTGAGGACCTGGGCCAGTTGCGGCGCGCGGTTGGCGATGGGGACGTAAGGCGGCGCCGTCATCTGCCGCAGCGCCAGCACAGCGGCCAGGCGAATACTGTTGTAGTCGTAGTCGCTATCGCTGATGGGCGGCGGCGCGGCCTGCGGATAGGCGATGTCCATCAGGGCGGTGAGCGCCGCCGGGGCCTGCAATTGCGCCAGAGCTTGAATGATACGCACGCGGCGCGCCGGGCGCGGGTCGGCGCCGTAGCGCAGCCGCCAGAGCAGGATGTTGGCGATGTAGTTGAGCAGTTGCGGGTCCAAATTGGCCTGACGGGCGTGTTCCTGGATACAGCGGGCGGCCAGAAAGATTTGTTCGCCTTCGCCGAGCGGCACGCCGTAGAGAATTTGCCGGATCAAGAGGCCCGGATCGGCCATCATCCCGCCGAGCAGAACGAGCGATTCCTCCCACCACCGGTAGCGGGTGTAGCGGCCCAGCGTCGCCGTGATGTCGTCCAACTGCGCGGCCAGATCGTCGCGGTGCGCGAGGGCGCAAGCGAAGCCGTAAGCGCGGAGGATCGGACGGCTGAAGCACACGGACTCGTCGCCGATGGGTTGCAGCAGTTCGTAGGCGATGAGCTGCTGGTAGAACTCTTCCAGATCATACCCCCGCGTCCCCCGCACCTGCGCCATGATGGCAAAAGCTTCACTCACCGGAAAGGCGATTTGCCGTCGCATTTGCATTTTCCACGCCAGCGCGGTGAGCGTCTCGGTAGCCTTGGCGCGCATCCCGCGATCCGAGGCGATTTCCGCAATCCGGTCGGTCACGATGCCGCGCAACACCTGGCCGCGCGATTGCGGCGGCGCACCCTGTTGGGTCTGCTTGAGCATTTCAAAGAGCAGCCAGGGCATGGCGGCCAGATCGAAAAGCTGCGCCCGCTCCAGGGCGGCATACAACGCCGGGCCGGCCGGGTCTTTGAGGGTCTGTGTGAGGAAGCGTTGGAGGTTGCGGCGTGAAATTAACTGCATGACCAACACGTCGCTGATAAAAAGGCCGCCGGTCGCCAGGGTCGTCGGCCCGACGGCAAGGATGTACTCGTGGCGCGAGTTCTCCATGATGAACTGGTTCAACGCCTCCCACGCGCGGCGGCGGACATGGTCGGGCAGGCCGTCGCTGCCGTCCACCATGACCCGCAGGACGGGGCCGCTCTGCGCGCGCAGAAGGTCGGCGAAGGGCTGTCCCGCAACATCTTTCCAGAAAGGCTGCATCGCCTGCTCGATCATGGCCTGAATTTCCTGGCTGCCCAGGCGCAGCGTCGGGGAGATGGTTCCCAGGTCCAAATAGACGGGGATGGTGATCGCCGTAGCGTTCTTTTCCAGGGACCTGCGCGCCGTCAACTGCCCCAAATGCCGTAACGAGACGGATTTGCCCATCCCTTCGTCGCCGACGAGGGCGATGACGCTGGGGCCGTGCGGGCCGATGTCCACCTCAACTGGGTCAAAAATTTTGGCGACGG
Organism: Anaerolineae bacterium; assembly: GCA_034429475.1. Taxonomy (GTDB): domain Bacteria; phylum Chloroflexota; class Anaerolineae; order B4-G1; family SLSP01; genus JAKQHY01. The sequence goes on from DAOUGD010000334.1 coordinate 7,999, forward strand.
CGTCGCTCAGGTACATCGAGGGGGTGTCCAGGTGGGAAAGCGCGCGCAGGTCGTTCATATCCACCAGCCCCTTGAAGTGCTGCACTTCCACCGGCAGGTACGGCGTATCGGCTGCCAGCGGATTGTACAGCTTGTGGGCGACCATCGCGGTCAGGGCGGTGCGCACCGGGTCTTCGGTGAAAAGCTGGCCGGATTTAGGGCGCATGAACAGCACGGGGACATCCCAGCTTTGGAATTTTTGCGCGTAGAGGGCCAGCCGCGCCTGATTAAGCGCGAGGTCCACCAGGCCATGTTGCAGCAAATAACGGTAGAAATCCTGGACAAGCTGTTGGTTGACGCTGATAGGGATGAAATCCTGCATCGCAATCACCGCGAGCGTGTCGTATTGCACCAGCTTGGGCGCGAAGCCGACGAAGGGATTGCCCTTGCCGGGATCGCGGGTCGCGCTCTGGCACGACGAAAGGAAAACGAGGTGCGGCGGCGATTGCAGGGCCTTGAGTTGTTTGGCAAATTCCGTATCGCCGGCGGGCTGCATCGCGCCGGTTTCATCCTCCAGGATCAGGGAGGCCGTTTTGGCGCGTGGACTAAAACGCCCGTGCCCCAGAAAGTGCAGGATGTGGTATGGCTGCTCGTTGAGCCGGCGCATAAGGGCAGTCAGGGTCAGCGCATCATCGCAGACCTCGCTGCCCAGGCCCGTGATGTCGGCCCGCAGATCGTCGGGCAGCGGCGTCCGCCCGTGCATCACGGTCAACGTCAGACTGCCGGACAGCAGATGCGGCTTGAGGACGCTCAACACGTTGCGGATTTCTTTTTCTACATCCAGGGGGGCGAGATTCTGGTCGCCCAGATCGGTGGGATTGGCAATGGCAAACAGCATCCGCCGGGGCCACTGCGAGACCGGCGGCGGATCGGCGGCGGCCAAATCGGTGACGCGGGGCGAATAGCGCGAGAGTGGCGTCGCAGCGACCGTCGTGAAGGGCATTTGCGACGGTTGGGCGAGCCGTTCCCAGTTCAGCGCGTGCAATTCCGAGGCTTTGGGGTCAATCCACAGACGTAGGCGCAGCCGCCCTTCCGTTTCCGCGCCCGCCAGTCCGGCGGCCACGTCATACGCCTCACGGACGCGCCCGGTGAAAAGCGCGTAGAAGAGGTCGCGGCCGTAGTCCTCGGCGTTGGATTCGGCCTGCGTCAGCGCGTCTGTGTCGAGCGCCAGTTCCCCGTCGCTGAAGACGCGGTCGCCGTTCAGCGTCGCCTCGACGGGGTAAATCTCCGTCTCGTCTTTGGGGAAGATGCGGATCAACAGATCGGTGTAACCGGATTTGGAGTTTTCGGGCATGAGAACCTCCTCAGAAAATAACAGGATTTACGGAATGGTAGGATTGGAAATCCGTTTCATCCGTTGAATCCGTTGATAACAAGTTTCCGCGCTTGTCGGTGCAGTGAAATTTTTACCACGAATCTTCACGAATCACCACGAATCTTTTACTTTAGATTCGTGGTGATTCGTGGTTTCATAGTTGATCGCTAATAGCTCGCTGACTTTCCCGCGTTTGTCTGGATTGGAGTTGATGGCGCGGGTGGCTTTGAGTTCAATGCAGCGAAAGTCTTTGTACAGTTCCAGAATCGAATCCACCCAGGAATTGCTCAGCATGACTTTGCACCCTCGGCGATCCAGTTCGTGCAGCACGGCGGCCAATTCTTGCTGCTCAGCGTCGCCGAAGGTGCTCGTGGTGTAACTGGTGAAGTTGGCGGTTTTGGAAACCGGCGCGTATGGCGGATCAAAGTAGAGGAAGTCGCCCGCGCGCGCCCAGTTCAGGACTTCCCGGAAATCGGCGACGGCCAGGTCCACTCCTTGCAGCGCCCGGCTTGCGTTCAACAAGTCGTCGGTGTCAAAAATGCGGGGATTTTCGTAACGTCCCATCGGCACGTTGAAGCGTCCGGCCCGGTTGACTCGATACAGACCGTTAAAACAGGTCTTGTTCAAGTAAATCAGCCGCGCCGCCCGCTCCAACGGCGAGAGGCCTTCCGCCCTTAAAGCGCGCACTTGGTAATAGTAGGCTTTGTCGTGGCGGCTGCGGTGCTGCGTCAATAGCTCAATCAGGGCGGCAACTTCATCACGCACTATGATATAGCCATTCACTAATTCTGCATTGCTGTCGGTCAGGCGCGCGCCGGTGAAGTGCAGCGCCCCCGTTTCGCGCAGCGCAAACAACCGCCAATAGACGGCTGCGCTGCCGGTGAAGGGTTCGCCATAGCGGAAAAATTCCTGCGGGAAGAATGGGGTCATCGGCTCCAGCAATTGCGACTTTCCCCCAGCCCATTTGAGAAAGGGCTTGGGAACGGAGGAGGCTATGGCTTGAACCGGTAAGGGTGGATTGATTGGCATATTACACCTGGTTGACGCCATTATCGCCTGAAATGGCGGGTTTTGCAACCAATCTTCGCGTGGAATGTGAAACGTGATGATCTTATGGCGTAACACCTAAACAAAAATCGCGGAGGTTCGCTCCGCGATTTTTGTTGTTTTACTCACTTACCCCACTTCGAGATACGTCTTCCACGCTGCCGGGATTTCACCGGACGCCACCAGGTAGGTGACGCGCGGGGTCTTCGGCTCCCAGAGCAGCTTCATGCTCGCCTCGTGCGGCGTGCGGTTGGCCTTGCGCTGGTTGCACACGGCGCACGCGCAGACGGTGTTGCCCCAGGTGTTCTTCCCGCCCTTGCTCACGGGGATAACGTGATCCACCGAAAAATCTCCCCTTTCCAGCACGCTTCCATGCCGGTAATCGCCGACCTGGATGCCGCAGTAGGCGCAGGTGTACCGGTCGCGCCGCAACACAGCCTTGCGGCTCCACACCATCGAGCGGTGCGGCACATTGACGTAGCGGCGCAGGCGGATCACTTTGGGAATGTACAGGATGTGGGATGCGGCCTTCAGTTCTAACGCTTCCTCACAGGCAGCCTCGACCCGCCCGCGCATCAACAACGATAGCGCGCGCTTGTGGGTGATGACACCCAGCGGCTCGTAGCTCATATTCAACAACAACACGCTGGCCATGGGACGACTCCTGCGACTGCCTGCTCCTAAAGGGACTGTTTCTCACCCTTCATCCTTTCTTATTTTATATCACAACTTTACATAATTGGCTAATGGAGTGTTAATATCAGGTTATGGCTGTATTAAATCGTAAAAAATTACGAATTACGAATTACGAATTACGAATTACGAATTACGAATCACAACTCCGCAAGTTATATCGTTGCGTACCCCTCCTGGGGTACGTCGTTACGGCAACGCATGGAAAAACGGACGCAAGGCCGGGTACAACTGACTGAAAACCGGCAATAACGCCGCGTAGCGCGCCACATTCGCCGGGATGGGTTCGACGGCGTCCGGCAGCCAGCGCACGGCCCGACGCACGGCTTCCGCCGCATCCGCGTAGAGGCCGACGCCGACGCCGGCCAGGAGCGCGGCGCCGGTCGCGGCAGCTTCCACGGTGGCCGTCCGATAGATGGGGACGGCGAAGCAATCAGCCTGGAGTTGCAGCCACAGTGGATGCTGCGCCGCGCCGCCGGAGGCCACGATACGTTCGGCCCGGACGCCCAGCGCGCGCATGAGGTCAATGCCCTGGCGCATCCCGAAGACCACGCCTTCCATCACGGCCCGCGCCAGGGCGGCGCGAGTGTGACGCAAGGTCAGCCCCACGAAGCCGCCCCGCGCCTGCGGATCCATGTGCGGCGTGCGCTCCCCGGCCAGATAGGGCAGGAAAAACAGCCCCTCCGCGCCGGGCGGGACGGTTTGCGCGGCGTCGGCCAGGTCTTGATAAGTCATCTCCGGCAGGAGGGTGTCGCGCAGCCACTTGAGCGACAACCCCGCCGCCAGCATCGCGGACTCGAAGTGCCACATGTCCGGCAGGACGTGGCAGAAGCAATGCAGCCGCAAGTCCGGGTCGGCGGCGGGATGCGCGGTCGGCGCGAACACCTGCCCGCCGGTACCGATGGTGGACGACATCACGCCCGGCGCAATGACGCCGTGCCCCAACGCCTGCAGCGCCTGGTCGCTGCCGCCCTGGATGACGGGCGTGCCAGGCAACAGCCCAGTCACCGCCGCCATCTCGGCGCACAGTCCGCCGGCCACCGCCACTGACGGGTGGACCGGCGGCAGGCGTCCCGCATCCAGCCCCAGCGCATCCAATAGCGGCGCGCTCCATCGGCGGCCCGCCGTGTCGAAGAGCAGCGTCGAGGCCGCGTCGCTCAGTTCGGTTCCGATCTCGCCTGTGAGCCGGTAACGGACGTAATCCTTCGGCAGCAGGAAATACGCCGTTGCCTGCTCGGTCTGCGGCTCGTGCTCCCGCAGCCAGAGCCACGTCGCCAGCATGAAGCCGGTCGCCAGGGGGTTGGCCGTCCACGCCGCGAGCTGCACGCGCCCGATGCGCCGGTAAACGTCGGCCACCTGCGCCGCCGCACGCTGGTCGGCCCAGATGATGGCCGGGCGCAGCGCGTCGCCTCGCGCGCCGAGGCACACGGTTCCGTGCATTTGCCCGGATAGGCCGATGGCCTGCACGCTCTCCGGCGCGACGCCCGCCAGCGTCACGGCGCGACGCATCGTGTTCACCACGGCCTGCATCCATAGCTCTGGCGATTGCTCCGCCCAGCCGGGGCGCGGCGTGTCTACCGCGTATTCCTGCGCGGCCACGGCCAATACGCGGCCTGCGGTATCCACCGCCACCGTCTTGGCACTGGATGTGCCAATGTCGCTGCCGATCAAAACTGTAGGTCGTGTCATCGTTGTTATCCTCTCCGAAAATAACAGGATTGACGGAATGATAGGATCAAAAATCCGCTTAATCCGTTGAATCCGCTGACAGAAACACCTGGCCTTCAGGCCGCAAGGCTGGCGCGGACAGAGTTACCCGAATGCGTTCCGGCAACTTCCTATTATAATGGACTCTTATGGTTTTCATTCCTTTTAATGATGGAGGTATCATTCTATGGGTAAGATCGCAGTTGTCACCGATACGGATTCCAGTTTGCCGCCCGCGCTAGCGGCCCGCTACGACATCCGGCAGGCGCCCATCAACATTCACTTCGGCCAGGAGGAATTTCAGGCCGGGGTGAATCTGAGCGACGCCGAGTTGTTCGCGCGGATTGACGCGGAGAAGAAGCTGCCGACCACGTCGGCCCCGACGCCGGGGCAGTTTCACGCGGTTTACCAGGCGGCCTTCGAGGCCGGCGCGGAGAGCATCCTCTGCTTTTGCGTAAGCAGCGAGATCAGCGCCACCTACAAAGTCGCCCTCGCCGCGCGCGAGATGTTCCCTGACCGGGACATTGAAGTGGTGGATTCGCGCACGCTTTCAATGGCGCAGGGGTTCATGGCGATGGCTGCCGCCGAAGCGGTGGAGGCCGGCGCGACGAAGGAAGCCGCCTTGAAGGTCGCGTTGGGTGTGGGCGAGCGCAGTCGCGTTTACGCGGCGCTGGCGACGCTCAAGTATCTGGCGATGAGCGGGCGGGTCGGCCACCTGGCCGCCGGGATGGCGGGGCTGCTCAACATCAAACCCATCTTGACCGTAAAAGATGGTAAGCTGGCAATGTTGGAGAAAGTTCGCACCCGCAAGAAGGCCTGGCATCGCGTTATCGAATTGACTGCCCTCTCCCTCGGCGGCAAACCGGCGGCGCGGCTGGCGATCATCCACGCCAACGCGCCGGAGGATGCGCAGGAATTTCTGGACTTGCTCCGCGCGGAGGTGGCGTGCCCGGAATCGGTGGAGATCGTGGAATTCACCGCGGGCCTCTCCGTCCACGCGGGCGCGGGGTTGGTGGGGGTGTGCGCCGTCGCCGCGGAGTAAAGATTGTCTCAACGGATTTAACGGATTGGAACGGATTTTTTCCGTTTAATCCGTTAAATCCGTTGAGATTTTTAGAGAACGCGCAGCACGCGCAGGGTGGTGGGCGGTAATTCCAGGTCGAGTGGGGCGTCCGCCGGAATTTCCTCAGCGGTGACGTGGAACGGATCGAGCCATGTCCGCCGCCCCTGGGCGGACACAGTGAGCGTGGCGCGCAGGGGCGTCACGCCTTCATTGCTGAACAGGTAGTAGTGCGCGCCGTCGTGGATGACGTGACGGCAGCGCAGGTCAGGCGCGGGCGGCGCGACGATGACGTCCGGCGGCGTCAGGCGCTCCAACGCGGCGAGCAGGGCTTCCGGCGTGGCGGCGGTGAGGGCGCCCGGCGGCAGGTCCGCGCCGCCATCCCCCCAGCGGATCATGCGCCCGGCGGCGCAGAGCGTCGCCAGCGCGGGCTGCGCCTGCGGCGGGAGCGTGTCCAGGCCGTCCACGATGAACGCCGCGTACTCCATCCCGCCGAGGCTTACCCCGTCCGCAGAAACCTCCGCATCTTCCCACAGATGCCGCAGTTCCAGATAGTTGAAATCGCGCTGGTGCTGGAAGCAGACTTTCGCCGCATCCCAGGGCAGGTCGGCGCTCCCACACAGGATGGCGATGCGGCAGACTTGCCGCGCCTCGGCGTTGAGCCAGCACAGCCGCCGACAGTAATCTGCAAAGCTCCGGTAGTCGTCCCACCACGGGCTGTGCGGGCCGACGTCGGGCGGGCGCTCGTCCCGGCGCGGGCCGCGCACGGAATAGTAGAAGGCGTGCGGGTAGAGCAGGTTCACGCCGCGCACGAAACACCAATCCACCAGCCACTTCATTTCTTCCCAGGTGAAGCCATGCCCGTAGGCGCCAAAGCACTCGTTGCTGTTCCGCCGCCGGCCCAGGTGCTGCGCCGACGACGATCCGCACTTGCCCTGCGTAGACTCCGGCCCTTCCAGCGCGGTGGGGCCGGGAAGCACCCAGCGCCAGACGAGGTCCTGGCCGGGGATGTGGAAGTAGCGCAGGAGGCCGAGGTCGTCGCCGCGCCCCGGATGCCCGGCGAGGGCGACGCCGTGGGCCGCGCACCAGTCGGAGAGCTGGCGGTAGTACGTCGTTTCCAGCCGGTGGAGGACGGCGCGGGTGTAGTCGGCGCGATAGCGGGCGGCGTCGGGTTCGTCGTCGTACCAGAGGGCGGGGAGGTGCGGCGTGAAGTCGTAGCCCAGAAAGGCGTTGACGTGCTCCAGGATGCCGGTCGTGCCGGGCCAGACGTTGCGCTCACGGCAGCGGCCCAACAATCCCGGCTCGTCGGTGAAGATGGCGCGGATGGTCGTCCCGAAAGCGTCGCCCAGCGACTCCGCGTAGCGGTCGTAGACGAGGCGGAGGAACGCGGCGACGGCGTCCGGGTTGAGAAGGTCGGCGGCGGGCGGCTCGTCCTCCGCCGGCCCCTCGCCGATGTAGTGCAGGCCGCGAATCACGGCGTCCACCGGGCGATCCACGATAGCGACAGGCTGGCCGTTAACACGCGGGACGACGTAAGTGGGTGTCTCACCCCAGTTGACGTCGGCCAGCGCCAGGCAGCGGCATTGGTAAGCCGGATTCGCAGCCACCACCTGTCCGCTGGACGAGCCGGAGGGATACATGCCCTCATCGTAGAGCCACACCAGCATCTCACGCCGCCGCGCTTCTTCCACGGCGACGCGCATGAAGTGCAACAGCCGGTCGGACATCCAGCCGGTGTCGCGCGGCAGTCCCACGCGCGGGTGGATGACGAAGCCGTAGACGCCGTGCGCCTCGAAGTCGGCCATCTGGCGTATGAGTTCGGCTTCGTCGAGGGCGTCGTTCCAGAACCAGAACGGCAGCAGCGTGTACTCGTGGGGCGGATTCAGCCACGAGGCAGGTAATGAGGTCATAGGTTTCCTCCTCAAATGATAACAGGATTTACGGAATGCGAGGATCAAGAATCCGTGCCAATCCGTTCAATCCGTTGAGAAAATTCTACGCTACATCGCAGCATCCATTTGGGCGCGGAGGGCGGTGCAGGTGGATTGGTAGACGGCGGAGTTGCGGTAGTCGGCAGTGGTGGGATGGGGATGCGGGACGACGACGGGGCGGGTGTTGGGCGGGCGGCGCAGAAGCAGGATTTGCTGTCCGACGAAGGCGGCCTCTTCGATGGCGTGCGTCACGAGAACGATGGTGACGCCGGATTCGGCGCAGAGGGTGAGCGTGAGCGTTTGCAGGTCGCCACGGGTGGGCGCATCCAATGCGGAGAACGGCTCGTCCAGCAGCAGCAGGTCGGGATCGAGGACGAGCGTGCGGGCGAGGGCCGCGCGCTGCCGCTGTCCGCCGGAAATGCGGCCGGGGTATTGGTCGGCGACGTCAGTGATGTTCAGCCGCGCCAGCCAGTGGGTGACGCGCGCCGCTTCGTCCGCTTTGTCGGGGCGCGCGTCGCGGGGAACGTGCCGCCCATCCGGGCCGTAGAAGCGGCGGATGCGCAGTCCCAGCGCGACGTTTTCCCGCACGGTGGCCCACGGAAGCAGACCGTACTCTTGCAACACCAGCCCGGTGCGGGGACGCGGGCGGGCGAGAGGCTCGAAGTCAATCCACACAGCGCCCTGTTGAGGGTGAATCAGCCCGGCCAGGAGCAGCAGCAGCGTGCTCTTGCCGCACCCCGACGGGCCGAGCACCGCCCACACGTCCCCACGCGCCGCCTGCCACCGAAACCGCTCAAACACCGGCGGCTGACCGGGATAGGCGAAGGTGACATCGCGCAAATCAAGCATGGAGATTTTTGATTTTAGATTTTGGATTTTGGATCCAAAATCCAAAATCCGCAATCTAAAATCACTTACGGCTTTCGGGGAAGCGGTTGAAGTCCACCAGGTAGGCCCACCAGTTGTTGAGGTAGCCTTTGGTGCGGCCGGCGACGTGGGGGAGGTGTTTCATCCACCAGATGTGGTGCTGGCGGATGTCGCCGTTGCCCCATTCTGCGCAGTTGACCTGGCGGCGCTTGCCGGTGAGCTGGGGGTAGTTCAGCCAGTCGTCGCAGGTGCTCCACACTATCCGCTGATTGCCCCAGTCGTAATCGGTGTCGCTGTTGGGAGCGTAGTGGACTTTGCCGCAGCCGGCCTCTCCCGGCGCGACTTTGTCGTACAGGCTGAAGCGGTTCCAATCGTGGGTGGGTTTGTGCTCCCACGAGCCGAAAACGTGCCACATGATGGATTCGGCGCGGTGGCAGAAACATTCCAGCATCTCGCCGACGCCGCGTTCGTAGTTGAAGCCCATCGTCACAAAGATGCGCGGCGTGTCTATGCCCTTGACCGGCTCGGAGTTGCAGAAGTAGGCGTTCTTGCCCGCCATCGTGGATTCCCAGAAGCCGCCATAAGGGAAGCCAAACAACCAGACTTCGTCAATCTCTTTGGCAGTGATCCGGCGGGGGATGCCGAATTCCGTGAAGATGGCGGAATAGTCCACCGTATCCGGGTTGTGCCAAATCTGCTTTCCTTCCTGACATGCCGTGTACGTGGCGGGGGTGTAGCGGAACCCATCCATCTTGGGCGGGAAGTTGTCCACGTCCACCCATTGGGCGATGGTGTAGTGGATGTACCCCTGGCTACATTCGACCAGGTCGTGGATGTAACCCTCACTCAGTGTGTGGGGGTCATTCCATCCCATCACTTCGTGCATCGGCTTGCCGCCCCGGTCGGGGAAGACTGGATCATAATTCAATACCAGGATGTTTTGGGCAACTTTTTCAGCCGGTTTAACCAACATCTTAAGCATGGCGATCCTCCAACGGTGCAATACTCATCCAGGGATTCAGGTTTTCTTATGGGGACAATGTTAGCATCTAGCCGACAGGTTGTCAAACGGATTTATTTTTCTAAAAATCTGGCGTCCACCACCGCCGAATAATCCGGCAGTTCTACCGGCCGCCCGGTCGCTTCCAACCAGGCCTGCACATCGTCGAACTGCGCCTCGGTGGGGGCGGCAGCGGCGGGATAGTCGGGCAAGGTGTATGCACCGTTGAGGGCCGGCGGCACGAGCTGCTTTTCGGTGAGCAGGTTGCTCCAACGGGCTTTGTCCGCGTTGATGGCGGCGCTGGCCTGCTCGACGGCAGCAAGGAAATTGCGGATCGCCTCCGGCTGCGCCTCGACCGTGGCGCGGCGGAAGGCGAAGAGGCTGCAACTGAATTCGGGGTGGCGGGCGTCGTCCACGATGACGACGGCGCCCTGCTGTATCGCCAGGGACGCCAACGGTTCCGGCAGCGTCGCGGCTTGCAACTCTCCGGCATTGAGCAACGCCATCCGGTCGGCGATTTTGGGAACGGCCAGAGTGGCGATCTCGTCGTCCGCCAGACCCTCAGCTTGCAAGAGGCGGGTAGTAACGTATTCGATCACCGTACCCTCGGAGACGCCGATGGGGACGTCGCGCAAATCGGTGGGGCGGGCGAGGCCGGACTGTGCGGCGGCCAGGATGCGGAATTGCGCGAAGTCCGGCGTGGCGACCATGGCGTAGCGCACAGCGACGACCTCCGGCGCTGCGCGGTTGTAGAGCGCGAGGGCCACCAGGTCGGTGATGACGCCATCCACCTGCCCGGCTTGCAGCAATTGGTCACGCTCGGCGGCGGAGGCGGCGGGCACAAGTTCCACCGCAACGCCGTGTTGGGTAAAATATCCCTCAACCTCGGCGACGTACAGCGGCAGCGTGTCCAGGATGGGCAGCACGGCAATGCGCAGGGGGGCGGCGGGGGCGGCGCGACGACAACCCACCAGGAGCAACAGGATCAAGATAAAGACGAGCTTTAATTTTGGATTTTGGATTTTGGATTTTGGATAAACTAATTTGGTCATAAATCATTCGCCTTTCGCTATTCGCAACTCCTCACTCGCAACTCCTAACTCCTCACTCGCAACTTACGAAAGCGACGGCAGCAGCAGTTCGTCGCCATAGGGACGGAGGTAGTGCAGTTCCGGGATTTCGTCGGGGGCGGCGGTGTGGTAGGTGAGGGTGACGATGGAGCCGGGGGCCGGGTAGTCGTCGGTCACGCCGAAGCGGTCCAGGGTGTGCTTGAGGTTGGGGCGCTGCGGCTCGCCCAGCACGCGGAGCAGGGCGAAGGCGATCACATCGCCGTGGCTCACCGCGGCAACGTGTTGCCCGGCATAATCTCTGCGCATCTCCGTGATGAAGCGTTCGGCGCGGGCGGCGATGTCTTCCGGCTGCTCGTAGCCGGCGGGCATCCCTGTGTACATATCCCAGTTGAGCGCGGCGCCTTCGGCGGCGGGATGGCCTTCCAGGTAGATGTGGATTTCGTCAATCAGGGCGCTAGTCTGGCAGGTGAGAGACGGATGAGCGGCCAGAATGATCTGCGCGGTTTGCACGGCGCGCTCGCGGGGGCTGGTGAAGAGGGCGGACAGCGAGACGTCGCGTAGCGCTTCCGCCGCCCGCTGCGCCTGGAGACGGCCGGCGTCGCTTAAGGAAAAGCCGGGCAGCCGTCCATAGATGATATTTTGAGGATTATTGACGTGGCCGTGGCGGATGAATGAGATTTGGGTGGGCATAGCACCTCCAATGAGAGCAAGATTTACGGAATGGGAGGATTGGGAATCCGTTACAATCCGTTCCATCCGTTGAGAAAAAGGGCGATCAGGACGCCGGTCAACAAGACAATGCTGATGACGCTGTTGACGTTGAAGAAGGCGACGTTGATGCGGGTGAGGTCGTCAGGGCGCACGAGGCGATGCTCGTAGACGAGCAATCCGGCGACGACGAGCAAGCCAATCCAGTACGGCCATCCCAGGCGCAGGGCCGCGCCCAAGACGAGCAGCAGGAGCACGGTGAGCGCGTGGCTGAAAGCGGAGAGGCGCAGGGCAGCGGGAACGCCGAAGCGGGCGGGGATGGCGTGCAGGCCGGCGGCGCGGTCGAAGTCCACGTCCTGGCAGGCATAGATGAGGTCGAAGCCGCCGATCCAGCAAGTGACGGCGCCCAGCAGGAGCCATGCGGGCGCGTCGGCGGCGGTGAAGAGCGAAGCACGCACGGCGACCCACGCGCCCATCGGCGCCAGGCCGTCGGTGAAGCCGAGGATGAAGTGGGACAACCAGGTGAAGCGTTTGGTGAAGGCGTAGCCGATCAGGAAGAGCAGCGCGCCCGGCAGCAGGATAAGCGGAAGCGGGCCAAGCTGCCAGGCCGCCAGCGCCAGCACGAGGCCGGCGATCACCGTTCCGACCCAGGCTGTCTCCAACGTGATGCGCCCCGTGACAAGCGGGCGCTGCGCCGTGCGCGGATTCTGCGCGTCGAGGACGCGGTCGGCCAGGCGGTTGACGCCCATCGCTAACGTCCGCGCGGCGGCCATCGCCACGGTGATCCAAAAGGCTTGCGCCCACGTCGGCCAGGGGCGGGCGGGGTG
>DAOUGD010000335.1:0-53362 GCA_034429475.1 Anaerolineae bacterium
AGGAAATGCTACCAAAGGTATCATCGCATACCTCCTATTGGCTGACCTTTCTTTCTATTGTACCGCCGTTTGCGGTCAAACGCCCTGTGTTAGGAGTATTCGCGTGTTAACGTACTGCCAAAGTCGAGTGATAAGATCAGGATTTACGCAAACGCATGGAAATTTACCGCAGCGCGCGCAGCGTTTGCAGAGATTTTTATGGATCCTCAGTGTCCTCAGCGTTCTCTGCGGTGAAAAGCGTTCTCCCTTGAAAATAGCCACAGAGCACACAGAGGTCACAGAGAAAATACCAAACCCTTGTGTCCTTTGTGTCCTTTGTGGTAAAAAATTTTCATCCAACCGCTGGTGAACGGCCAGCCGTTAATGATGAATTCCTCTGAAAATAGCAAATAGCGAATTGCGAATTACGAAATCTCTGCGCCTCTGCGTCTCTGCGTTGAAAATTTTCATCCAACCGCTGGTGAACCGCAGGTTAATGAGAAATTCCTATGTGAACGTTGCGTGCTCGGCAAGGCGGCTTTATGCGACCTCAGTGTTCTTGGCCTGCCGCCACGCGGCCAGACGCGCCCCCAGCGCCAGCAACAGCGCGCCCGACACGTTCACCCACGCGGTGATGTCGGCGGGCGCGACCGCGAAGCCGCGCTCCAGCAGCCGCGTCAGGCCGACGATGTAGGCAAGGATCGCCAGGGTCTTGAGCGGGCCGGGCACGTTGCCGAGACGCGGGGTGACGGCGAACCGCGTCCCCGGTTCCTGCGTGATGAGCAGGACAATCTGGGCCAGCGAGATCGCCGTTTGCGCCACGTAGTAGAGCTGCGCCAGCAGCTCCGGCCAGGAGGGCATGGCGGGGCGCATCCAAAAGAGCGCGTTGTAGGCCATCGGGATGAAGGCGCTGCCGATGGCGGTCATGAACGCCGCCAGGTTTTGCCAGTCCGCCGGAATCCTGACCAGGCTCGCCAGCAAGACGATGGCGCCGTAAATGTACACGACCTTCATGATGCTGGGGTACTGGCTGAGCAGATCGGTCGCCGGGTGCGCCGCGCCGAAATAGTGACGGTGAAAGATAAGGGTGGCAAAGAGCAGCAGCGTGGCTTCCAGGTTGACCCAGGGGGCCAGCCAGTTTGTGAACATGGTTTTGAGGCGCTCGCTAAACTTCATACTTTGTCGGGCGTGAGTTTTTCAGTTTTGTGAATGCGGCTAATGTCATAGTCCATCACCGGGTATAATACACGCAAACGGAGCCGGCGCAACAACCGGGTCTTATCATTCAGAACTTACGCACATAGATGTAATTCTACCGCAAAGAACGCCGAGAACGCGGAGATTTTATCATTTCTCGGCGCCCGCAGTGGTCTCTGCGGTGAAAGAAGGCCCAATGTCGAACTCACGTATGATCGGGCGCCTCTCGCCTGGCTGGATACCCATATCGAACAACATTGTGATACCTGCCCCCTCAACTGAACCGTATGGCTTTTAGGGTTGCGACAAAGTTGTGACAAAAGGGCGATAGGGGGGCGACATCTCTCGGTTAAACTTCATACTAGCACGAACGAGCGCCATCTATTTCCGAGGGAGAGCAAACCTATGCAAGCACAATTGTCGAATGAACCTTTATGGATTCCGGGCTGTCCACTGGCAGTGATTACGATGGATACCGACACCGCCTTGTTCACCTCTTTGATCGTGTGGCTGCTCACCAAGCTGGAGAATTTCGCTCGGCGGCGGGGAAACGCCCCCGATACTGATGCAACCGATCACGCTCATAGACCGGCAGTCCCAGCGCATCAGCCTCATTGAAGCAACGCATCGCCTGTTGCCTATCGCCGGCAAAATAAACCAAACATCCCTGGATGAACAGGTTCTCCGGCGTTTGGGGGGCCAACTGAAAAGCGCGCGCAAAGGCATTTCTAGCTTTTGCATCCTGACCGCCATACCAATAAGCGCAACCTAAATAGCGCCAGACCCGCGCATCTTCCGGCAACTGTTCCGTCAATTTTAAAAGCGGTTCGCCCTCACCCCAGGCATGGATTTCCGCCTGGATAGCCTCCAGAAGCGATGCAGGAACAGCGGGATCGGGCAACACCGACAACGGCACCGCGCCGCTCCAACTCAAGGCGCCGAAGACCAAGGGATGCTGTAATTGAGCTTCCAATCGCCGAATTTCAGGGGCATGTAATCGAGCCTTGCTGTCTTGATGATGGTCGCGGTAATAATTCTCGTAAGCCTTCATAGCCAGGTTAAATTGGCCCAAGGCTTCGTACAGTTCAGCCCTTACTTTAGCAAAGAAACTGTACTGATACGGGTCAGCCCAAGCCTCATCCGAAACAAAATACCCGGCGTGCGCCATATCGCCCAGGGCGGCTCGATACTTTCCCATGTATTGATAGAGTAATCCTCGGCGATAATGCGGTAAATAGCGCTCGTGGATGGGTAAAACTTCTGGCGGACAATCAATTGCTGTGGTATACGTGGCCTCTGCCGCAGTGAAGTCATCCAGATCGCGATAGAGGTCTCCCAACAAACACCAACCCCATGGATCATCGGGGCGAGAATCAACATGCGCCTGGAAATGCGCTAAGGCCTCCGCATAATTTCCGGCCTTCCAGGCTTGATTGCCTTTATCTAAATGGTTCCCATCTCCGTGAATGATCATGAGAATTTCCCCTACCACACCTAAAAACGAGGTGGGACTAAATCGCCCAAAATGATCTCCGGCTTGCTCTCCACCGGATCGGGTAAGTCGTATACTTTTCCTTCTTCGATGTAATACGGATGTCGCCGACCCGCGACGTTAGCATATGGAAATGCGCTTGCGGGTCCGCCGACAAGGTCAGCTTCGGTGACAGGGTCTACCCAAAGCAATTTTTCGCTTTGGATCCACTTATCTAAGTCATAGTCCTGACGATCGGCGCGTTTGCCGACAAAGCCAATCTTTTGACCATTGGCATAAGGATGCCATCCACTAAATGCGCTGCTGGCCCAGGGGACACAGAAATGAACGTGCTCCGCCGGCAGCTTCTCGGCAAAGTAAACCACAGGGTAAGCTAGGTAACGCTCGGCCACGAGAATACTGTGAACGACCGCCCGCAAGGTAGGCAAGTTGAGCACACGCGGTTTAACAAAGGGCACTTCGGCAGCCATAGGAATAGAAGTCTCCCCCACAGTCGTGATAGCCTGGCCTTGTTCAGTCGGCTGATTCCCGCAAAGATTAAGCGCCCCATCAATGCAAAACAAATGCGGGCAGCGCGATCCTTCGCCCACGTATTGCCCATCGCTCGAGCGGTGATACCAAAATTGATCCAAAAGGCTAAATATGCCGGTTTTTTTTTGCCAAATTTCAGTACCACAATAGGGACATATTGAAATCAACACCAGTGGCGTGCGCCGTCCCATTTCAAGGCTCAAGTTGGATTCTGAAGGCTCAAGGCTCTTCAACTCTTGGTAAAGCCTTGCACTTTCTTCCTTGTCAATGGTTTCGATTGCCTTTATCTTTACGCGCAGCTCACGGCTACGCTGCCGTAGACGGTCATAATCATTTCTCAACAGCAGATACTCATCAACAGTAGTCAGCGGCTTTTCGCCGGGCTGCAAAAAAGGGTAACTGACTCGCATTTAACGCTCCTATTTACACGTTTTCGCCCCAGCCCAATCTTTGAGATAGGCTATGATGCTTATATCACCATCCTCGTCGCCGCCGATTTCCACGAAATCATCAAAAGAAGCGTAGTCAGGCGATGGATCCGTAACCACCCGCAAGGCATGCCCGGCATGATCGGCAAACATCTTCCAGACCACACAATTCAAAGTTTGTCTCTCATCATCTTGTGCAATTCCCGCGGGGTGGATATAGTCAACGCGATCCCCCTTTATGGCGGCTTTTCCTAACCACACCATGACTTTGCAATCCATACATACCAGCCAAGCATAACGACTCATGAACACCTCTAAACTCACAGCCACAAAATGACATGATCACAGCAAATCGCGCCTCTTTGCTCAAACACAAAGAAAAACGAACGCGCCAACATGTGGGTGCCGGAAGTCAACGCTCTCCACAACCGGCGGTTCCCCCATTCACGTCTGATTTTCTTTAAGAAGATGCTACATTTCAACGGGTTGTCGGGGGGATACGCTACATGCGCTTGCAAATGCGCTAAGGCCTCCGAACGGTTCGCGGCTTTCCGGGTCTGATTGCTTTTATCCAAGCCCATCAGCCCTCTTCTGGCCGGATAGCGATGGTCAGCCACCAGTCGTCCTCCGAGCGGTAAATCGGCGCGTGGGCTTCCCGATCCAGGTGATTATGGATGCCCGGCGGCGCGTCGGCTATGTCGAGAATCTGCGCGGCCAGCCAGCGCAGACCTTCGCGGTTGCCGCTGAAGACGATCTCGTTGGGCTGCGGCGGGTCATCACCCCGCCGATAGCGCTCTTTTTCCAGGGCGCTGACGACCGATACGAATAGTTGAGGATCATGCATAGGCTTGTAAGGCTCCCACCCCAGATAGCTATGCTTTTGCGCTTGCGCTTCTTCCCACGAGGCGGCTTCTACCGTCCAGATACAGCGCGCGTCGGAGGGCAGTAAGCATTCGCCGCCGCGCCCGGCCTCGCAGAACGTGTAGCTGTTTTCTTGTTCGGAATGCCAGAGTTCATATTTCATTATCGGTTAACCTCAGTCCAAAGGCCAAAGCCCCCCCTACAATTCTGGTCGGGGATGGAGCAGATCGTACAGTGTGTCGAACAGCTTGGTGTTTTTGAATTCGGTGATGGCCTCGTCCAAGCGCGTGTCCGGCAGTTTGCCCCGCAGGGTCTGGATGATGCGGAGTGGGCGCTCCGTATCGTGCTTCAGATTGTAGAGAATAATCGCCAGACGCAGCCCCCTCGGGTCAAGCTCCGGCGTGACCAGGCGTTCGATGGCCTTGACCACCCAATCGGGGTCGTGATGGGTGAGGGCGGCCAGCACTGAGCCGCCATAGGTGGGGTCAAAGGCCATGCGGCGGATGAAGTCCATGCCTTCATCCAGTGCGTCAGCGCGGGCGGCCAGCATGTGGATGGCGTCCAGTCCGCGATCTTTCGCCGGGTCGTCGTCGGGCAGGCGCAGCCCGGCAAAGAGCGGCCAGTGTTGGGTCATCCGCAAAACGATTTGCCGGTCGTCGCGCAGCGCTGCCGAGGTGTCCAGCACGCCCACGGCGGCGATTCTTACGGTGGGATCGGGGTGCGTCAGGCAGCGGTGCAGAACGTCAACGAGGTGGCGTTTGATGAGCGGCGACAGGGCCGGCGATTTCACAATGCGCTCCGGCCAGTCGCCGACGGCGTCATAAGGCCCCATGTAACAGCCGGTGCGCAGATGCATCACGAGCTTGTCTTCCAACTCCCGGCCCAAGTCCACCCCATCCAGGCAGCGGCGTTCCGCGCTCAGCGCGGTGAAATCGCAGGCGGCGAATGCGGCCTGGCTTTCGAGTGGTTGCCGGACGATGGCGAAATCTTCATTGATCAGCACTGCGCCCGTGGGAGTCTCCTCCATATATTCATAACTCGTGAGGGTGGTTTTGCCGTAAGAGTCCCTTTTGTAGATCAAAATGAGCCGGTCGTGCGGGTCATAGTGATAGGTGCTGACGGCCCACGCGCCGCGCGAGAACGTCTCCTCGACGATTTGCAGCCGGCCGGCCGCGTCGTAGGTGAAGCGATAATCGGTCGTCGCCCCGTCCTCGGCGGCCAGGTGGCGCTGGCGCTCGGCGCTGATGCGTCCCTGCGCATCGAAACTGAAGGTGGATTCGGTGTCGGGTTCTTCGTAAAAGGTGGTTTGGAGGGTGATGCGCCCGGTTTCGTCGTAAAAGTACGCATCAATCGTCGGCGGATTGGGATCGTCGGGAGCCATCGGCGCATGGGTGCGGCGCACGATTCTGCCCGCTTCGTCATAGTCGTAGGCGCACTGAAACCATTCGTCGTTTTCTGCGGTTTGGATGAGCCGGCCGGTTTCATCATACTCATAATTTTCGATGGTATCGAAGTTCGTACCGGACTCCTTATACCACGTGCGGCGCACGCGGGCCGCGCCCTGCCGGATGACAAAACCCAACGCGAGCATGTTTTTCTGGTAGAGATCGGTGTGATCGGACATGAATTCCTCCTTGAAAATAAGTCGTTGGAACGTTTGAACGTTTGAACGTGATTTTCATCCAACCGCTGGTGAACCGCCGGTTAATGATGAATTTCTGTGATATTGATCCGTATGCTATAGAATTTTACCGCGGAGTATGCAGTGCTTGCGGAGATTTTGGCGTTTCTCGGCGTTCTCTGCGGTGAAAAAGACGCCTGTGTCATCACGCGATAGGCGCTACCCCCGCGAAATATACTGAAAGTGGGCATAAAGTAACATTTTCTCGGACGCTGATTTTCGCAGATACACGCAGATTATTTAAAAAATCAGCGTTCATCCGCGTTTATCTGCGTCCGACCAAGAAAAACAGCCCCCAGCAAAAATGTTACTTGATGACCGTTACGAGTATATGCCGGAATCCCCGCGCCTGTAGCGCCGCTTTCTCTTTCGCCTCCAAATCGAGAAGAGATGGATAGCCCTTCATATACGGCATCATACCTTTCACCGGCGGCAGCAACTTCGCGCCCTTGTTACGATCCACGGCCCAATAGCCCTCTAAGCCGATGATATTGGCATAAGGAAACCCTTCTACTCCCTGGCGCAGTGGAAACCCGGCCTCAGCTTCGCCGAGCCAGTACAGTTTGCCTGCCGCTGCCCACGGAGTCAATTCGTAGTCCGTCAGGTCATACTGCCATAAGAAATTCGGATCATACCACTTCCACGGCAACAAACTCCGCTGAAAAGCGGCCTTATCCGGGCCGAAGTACGTCACGAAATAGACGGTATAACGCGGCTGCCACGGATCGTCGTCCAGGCGACCCACCGGCAGGGCATGGATCACCGCATAGTTGCCTTCCTGTTCCAGAAAGGGCCACCAAACCCCCGGACGTTCTGAGCCGATTACCACATCACTCACGGCCTTAACATCATCGGGAATAATGCCGTTGAGATTGACGCCGTAATGCACGGCCTGCGCATGTTCACATTCGGCAGTGTAGCTTGGATCCATTAGCCTCGTCGAATCGTGATCGCTTCGGGGTTTAGGCCCAAACCAACCCAATCCACTCGGCTCGTTATACCACCACCCGATACCCGACAGACTGAAAGTATCCAATGGCTCCGTAACTCGCCCGCCACAGATAGGGCAACGCGCCAGCAAAAACACCGGCAGTCGCGCCCAATACACCGATGGGAGTTCAAAACTCAGTTTACGCGCCGCCGTTCCCGCCCTTCCAAAATCACGGGCAATGCTCGCCCAATAGACGCTGCTGCGCGCTTCCTCTACCTCGGCCAGAAACGCCCGGTATGTGTCCAACGTAAAAACGGGGGCCGGTTCGCCAGCCGCCCCGGACGAAGGCTGCCAGGCCTTTTTTATCCGCTTCTCATATTCGGCGACCGCAGCCCGGATAAGCGCACGTTCTTCATCTCTGACATGCGCCTGAAGAGAAAGCAAGGCCAGGCGTATCTTCTCGTTGCTTTCGCGATCCTTGGCCTTACCCAGAAGCGAAATCAATGTGGAGAGCGTGCGGGGATCCTCCAAGTCGGCCAGATGCTTAATGACCTTCTCCCGCTCGTATGAGCTAACCGGGAAAACTCCGGCGATCATTTTTAACAACAGATCAACCGCGCGTGGATCTCGTAACCGCGCCAACAAAAGGATCAAGCTGACCCGCGCACCAGGGCATCGTTCGATCAAACCCACGACCAGATCAGCGTCGCCCAGTTTCTCTAAAAACCCGATGCCGGTCAGATGCACCATAGCGTCCGCGTCGTCAAAAACCGCATCAATATGCGCCAACAAGGCCTGTGGGTCCAGCCTACCCAAGGCGAATACCGCTTCACTGCGAATCTCCCTGTCGCGATCCTGCATCGCGCGCAACAACGCTTCTCGCGTCGGCGCGCTCGCCGGCATCCGGCCAAGTTCGCGGATAACATGACGACTCACTTCCTTTTGCATCGGCACGGTCCCGAGCGCCGAAGCCAACGCAAGCGCCGCCTGCGCGTCGCCCAACATGCACAACGCACTGGCGGCCATCCACCGCACGCCAGATGGGCCATCGCGCAGAGCCGTGCTCAACTGCGCCAGCGCTTCCTCCCTGTATCGTTCAAAAACAGGCAGCATGACAAGTAAATCGTGATTGCAATCCCGCTCCTGTGCATCCTCCAAGAGCCTTGGGAAGGATGCGATGGCGGCTGCGACCTTTTCACGTTCCATGATTTGAAGCCCTCACAACTTTTCTGACCATCCCCGACGCTCAAAGTAGCCGCGCCTGTCGAAATTGCTCAGGGGCGTAGATGCCCGTCGCCAAATCAAAAATACCGTCATTCATAAGAACGACATACCCCTGGCAAGCCTCGGCGATGGCTACGGCCAGCGCCGCCATGATCTGGAATTCATGGGGACCGCGTCCCGCAAAACTCACTATCCCATAATGATGCCCGGCAGAACGGCAACGATCAACCCAATCCTCAACAACTGCCGGGGACAAATTTCGCCCGTAATCCTCAAAATAATCACGTCCAATCGGATACTTCACGTTTGACCACACATGAATACCCAAAGTGTTCTGAATTTCCAGGTTCAAGCCATAACTATCCTCAAAAGAAAACGGCTCATCAGGATTCAACGCCTCATGGGTCCGCAAAATCACAGGGCCGGAGTTCTCTCCCAGCGCCGACGCCAACGGGCCGAGCAATTCCTTCAAGCGATCCTTTACATCATTCCAACAGATCACTGTAGGTGAAGTGGACAGAATGTCCAAATCAACACTCATAGACTTTCCTCCCTCTGCTCGAACGACAAAGGCTCGATCAAGCAATAAACCTCTAGCAGAAAGACTCTGCTATGGATAATCATGGACAACTTGAACACCTGCGCCGTCGTCCAAGACTATCCGTTTGCTCACTACCCCCTACACACCTAAAAACGAGGTGGGACTAAATCGCCCAAAATAATCTTCGGTGCACTCTCAACCGGATCGGGCAAGTCGTGCACGATCCCATTCTCAATGTAATACGGATGTCGCCGCCCGGTGATATGGGCGTAAGGGAATGCTTCAACCGGCCCATCCATCAGTTTCGCCTCAGTCTCCGGGTCCACCCACGACAATTTCCCCTTTTCTATCCACTTGGTCAAGTCATAATCCTGTTGGTCAGAACGGGTACCGGTAAACCCAATCTCTCGATTATTGGCATACGGACGCATTCCGTCAAAAGCGGGGCTGGCCCAGGGAATGCAAAAATGGATATGGTCTGCCGGCCGTCTTTCGGCAAAATAGACGATGGGATATGCCGTGTAACGCTCGGCCACGGGGATGCGGTGGATTACAGCTCGCATAGTAGGCAAGTTGAGAATGCGAGGCTTGACAAAGGGCACCTCAGCCGCCATAGGAATGGTGGTTGCACCCTTAGTGAGTATAGCCTGACTTTGTTCAGTAGGCTGGTGATTATTCAAATTGAGCGCGCCGTCAATACAAAACAAGTGTGGGCAATGCGAAGACACCTTCGGAACTTCCCGACCGGTGCTTGACGACTTATACCAAAATTCATCAAGTAAACTAAAAACTCCCACAGCTTGCCAGATTTCGGTCTTACAATATGGGCACAAAGATACGAGCACAAACGGCGTCCGTCGCTGCAACGCATACATTGTCGGAGTAATTTGTGATTCCAACTGCCTCAACTCCTCGAAGAGATCGGGAGACAATTCCTTGCCCTGTTTCTTTAGCTGTTTCCACATCATAGCCAGTTCGTATCTGCGACGTCTTATGCCGTCATAGCGCTGTCTTAGTTCAAGATATTCACGGATGGTAGTAATCGGCTGATCCTCCGGCGCAAGACTAAAATAAGATAATTTCATCCCTTGTCCTTTGCATAAGATAAACAGGGAGTTTATCAATCTCTCTAATGCAACCATGAATTCTTTTGGTGAGCAGAAATATTTCTCGCCAAGAAACCTAACTCGCAATCTGTCCCCAATAAACTCAAAACTGATCTCATCATTGATATAATCCCACCGTTTATTCAACAAATCCAACAATTCCACTACTTCGTCGCCATCTAAAACATGACACTCCAATCCCTTTACAAGCAGGTTCCAACATGCTTGCAAGTCATCCCCGGCAAATTGCTGTTTTCTTGCGAATTCTACTAAAGATTTCGTGTTCGGATCACCATTCAACGCAGGTTACCCCACTCATTCACCCATTCAAGCGGCTGTCCCTTTGATGAGGATCAAATCCCTCCGGCCACCGGGTGCGATCGTCGTAAGCAGCTTTCGCCAATTGGGTGTTCGTTAGGATTGCCCCCGTCAGGTCGGCGCCGGCAAGGTTCGCCCCCTGAAGGTTCGCCCCCTCAAGATTGGCCCCCGTCAAATTGGCACCTTTCAAATTGGCCTGGCGCCAATAGGCCTGCTTCAGGCTGGCCCTGGCAAGATTGGCGCCCTGCAAATCGGCGCGCTCCGCCCAGGATTCATCCAACCTGGCGCCGCTGAGATCGGCGGCGACCAATAGAGCGTGATTAAAGCAGGCCTTTGTCCCTTCGACGCCCTGCAAGTTGGCGTCGCGCATATCCGCACGAATAAACGAGCCTTCTCTAATACACGCGCCCGCCAGATCTATACCGGCCAGATTCGCATCGAACAATTGACAGCGCTCAAGATTCGCCGCTCGCCCTGACTGCCGGGCCCATTGCACCGCCCGCTCGGCCTGCGCTTTCCTGATAGACTGGAATCCCCGCGCCTGGAGCGCGGCATCTTCTTCCGCCGCCAGGGGCGCGGGGAGCCGCCGTGGCAGGTACAATGCGACACCCTGGAAGGGTGGCAACAGTTCCGCACCCCTCACAGTGTTGGCGGCCCACCGTCCCGTCAAACCGGGGAGTTGCCCATAGGGGAAGTCTTCCGGCCTCTGACACAGGGGGAATCCGGCGGACGCTTCTCCCAGCCAGCTCAGCTTACCGGCGGCCACCCACGGCGATAAGTCATAATCCATCCACTCGTAGGGCCACAAAAATTGCCGCTCATACCATTTCAACGGCAACAAACTCCGCTGGAAAGCGCCCGCATCCTGGCTGAAATACGTCACGAAATAAGCCGTGTAATGCGGCTGCCACGTCACGTCATCCAGCCGGCCCACGGGCAAAGCGTGGATCACGGCATAACTCCCCGCCTGCTCCATGAACGGGCGCAACACGCCGGGCCGTTCCGAGCCGATCACCACGTAACGCGCCTGCTCCAAATCGTCCGGGATGATGCCGTTCAAGTTGACCCCATAATGCACGGCCTGAACGTGTTCGCACGCTGCGGTGTAGCTCGGCTCGGTGTAGCGCGCAGCGGCCAGGGGGTGGAGCGTTTCATGCCCCCCACGTTGCAGGCGCCGCCCGAACCAACCGAACCCATCCGGTTCGCTGATCCACCAACCGGTCCCGGATAGGCTAAAAGTATCCACCGACTCCCGCACTTGCTCCCCACAGAGGGGACAGCGCGCCAGCAAATACATGGGCAGACGCGCCCGATAAACCAGAGGTAATTCGATCACAAGCCGGCGCGCGGCTTCTTGAGCCAGCGAAAAATTACGTGAACTGGTCGCCCCCTCGTACTTTATTCTCAGTAGTCGGGTTTCTTCAATAAATGCCCGGTACGTCTCAAGCGTAAACGGCGCTTCCGAATCACGCGCCGCGTCCGAATCACGCGCTGCGTACAGAGCTTGCGCTTTGCCCTGCTCTTCCCTCTCGTCAGCGGCGATGGCCGCGATGATCATGGCGCGCTCCTCGCGTCCCACGTGCGCCTTGAGATCCAGCAGGGCATGTTTCGCGGCGCCCATGCTGTCGTAACCGCGCATCTGGGCGATCAACGCCGGGATGACGCGTGGGTCGCGGTACTGCGCCAGGTATTGGATGGCATCCTGTAGGCCCTCGGCGCGCACTTCCCCTTCCACATCCTCAAGAGCTGTCACCAACGACTCCGTAGCGCGGGCGTCTCGCAGTTGGCCCAAACTCTTGACCGCCTGCTCGCGCACAGCTTTGACACGCCTGGGTACTTCCACTGGGGACTGCTTGCGAACAGGGTCGCGGACGAGATCCAACAACGTCGCATAAAATTCCTGTAGCCGCCCGTTCAGGAAATGCGGCCGGCTCGGCACCAGCCAACCGGTTGCGACCCGGCGCGCCGGCCAATCGCCCGCTTCCAACACCAGCGCCGCCGTCTCTTCGGTCACGCGCTGCGCCAATTCCCGCAGCCGGGGATCCCGCGCGTGCAGGAAGCGCACCTCCTTCACGATTTCCGCCAGATCGCGATAGTAGACGAGGTTGGCGTGGGGCGCGGTATATTCCGCGATATCCTCAAACACTTTGACCGTCGTTGGCTGTAGCGCCTCAATGCTGCGGCACAACAAAGCGGTCAACTCGGCCAGGTTTTCCTCAACCCGTTGATTTCTCAGGGCCGCCGCGCCGGCGTCAGCGGGCGCATAATCCAACCAGGCGTGATAGATCGCGGAAGGGATGATCCTCAACGCGGCAAGGCCTTCGTCCGGCGCGTCGTTTAATTGGGGAAACCGGCGCGCGTAGCCTTTGCCCCAGGCTTGCGCACTCAGCGCCAGGGTCGTTTTCTGCGCAGCCGGCTCGTCAAAATTGTCCCAACAGCGAAACTCGATATCCACAGAGAACTCGAGCGCGTCGTTATCCCGATAGTCCTCAACGCGGCGCTTCAATTCCTCAAGAGGCAAGGCGCGCTCCGCGCTACAATGGGAGTCCCGCACCCTGGCGTTCTCGATCACAAAAAACTGCCATGCCCCGGTCACGGGCGGCCAGAGTTCGATCACCTCTATCATCTGGCGCAGCAGATCGGTGGGCGAGAATTCCTTGTCATACCAGAAACGCACATCCAGGTCTACAGTCATGTCACGCTCGTTTTACCTGTATTTGAACTCAGCGACAAGGCCACTTCCAACACAGACGCTAACGGGCCAGGCGACGCCTTATTGCAAACCAATGATTCCGTTGACGCCACTACTGTTTTCTGTACAGTTTATCTTTGAGCGTAATTACGACGCTGAAAATCAACCAAAGCGCCGCCGCAATCACATCAGATTTGGGCAGGGTCGGCCACATAAGGTTGAACGTCGCGTGGAAGCAGACCAACAACAACAGATTGCCGTCCGTCTTGCGGTAAAGCCACGTGGTCATCAGCGCCAGAGGAACGACCATGACGCTTCTCTGCGCCATACCGATGACGATGCTCTCAGAATAAAATCCGTTCAAATGCAGCGGAATATGCCACAGATTCCAGAAGACGGCAATCACCAGCGAGGCAACCAGCAGGCTGTATTTCTTCTGAAGTTCCGGGAGCATAAACCCCCGCCAGCCGGGTTCTTCGATGCCGCCCCTGACCAACGAAATCACTGCGAACATCAACCCGATGAAGTACATGGCTTTCAGGGTGGAATGTTCCCAGATCTGGGGGATTGCCATTTCCAGACCCAGCAGCGCGCCGATCCCCCAACTGAGGAGCAAAATCGCCGCGTTGAACCCCAACGCGAAGCCCAGCCACGGCAGCGAGAGTCTGTCCGGCAGCAGCGACGCCATCGTTTTCCGCACCCCAGGGTGGGCGGAGCGGGCGCTGGAGATCACCCAGCCGCCGGTCAGGCACACCAGGCCGGCGCAGGCGATAACCGGCGCGGAGAGCGGGGCGTTGTCAGGCAACATGTCATAGCCTGGCAGACTTCCGGCGTGATACCGCAGAGTCAGCACGCCAAAGATGGCGGCGGAAGCGACGGCCCATACGACAAGTCTGCGCTGCGACAGATCGAGCGTCAGCGCATCTTGCAGGCGGCGGGTCAAAATCGCCCCGATCGCCGGGCCATACCCACCGATTAACGTGATGACCAGCATCAACGTTATGTCTTTCTCTGCAAACCCAATGGGGAGCAGCCAGAAAAACCAGCTCCACCCATACGTGATGAGGAGAAAAAGGACGACCGGATGTGAGCTGGCCAGCTTTCCTGCAACGCCCCACACATTATTTTTGTCCGAACGGGATTGTTTGCTATCTGTGCTCAAGGGGGGAGATCTCCTCGTCGTGGGGGCGGGTTGAAAGGACGCCGCGCGCTTCATCATCCGTGAGGCTTTTTTCACCGCAGAGACCGCTGAGAACGCGAAGATTTCACATCCTGTGCAATAGGGAGAAATTTATCAGCAGATTGAGCAGATTTTTTTCTCTTAATCCGCTAAATCTGCTCAATCTGCTGACAGAAAACAGGCTATTCAGTCATGTGATTGCACGGTTGAGATTTTATGAAATCTCTGCGCCCTCTGCGTGCTCTGCGGTGCAAACGTTTAAATTTTCTCGCCGATGGACTTGGCCTGCGTGAACAGCAGCAGGTAATCCGGTCCGCCGGCTTTGGAGTCCGTGCCGCTCATATTGAAGCCGCCGAAGGGGTGAATCCCCACCAGCGCGCCCGTGCATTTGCGGTTGATGTAGAGGTTGCCGACGAAGAATTCTTTTTTGGCGTATTCGATGCGCTCCGGGATTGCGCTATAGTACGCGCCGGTCAGCCCGAACTCGGTGCTGTTGGCGATGTCAATCGCGTGCTTCCAATCGTCCGCTTTGATGAGCGCCAGCACCGGGCCGAAGATTTCCTCCTGCGCGATGCGCGCGTCCGGCGCCACGTCCGCAAAGATGGCCGGTTCGATGAAGTAACCGTCGCGCTCCAGCGTCCGCCCGCCATAGACCAGCCGCCCCTCGCCCTTGCCGATCTCGATATAATTCAGCACGGTGCGATACTGATTCTTGGAGACGACCGGGCCGGTGTAATGCTCGCGCTTGTCGGGGTCGCCGATGGTGAGGAGCTGCGGCGCTTGCGCCACGATTTTCTCCACCAGCGCGTCGTACACGTCCGCCACGATGATCGCGCGCGACCCGGCGGAGCACTTCTGCCCCTGGAAGCCAAACGCCGAGACGAGGATGCCCTTCGCCGCCGCGTCAAGATCGGCGGTCTCGTCCACCACCACCGCGTCCTTGCCGCCCATTTCCAGGATCGTGCGCTTGATCCAGGGCTGGCCGGCCTGCGGTTTGGCCGCCCGCTCGTGGATGCGCAGCCCCACCTCTTTGGAGCCGGTGAAGGCGATGAAGCGCGTCTTGGGATGATCCACCAGCGTCTCGCCTGCCAGCGCGCCGGGGCCGGTGAGGAAGTTGCAGACGCCATCCGGCAGCCCGGCTTCCCGCAGGAGTTGGAAGTAGACCCAGGCGATATTGGGTGCATCGCTGGCCGGTTTGAGGACGATGGCGTTCCCGGCGACGATGGCCCCGCTGCTCATCCCCACGGTGATCGCCAGGGGGAAGTTCCACGGCGGGATGACCGCGCCCACGCCCAACGGGATGTAATGCAGCGTGTCGCGCTCGCCGGGCGTCTGGTAGACCTCGACCAGTTCCAGCTTGAGCATCTGCCGGGCGTAATATTCCAGGAAGTCAATGGCCTCCGCCGTGTCCGCGTCGGCCTCGACCCAGTTCTTGCCTTCCTCGTAGACCATCCACGCGCTGCACTCGTGCTTGCGGGCGCGCATCAGGGCCGCCGTCTTGACGAGGATCGCCGCGCGCTCGGGGACCGGGGTGCGGCGCCACGTCTCGAAGGCCGCCGCCGCCGCTTCGATGGCCTGCTCCGCCAGCTCCTTGCCCGCCTTGGAGAACACGCCGACGACCTGATCGGGGTGGGAGGGGTTGGTGGAGTCGAAGGTGTCATCCAGCCAGATCTCCTGGCCCCCAATGACCAGCGGGTGCTTTTGCCCGAATTGCCCGCGCACCTTCGCCAGCGCCGCCTCAAACGCCGCCGCGTTGTCCGGCTGCGAAAAATCCGTGAGCAACTCCGTCTTAAAATCGCCAATCTGCGCCAACATCGCCTGAACCGTTTGTCTGTCCTGCATGAGTAGCCTCCTAAAAAATAATCTCAACGGACTAAACGGATTCAACGGAAAAAATCCGTTAAAATCCGTTGAATCCGTTGAGAAAAAAGTTAATCCACCTCAAAGCGGATGCCCTGCGCCAGCGGCAGGTCTTTGCCCCAGTTGATCGTGTTCGTCTGCCGCCGCATGTAGAGCTTCCAGGCGTCCGAGCCGGATTCGCGCCCGCCGCCGGTCTCCTTCTCGCCGCCAAACGCGCCGCCGATTTCCGCGCCGCTCGTGCCGATGTTGACATTGGCGATGCCGCAGTCGGACCCGGCGGCAGAGAGGAACTGCTCGCTGTAGTGCAGGGAGCGGGTAAAGATGGCCGACGACAACCCCTGCCGCACGTCGTTGTGCAGCGCGATGGCCTCGTCGAAGTCGCCGTATTCGACGACGTAGAGGATGGGCGCGAAGGTCTCTTCCTGCATGATGGGCAGGTCAGGCGGCGCTTCCACAATCGCCGGTTGGACGTAGTAGCCGCCGTCGCAGCCGGCCGGGTAGACGCGCTCGCCGCCGTAGAGGATGCGCCCGCCGCCCTGCTGCGCCGCCGCCAGCGCGGCTTCCATCTCCGCCCCGGCCTGCGCGTCCACCAGCGGTCCCATCAACACCTTTTCGTCCAGCGGATTGCCGATGGGCAGTTGCTTGTAGACGCGGATGAGGCGCTCCAGGAACGCTTCCTTCACCGCTTTGTGGATGATCAGCCGCCGTGTGGTGGTGCAGCGCTGCCCCGCCGTCCCCACTGCGCCGAACACGACCGCGCGCAGCGTCAACTCCAGGTCGGCGTCCTCGGCGATGATGATGGCGTTGTTGCCGCCCAGTTCCAGCAGCGAGCGGCCCAGCCGCTTCCCCACCACCTCGCTGACGCGCCGCCCCATGCGCGTGCTACCCGTCATGCTCACCAGCGGGACGCGCTCGTCGTGCAGAATCTTCTCGCCGATGTCGCGCCCCGCGCCGATAACGAGGTTGAAGACGCCCGCCAGGTCGTGCTTTGCCACCACCGGCGCGATGATATTCTGCACAGCCACGGCGGTCAGCGGCGTCTTGGACGAGGGCTTCCAGAGGATCACGTCGCCGCACACCGCCGCCAACAGCGCGTTCCACGACCAGACCGCGACCGGGAAGTTGAAGGCCGTGATCACGCTGACGATGCCCAGCGGATGCCACTGCTCCATCATCCGGTGCTGCGCGCGCTCGCTCTGCATCGTCAGCCCGTAGAGCTGGCGCGAGAGACCCACGGAGAAATCGGCCATATCAATCATCTCCTGCACCTCGCCGCAGCCCTCGGCGACGATCTTGCCCATTTCCAGCGTCACCAGCTTGCCCAGCGGCTCTTTGTAGGCGCGCAGCGCGTCGCCGATCTCGCGGACGACCAGGCCGCGCTTGGGGGCGGGCAGCATCCGCCAGCGTTTGAACGCGGCCTGCGCCTGGGCGACGACGGCTTCGTAATCGTCGCCGTTGGCCTGGATGACGGTGGCGATGGGCTTGCCGTCAATGGGTGAATAGGAAACCAGCGGCTCGCCCCCGGTTTTGAGCCAGCCGTCCGGTGCGCCGGTCGTCGCGCCGGCGTTCACTTCCTTAATACCTAAAACTTTGAGAAAATCGTGCATGGGTTGCCTCCCTTGAAAATAGCGAATAGCGAATAGCAAATAGCGAAAATCAATGTGGTCGTTCCAGGGTTATGATAACACTCAACCCTTCAGGGGAATAGTGAATAAAGACACCTTTGCAACGCGGCTCATACCATTGAGATTTATGCGAGGATGACGCTTTTGCCTCCTGTCAATTGTCTATTCCATTGTCGTCACAAAGCGCCGCCCGTCCTGCTTGCAGAGCGCGGCAATCGCCCGCCGGCCCATCGCGGCGACGTTGGGCAATCCCAGGCCGGCAGCCCACTGGCCGACCATGGCGAAGTTCGCCAGGCCCGGCAAGGTTTTGCTCAACCCTTTGCCTGTCAGCGCTTCCAGCATCGTTTGATGGGGGACGGGCCACGCCTGGTAGCCCATGAAACTGCCAGTGAAGCGCTCGGTCGTCAGCGGCGTCGCTACATCGCTCACTTCGACTTGTGCCGCCAGGCCGGGGAAGCGGCGCTCCAGACAGGCGATGACCGTGTCTGCGACGCGCGACTTCTCGGCGCGGTAGGCCTCCGGCGACAGCGCTTTCCAATAGTCGTAGGACGTCGTCGCCACCACTTGCACCGCCGTCTTGCCCGCTGGGGCCATCTCCGGCGCGAAGTTGAAGAACTCGATGTCCAATCGGTCGCAGGGCCGTCCGGCGATTTCGACCGGCTGGGGCAGCCACAGCACCAGCGTGTGGGGTTCGTCGGGGAACTCGCGCGCCACGCCCAGCGAGATGTGCAGCGCCATCTCCTGTTGCGTGGGTGGGTTGGCGTAGAAAGTGCGAATCAATTCGGTGGTGTAGCGGCCTTCGAGCATGTCGAAGATTGTCGCGCGCCCGTCAGCGTTGGAGATCACGAAATCCGCACGGTGCTCCGTCCCGTCGTGCAGGCGCACGCCGACGGCGCGATCATTTTCCACCAGAATCTTTTCCACTTTGGCGCGGTAATGGATTTTGCCGCCCAGGGCCGTGTAGCGCTGCGCGATGGAACGGGCAAACTCCAATGAGCCGCCCGCCGGCCAGCCGAAATTGCGCGCCGCGCAGCCGGAGAGGAACATCAAGGCCACCGGCGTGGGGATGTTCGAGAAGTCGTACTGGATCATCCCCACCGCCTGGCGCAGGAACGGGTCGCTGAAGCGCTCGCCCACCTGCTCCAGCGTGAGTTTGCCCCATTTGCCCATCAGCCCTATGTACGGCAGCACGCCGACCATTTCCCACGGCTGGGCCAGGAGCAAATCCATCATGCTGAAACGGGTGAGTTTGCGGGCCGCGCCAATGAATTCGCCGATGATCTTGCCATCGGCGGGGGCCAGGCCGCGCATGTGTGCTTCCAGCCGGTCGAGGTCGGTGTAGACGATGAAGCGTTGGCCTTCGGTATTCTCAATCCCAATGAGATCGTCGGGGAAATAGACCGGGCGTGGCATGACGCTCAACTCCCGCCACATGCGGTGGATGCGCATTTCCGGCGCGCATCCGACCAGGTGATGCATACAGCCGTCGAATGTGTAGCCCTTGCGCTGCCAGCCGGTGCAGACGCCGCCAGGAACCGTGTGCCTCTCGAAAATCTGCGAGCGGTAGCCGTTCATCTGCGCGTAACTGCCCGCGCTCAGCCCGCCAATGCCGGCGCCGATGATGATGAGTGATTTTTCTGTCATGATGCATTCCTCCCCTGAAAATACAAGACCATTTCACGCAAAGGCGCAAAGACGCAAAGTAAAAAATAAAAACTTGGCGAGCTTGGCGCCTTTGCGTGAGATTTTCATCCAACCACTGGTGAACCGCCGGTTAATGGCGAAATTTCATCCTTCCGCAGGCGCCGGCGTTTCGCCATGCCACAGCCGCTGCATCTCCTCGCACGTCGCCAACAATTCGTCCAGTTTCCCCTGCGCAACGACGCGCCCATCCTGCATCACGATGACCTGGTCGGCGCGGCGCAGGGCGACTTTGCGGTGCGAGACGGCCAGGCAGGTCGGCGGGTCCACGCCGTCGCGGCGCTCGAAGATGCGCGCCCAGAGCGTGCGCTCCGTCTCCACGTCCAACGCGCTGGAAAGGTCGTCGAAGACCAGCAGCTCCGGCGCGCGGACGAACATCCGCGCCGCCGCCGCGCGTTGAATCTGCCCGCCGGAGAGCTTCACGCCCTTTGCGCCGACTTTGGTTTCCAGCCCGTCTTCCAGGCCGTCCAGATCGCGCTCCAGCACCGCCAGGCGGATGGCCTGCGCCAGCGCGTCGTCGGCAGCGGGCAGGCCCAGCAGGATGTTGGCGCGCAGGGTGTTGCTGAACAGGCGCGGCGTCTGCGCGGTGTAGGCGCAGCGCGGCGGCGTGAACCAGTCGTCGGGCTTTTCCACCCGCGCGCCGTTCCAGCGGATGTCGCCCGCATCTTTGGGCAGCAGGCCGAGCAGCGCGCGCAGCAGCGTCGTCTTGCCCGACCCCACGCGCCCGGTGACGACGGTGAGCGTGCCGGGTTCCAGGTGCAAGCTGACGTCCGCGATGCCGTTGGTGGAATCGGGGTAGCGATAGGTCAGACCCTCTGCATCCAGGCTGCGCAGCCGGTCGGATTGGGTTCTGGCGGGATAGACGACATCGGGCAGGCGGCCATCCAGGTAGACCGGCGCGGGCTGCGTGAGGGCGTCCGGCGGCGCGCCTTCCATGAGCCGGCCCATCCGCTCGATGGAAACGCCAAGCTGTTTGTAGCGTGAGACCAGCATCCCGTAAAACGTGACCATCAAGCTGATGTTCTCAAGGTAGGACACGAACAGCGAAAAATCGCCGACGGTGAACTGCCCGGCGCGCATCTGCTGCCCGATCAGCAGCAGAATAACGCCCGTTCCCAGGCTGACGGCGTTGTTGTAGATCGAATCGAGGAGGGCGTCGAATAGCCGGTCTTTGAGGGCCAGGCGGCGGCGCTCATCGCTCAGCCGGGCGAAGGCCGCGCTCACGTTCTTTTCCGCCGTGGCCGCTTTGACCGCCTGCACCGCGCCGAAAAGCTCGCCGATGAAGCCGGTGACTTTGCCCGCTGCCTGGCGGCTGGCGCGGCGGTATTGCTCGATGCGTCCCGTGGCCCGGCTGGAGATGAAGCCGACGAGGAGGAACGGCGTCAGCGCCAACAGGGTGATGGGGAGATTGATGCTCATCATCACGCCCAGGGCGATCAGCATCAACACTACCCCTATCAGAATGTCGTTGATCCAGATGACAAACAGGCAGATTTCGAACACGTCGTCCCGGAAGCGACTGACGGCCTCGCCGGAGGAATCGGGCAGCGCTGAGGCGCCGGGACGTTGCAGGATGTGCTTGAGCAGATTGGTGCGCAGCCAGGTCGCCACATGCGCAAAGAGCGGCTCGTCCGCGTAGACGAAGCCGTAATGCCCGATCTGGCGGCCCACCTCCGTCGCCACGAGGAACGCCACCACCGTCCATATTCCGAAGTTGACTTGCGCCTCGCCGGTCAGCAGGTCGAAGAAAGCGCGCAGGATCAGTCCTGGGGTGATCTGCCAGAACGTGCGGACCAGTGTGACCGCGCCCAAATCCATAACCCAATACCAGGGCCGGAAGCGGATCGCCCGCAGGATGACCTTCCAGGCGGGGAGGGTGGGGGCTTTGGTTTCTTTTTCCATAGGTCTTCTGTCCTGCGAATTACGAATTACGAATTACGAATTACGAATTAGGACTCGTAATTCGTAATTCGTAATTCTCTCACGCCAACACCTCTTCCAACCCTGTCTGCAACAGGTGGTGGAGGTGGGAGTCTGGGGCTGCGGCCAACTGCGCCCGGTTGCCGTATTCGAGGATGCGGCCTTGCTCCAGGATCAGCACGTCGTCGGCGCGGTGGATGGTGCCGAGGCGGTGGGCGATGATGAGGGCGGTGCGGTCGCGCAGCAGTTTGTCCACGGCGCGCTCGATGCGCTGTTCGGTGGCCGGATCGAGGCGGGACGAGGCTTCGTCCAGAATGACGAGGCCCGGATCGCGCAGGAAGACGCGCGCGAACGCGAGCAACTGCGCTTCCCCCGCCGAAAGGCTGCGTCCGCCGGCCTCGATTTCCGTGTCCAACCCGTCCGGCAGCGCGGCGTACCAATCGCTCAGTTCCAGATCGGCAATGACGGCGCGAATCCGCGCGTCGGGGATGGTGGGGTCGAAGAACGTGAGGTTGTCGCGCACGCTGGCCTGGAACAACTGCACGTCCTGCGTCACCATCGCCACGCGGCGGCGCAGGGATTCCAGGGTGGGGGCGCGCACGTCCACGTCGCCCAGGCGGATCGCGCCCGCACCGGGGTCGTACAGGCGGAAGACGAGCCGCGCCAGCGTCGTCTTACCGCTGCCGGTGCGTCCCAACACGCCCAGCGCCTTGCCCGGTTCCAGGCGGAAGGAAACGTCGCGCAATACCGGTTCGTCGGCCACGTAGGCGAAGTCCACGGCATCAAACGCGAGCGCCAGCGCCCCCTCGGCGATGTCCGCCCCTGGGCCGTCCTCGATTTCGCGCGGGACGTGCTGCAAGTCGCGCAGCCGCTCCACGCCGGCCCCGATGGCCTGAAATTCCCGAATCTGATGGTAGAGTTCCCAGATCGGCTGCGCCAACAGCTTCGCGTAGCTGATGAGCAGGTAGACTGTTCCGATGGTCATCGCGCCATCCCGGTAAAGAGCGTACCCCGCCACCATCACGGTGATGTTCACCAGGGTCAGCAGGGAACTGCCGGTCAGCCCCATCAGCCATTCCTTCTGCGAGGCTCGGTACGCATGGCGCAGGATGACCGTTTGCAGCCGCGAGAGTTCGCGCAGGACGAAGCTCACCGCGCCGCTGGAGCGGATATCTTCCGCGCCGTTGAGTTGCTCTTCGATGAAGCCGAACAATTCGGCAGACGCCTGCCGCCGCGCCTTCTGATCCGGCACGGCGAGGTCGCGCACCCGGTTCAGCGCCCAGAGGGTGAGCGCCGAGAAAAACGCAAACGCCAGGCTGAGTCGCCAATCTTCGAAGGCCAAGACGACGAGAATGCCGAGCAGCAGGAGGGCGTTGCCGAGGATGATAATCACAAAGCGCGAGAAGAACGCAGCGATCTGCGACACGTCCCCGTCAATGCGCTCAATCAATTCGCCGGGCGTTTTCTCGTTGTGGAAGTGCATGTCCAGGTCGAGACAGCGCCGCAGCAGCGACACGCGCAGCGTGTTGGTCGCCGTCCACGCCACGTTCTCGCCCGTGTAGGTCGCGCTCACGGCGACGACTTGCTGCGTCAGAGCGATGGCGATGAACGCCAGGGCCGCGTAGAGCAAGTTTTCGGCGCTTGCGCCGGTCTGCGCCGCGTCAATGAAATGTCGCACGATCTGCGGGTTGATGAGCTGCAAGCCGATGCTGCCCAGTAGCAGGATCGCCAGCAGCGCAAAGCGCGCCTTTTGCGGCTTGATGTGGTCAGACAGCAAGGCCCAGTAGGATTTGAGGGAGACGTTCATCGAGGGAAGTGTAGCACAGATCGAAGGGGAGACAATGACGCGGGGATTGCCGGGATTGCTCAGACTTTGGGGTGGAGGATACACCGGGGGAAAGCGCTGGGGAGACTGCTATAACCATGAAGGTTGTCATATTTTTCCTAAAAAGGCTTGACAAGTTTGTTTTTTGAGATATAGTGGATATGTCCAGTTGTCCAGTTGTCCAGCGATCTAGAGGAAACTATGAAGCCCTATTTGGTAGATTCGGATAGCCCGTTACCCCGTTATTATCAGGTTTATGCCTCCTTGCAGGAACGCATCCATTCGGGGGAGTTGGCCCCGGGAACTGCCTTGCCCTCCGAACGCCAACTTTCGATAGATTATGGTGTCAGCCGCATCACGATCGTCAAGGCATTGGATCTGTTGGTAGACGACGACCTCATCCGCCGCGAGCATGGGCGGGGCAACTTTGTCCGAGTGCATGGGGATGAAGGGGTGTGCCTTGAGAACTGTCGGGTGGCCTTTTGTGTGCCGGCGCCCTCGGAATCTTATATCCTTTCCATTATTATGGGGGCCACCCGCGTGGCGATGCGCCAGGGCGTTCAACTGCAAATCGTCTCCATCGGCGACGGACCGGAGGAAGAGGCCCAGATCAATGCACTGGTCGCGGAGGGCGTCCACGGCGTGATTTTATTTTCGCGTTCGCCCCACCTGAACGGCGCGTTCTACCAACAGCTCCAGGACAAACATTACCCGCTGGTGATGGTAGATCGTCATTGCCCCGAGGTTGCCGCCGATTATGTAGTTTTTGACGACGCCGAAACGACTTATCGCCTGACCGAGATTTTGATCAATCAGGGGCATCGCCGCATTGCGTTGTTGGTCAGCACCGAAGATTTTGCCACCAGCGTTCATGATCGCCTGCGGGGGTATCGCCAGGCGTTGGAGGCGCATGGTTTGACGTTTGAGGAGCGGTGGGTAGGCCAGACCATTGCGAACGTGTTGCCCTTGCCCCCGGAAACCCTGGAGCGTTTGCCAGACGTCTATGGTGAGGTAACGCACTATTTGCACGAGGAAGCGCCTACTGCCATTGTCGCGATCAATAATTATGCCGCGGAGCAGGCGAATATTGATTTGATGCAGGTTCAGCTTCAATTAATGCAGGCGGTCATTGCGAACAACGTGCCACAGGCGGATTACAAGTTGAACATTGCACTGGCGACGATCAGTCACAAACCTCTGGTGCTCAAACATACCTTTCTGGTCGCGCTGGCGGTGCAATCCGGTGAAGAGTTGGGGGAATGCGCGATGGATTTACTCATCAAGCGATTGAGCGGCATATTGAAGGAGTCGCCGCAGTCTCTGGTAGTGCCGATGAAGATCATCCACCATCGTTAGGAGGATGACAGTGCAAAGGAGGTGATAGCCAATCTAAACCGTCCGGTAAAAAATTCAACTATGCGGATCGTGTGTGTTTACCCAATTTATTTAAAGAAGGAGATGAAAATGTTTCGCAAGGTAGTGCAAAGTTTCGCAGTAGTGATGTTGCTGGCATTGGTGCTGACCGGCTGTGGCGGGCAACCCACCACGCAGGTGGAACCCACCGCCACCCCAGAGATTATCAATCCCCCTGTGATCAAAGAGGATCAGCCGACCTCGACGCCCAAGCCTACCCCTAAACCGGAAGAACCCAAGCCCACGGATGCTCCGGCGCCGGTCGTGGAGGAATTCAAGGTCAATGGCGTTACGATGCCCTTCAATCGCTCTGAGGTAATCATCAGCGACCAGGTGGATTTCTCCATCTTCGACAGTTTTAACCCGATGATCCCCAACGGCTGGCATTATCAGAATGGCGTCCAGCAGTTTGTGGTTGAGTTTCTCTGGTACGTTAACTACGCCACGGGCGAGATCACGCCACGGTTAGGTGAAAGTTGGGAGTACAATGAAGACTATACCAAGCTCACGCTTTATCTCCGCAAGGGTGTGACGTGGAACGACGGCGAACCTTTCACGGCGAAAGACGTGGTTTGGACGTTGAACATGGCTATGGATCCGCAGTACGACGATCTGGGCGGCCTGCCGCAGTCCGAGGCGGAATACTGGTCCAAGGTCTACGCGGCCGACGATTTTACTGTCGTCATCGAAATGACGGAGCCGCGCCCGCGCCAACATCAGATGTTCTGGTGTAAGATTGTGGGGGGCACGATTATCTACCCGGAGCACATCTGGGCGAATGTAGACCCGTATACCTTCAAGAACGACCCGCCCGTTTGGACCGGCCCTTACAAGTTCTCCAAGGCCTATCCCGAAAACAAGGTGTTCGTATGGGAACGGAATGACGATTACTGGGGCAAGGCCATCGGCAACTTCCCTGAGGCCAAGTACGCGATCTACCGCACCGGCCCCAGCACCGAGCAACAGCTTGCGGAAGTGAAAGAGAACAATATGGACATCTTTGGGCTGGACTACGATGTTTGGTTGCAGAACAAAGCCGATATCCCCCAGATCAACCAGGTGGTCTACGTTGACCCGTGCCCGCGCGCCGCGTGGTTCAACGAGGCCAGCGAGCCGCACCTGAGCCAGCCGGAGTTCCGCCGCGCGATGTCCATGCTGATGAACCGCGAAAAGTGGGGCGCCAACATCTGGGCGCCGCCTTCCAAGTCTGCGCAGGGCCTGTGGGCTGACTACCGCAACCTCGATCCCTACATCAACCAGGAAGCCAAGGCTCAATGGGGCACGCTGGAATACAATCCCGACAAGGCGCTGGAACTGCTGGAGAGCATCGGCTACAAGCAGGAAGGCGGTAAGCTGATTGGGCCTGACGGCGCTCAGGTCAAGATCGCTGTGACCACCCCCGTCGGCGTCGGCGGTAAGGAATACTTGATGGGCCAGGACTTCACCGAGGAGTTGAAGCTCATCGGGATTGACGCAACCTTCGAGTACGTCGAGGGTATCTTCTGGGATAGCGTAGATCGAGGCGAGTTTCAGATCGGCTTCTGGTGGTTCTGCGGTGCGACCGTGGACCCGCTTGAACTGTACCGTGAGTACGTGTGTGACAACGCCGCGCCCGTCGGCGAAGTTTCCCAGAAGGGCAATGGCCCGCGCCACTGCAATGAAGAGTACGATCAGGCGGTGCTCGCGTTGAGCGCCATTGACCCGGATCATGCCGATGCAGCGAAACTTTACAACAAACTGTTCGACCTCTGGCTGCAAGACCCGCCCGGCGTCCCGCTGATCGAAACCTACTACTCTGTCAGCTACAATACCACTTATTGGGACAATCTGCCGTCCAATGAAAACCTCTATACGGTTCCCTTCAACTGGTGGGGGCAGATTGAGGAAGTTTACTTCCAGACCACGGCTAAGTAAGCGTCTGTGACTGTGTTTCGAACTGGTTCCCGCCTCCTTGGGGGCGGGAACCAGTTGGCCCGGAGACTCCGGGGCGCGGTGTACGAGATGTTTTTTTCGCGGGCGGACGTAGCCCCACCCTCGAAAAAAACACCCCCTGGCAAACACTTCCCTCGGTACAGCTCCGTACGGAGACGCGGAGATACAGAGGACTCCGCGACTATTTTTAGGGAGGTATCATCATGAGAAAACTGCTCCGAAAATACCCGATCCTGGGTTATTATTTCAACAAGATTTTCACCTATTTCATCACCATCTTTGGCGCTTTGACGATTACATTCTTTATGTTCCGCCTGATCCCCACCAATCCGATTCAGAACTGGGTGAAGTCGTTGGAACGACAGTACTCGGTGAAGGTCGAGGGCGGAGATGCCATGATCAATCGCTACAAAGAAGAGTTTGGCTTAAACGGGAGTTTGTGGGATCAGTATACTCGCTATATGTACAACGTTATTTTTAAGAGAGACCTTGGCCCTTCTTTTATCGCCTTTCCCACGCCGGTCGAGGAATTGATGGCTAAAGCCATCCCCTGGACTGTGGGGCTGCTGAGTGTCTCGATTGTCATCTCCTGGGTATTGGGCCTGCTGGTTGGCGCCATGGCGGCATGGTTCCGCGATTCGCCCGTCAGCGACGTGATCACCAATATCTCTATCGGCCTGTCCCAGATACCTTCTTACTTAATTGCGCTTTTCTTAGTGTTGTTCTTGGGATACCAATGGAAATTATTGCCAACTCGCGGCGCTTTTGATGCGCAGTATGCCATCGGCTGGAACTGGGATTTTGTCCAGAGCGTGGTCAGTCATAGCATCCTGCCGGCGCTGGCGATTGTCGTCGTGTCGCTTTCCGGCTGGATTCTCTCCACCCGTTCCCTAGTGATCAGCAACATTGGGGAAGATTACCTCCTTTACGCCGAGGCGAAGGGCCTTAAACCGTGGAAGATTATGATCGGCTACGCGCTGCGCAATGCTATGCTCCCCCAGGCGACCGGTCTGGCGCTGACGATGGGTTCGATGATGAGCGGCCAACTGCTGATCGAATCCATGTTTGTCTATCCGGGACTGGGACAGGTGATGAGCCGCGCCATCGGCATCTTTGATTACAACACGATGATGGGCATCATCATCCTCTCGGTGGTCAGCGTGATGACGGCGAGTCTGATCGTGGACCTGCTGTTGCCCGTGATTGATCCACGGGTGCGCACTGCCATCAGGGCTTAGGAGGCGCACGATGCTAAGTTTTTTACGCAGTTGTTGGCGCACGAGCGGCAAGTTCAGATTCGGAGTGATCGTCCTGGCTTTCTTCGTGCTGACGGCTTTGGGCGCTCCCTTAATTTACCGTCCCATCATTGGGGATCTGAGTCCGGCCCGGCCCGGTGTGTTCATGCGCTGGCTGCCGATGTCGCGTGAGCACCCACTGGGCACCGACGGCCATGGCCGCGACCTGCTCACGGATTATCTGGCTGGCCTCCGCACCACTCTCTACATTGGCTTCCTGGCCGGCATCATCGCTTCCAGCGTGGGCATCCTCGTCGGATTCATATCGGCCTACAAGGGCGGCTGGGTGGACTCGGTGCTTCTGACCATCACCAACATGCTGATCGTGATTCCGCACTACCCGATCCTGGTGGCGATTGCAATGGTCACGCCGGAGTTGGGCGTCGCCTCTATGGCCGTCATCCTCGCGTTCTTCAGTTGGGCCTACTCGGCCCGAACCATTCGCGCGCAAGTGATGACAATGAAAGAGCGTCCTTACGTGGAACTGGCAAAGGTATCGGGGCAGAACGACTGGGCGATCATCTTCACCGAGATTTTGCCCAACCTGACGCCCTATTTGTTGATGGGCTTCGCCTTCAGCGTGGTGGGCGCGATGGTCGCCGAGGTGGGCATTGAGGCGTTGGGCCTTGGCCCGTCCAACATCATCACCTTGGGTCTGATGATCAACTTCGCTAACGGGTGGGGCGTGTACAGTATGAAGCGCCTGGAAATTCTGCTGATCCCGGTTGGCGCGCTGGTTTTGATCTTTATGGCGATCACGATGATTAACCGTGGGATGGAAGAGTATCTCAATCCACGCTTGCAGAAAGTCACCACGGAGAAATGAGCATGAAGGCACAAGCGAAGACGCCGACAAATGTACACACGTTGATGGAAATTAAAGACCTGCGCATCTGGTATTACACCACACGCGGAGACAGCAAAGCCGTGGATGGCGTAGACCTGACCATCCAGCGCAACGAAATCTTCGGTTTGGCGGGTGAATCGGGGTGTGGCAAGACGACGTTGGCTCGCGGTATTTTGCGGTTGACTAAGCTGCCGGGCTACGTCAAGAGCGGCGAGGCGCTTTATTACCGCCCTACCTCCGATTCCAGCGCAGTGGGGAGCGACCTGCTGACCATGCCCACCCGGGAAATCCGCCAGATGCGTTGGCGACACATCGCCTACATCCCCCAGGGCGCGATGAACGTCTTGAGTCCGGTGACGCGGATTGAGAATCAAATCCTGGACGCGATCTACGAGCACAGCGCCATGTCCAAAGAGCAGGCGCGCGCCCGGATGTTTGAATGTCTGGAGATGGTGGGCTTGGAACCCACCGTCGCGCGGATGTATCCGCACGAGTTGAGCGGCGGCATGAAGCAGCGCGTGACGATTGCGGCAGCCATCTCCCTGAAACCCGGGCTTATCGTCGCGGATGAACCGACGACGGCGTTGGACGTCAACGTCCAGCAGGTCATCCTGCAAGAGCTGAAAGAAATCGCCAAAAGCATGGGGCTGACGCTCATCTACGTAACCCACGACATGGCCGTCCACGCCGAAATGGCGGACCGGATGGGAATCATGTATTCAGGACTGATGGTGGAGGTCGCGCCGGTGGTCGAGACGTTCAAAGACCCACTGCACCCCTACACCCAGGGCTTGATTGCCTCCATCCCGGCCGTCGGCGGGGATCGTTCCCGCATGGCCGGGATCCCCGGCAACGCGCCTAGCCCCCTGGACTGGCCGGCGGGCTGCCGGTTCCACCCACGCTGCCCCAAAGTGATGGATGTCTGCCGCACGACGCCGCCTCCCATGGTGGAGGTGGCGCCAGGGCGATGCGTGGCCTGCCATCTGTATCCCACCCCCTTATCCGGCGTGACGCCTGCTTCTGAGGAGTTGAAACGATGACTGATCCCAAAGACAACACCCCCGTTCTCGACGTCCGTAACGTGTCGAAAATCTTCAATATCCCCACGCCGGGCTTTGAACGCGAATACATCGCGGCGGTAGATCAAGTCTCCCTGGCCTTGCAGGAAAAGCCGGCCCGGATCGTCTCGCTGGTGGGCGAAAGCGGCAGCGGCAAGACGACGTTGGCCCGCATCATGCTGGGCCTGACCCCGCCCACGCGCGGCGAGATGCTGTATCGGGGCAGGCCGGTGTCGGAATTGACGAAGACCGAGTGGTGGGACTTCCGCCGCAACGTGCAGCCGATTTTCCAGGACCCCTTCGGCATCTACAACCCCTTCTACCGCGTGGATCGGGCGCTGGATATGACAATCAAAAATTTCAAATTGGCTTCTTCAAAGGACGAAGTCCACGCGCTCAAAGCGGACGCGCTGCGCGCCGTGGACTTGCGCCCCGAAGACGTGATCGGGCGCTATCCGCACCAACTCAGCGGTGGGCAGTGTCAGCGGGTGATGCTCGCGCGCACCCTGCTGCTGCGGCCCAAAATCATCATCGCGGACGAGCCGGTCTCGATGATTGACG
Source organism: Anaerolineae bacterium (assembly GCA_034429475.1). Taxonomy (GTDB): domain Bacteria; phylum Chloroflexota; class Anaerolineae; order B4-G1; family SLSP01; genus JAKQHY01. Next base: position 30,199 of record DAOUGD010000335.1, read on the forward strand.
TGGCTGTGCGGATGCTCTTCTTGAACATCTTGTTGGACTTTCGGGATAAGTATGACATTTCCTCGCTGATGATCACGCACGACCTGGCGACGGCCTACTACATGGGCGGCCCGATGCTGGTGTTGTGCTTCGGGCGCGTCGTGGAATCGGGCGACATCGAGCAACTGCTCGCCCAACCGGCGCATCCCTACACCCAGCAACTGCTCATGGCGATCCCTTCGCCCGATCCCACCAAACGCTGGGAGACGCGGGCGAACGTGAAAATCACCGATCGTCCCCTCACCCACGAGGGCAACAAGTGCGTCTACGTGGCGCGCTGCCCCAAGGCGCTGGACGTATGTTCACAGCAGCGTCCCCCCGATTACCAGGTGGGCGACGGTCACTACGCCGCGTGTTTCCTGTATCGCGATCATCCCACGCGCAGGGATGAAAAATCATGACAGTCCATTTTGAAGGCGACCTGACCACCCGCGACTGCAAGCGGCATATTCCGCACGCCTTTACTCTACCCGACGACTGCGAGCAGTTGGATATCCATTTCAGCTTCGCGCCGTTGCGCGGGCAGGGCATCGTCAATCTGGTGACGTTGACCGTCTTCGACCCGCATGGCTTCCGTGGCGCGGGGCATCGTAGCGGCGGCGACCATCACGTCTGCCTGACGGCCGCTGAGGCGACTCCCGGCTATCTGCCGGGGCCGTTGCCCGCCGGCGAGTGGACCGTGCAACTGGATACGCACATGATCATGCCCGGCGCGCCGGTCCATTACAGGCTGGACGTTACGCCACGCACCGAGGCGAGCCGTCCGCCGTCCGCCGCCGCGCCGCCCCGGCCCACGCCTCCTCAGCGCGGCGCGGGCTGGTATCGCGGCGACCTGCACACGCACACCCACCACTCCGACGCCGCCAATTTCACCGTCGCCGACCTGCTGCGCCTGGCGCGCGCCTACCGGTTGGACTTCGTTTTCCTCACCGATCACAACACCATCTCCGGGTTGGCCGAAATGGAGGCTGCCGCAACCCCCGACCTGCTCACAGCCGGCGGGATCGAGTTGACCACGTTCTGGGGGCACGCGCTCTGCCTCGGCGCGCGCGCGTGGGTGGACTGGCGCGTGCGTCCGGACGACGACACGATGGGGCGCATCGCAGCGGCGACCTACGCCAGCGACCAGGTCTTCATCATTGCCCATCCCCAATCCGATAGCGACCCGGGTTGTACGGGCTGCGCCTGGCGCTACGGGCTGATGATGCCCGGCAACGCCCGGCTGGTCGAAATCTGGAACGGCCCGTGGCGCGGCGACTCCAACAACGAAGACGCCCTCGCGCTCTGGTATGACTGGCTCAACCAGGGCTGGCGTCTGTACGCCACCGCCGGGACGGACGTGCATGGCAGCGACCATGCGGGAGACGCCATCCCGGCCTTCAGCGTCATCTACGCCGAGGCGCTGACCGAAGCCGCGCTGCTCAAGGCGCTGCGCGTGGGGCATCTCTACCTCAGCGCCGGCCCGGAACTGCTCCTACAAGCGCGCGACGCCGCTGGCGCGATCTGGATGAGCGGCGACACCGTGTCTCTACCAGCAACGTTCACCGCAAGCTGGGCGCGTTGCCCTGCCGGAGCGCAGGTGCGGCTGATTGCCAACGGGCGACTGTGGGAACAACGCTCAGTCAGCGAGCAGGGCGATTACCACTGGGCCATAACGCCGGAGCAGGCCGCATGGATCGTCCTGGAACTGCGGGATAGCGCCGGTGACATGCTCGCCGTCACCAACCCCATCTTTCTGCATCCGCAATCCGCAATTCGTAATTCGCAATTCGCAATTCGCAATTCGCAATTCGTAATTCGTAATTCGTAATTCGTAATTCATCACACAGAGGTATCTATGCGACCACACGACCCATCTGAAGAACGTACCGCTTTTCAAGAGGCGGCCCCTTATCTTCCCCAAACAGACAACCGCGCCGACGTGGCGATGGTCTACGGTCTCGATCCGGGCTTCGAGGAACGCTTTGCCCGCTGGCGGGAGGCCGGCTATCGCCTCCACGTGATGACGGGCGTCGCCTGGGGCGGCTACCAGGACTACGTGCGCGGCGATTGGGACGGCGTGCCGCATTACGACGACGCGCAGGCCGCTGTCGGCGGCTTCAAGTTGGAACACGGTATCTCGCAGGGGCACGACTGCTTCTATATGATGCCGAGCCGCACGTACGCCCGCTACCTCAGCGAGATATTGCGCCGCGTGGTGGATGCGGGCGCGCTGGCGATTCACCTGGAGGAGCCGGAGTTCTGGGTGCGCGCCGGATACGGCGAGGGCTTCCAGCGCGAGTGGGCCGAGTTCTACGGCGAACCCTGGCAGGACCCGGCCTCGTCGCCGGACGCCCGCTACCGCGCCGAAAAGCTCAAGCAGCACCTCTACACCCGCACGCTGGCGACCCTGTTCGACGGCCTCAAGCGCTACGCGGCGGAAAAGGGCAATCCCGATTTCAAGTGCTACGTCCCTACCCACAGCCTCCTCAACTACGCGCACTGGCGCATCGTCAGCCCGGAGAGCGCGCTGTTGACCATCCCCGATTGCGACGGCCTCATCGGGCAGGTGTGGACGGGCACGTCGCGCACGGCGACCGTCTATCGCGGCGCGCGCAAGCAGCGCACCTTTGAGGCCGGCTATTGCGAGTATGCCTCATGCGCCGCCATCGTTCGCGGAACGGACAAGCGGCTCTGGCAACTGGCCGACCCCATCGAGGACAGCCCGAATTACTGCTGGGACGATTACCGCATGAACTGGGAGTGTACCGTCGCCGGGTCGTTGCTGGTGGACGAGAGCGAGCGCTTCGAGATCATGCCCTGGCCGCGGCGCATCTTCACGCGCAGCTACCCCACCGTCAACCAGCTCTCCTTGCCATTACAGCCTATGTTGGACGCTTACATGGCGCGATTGGAGGCCGCCGGACAGTCCGACCTGCTGGCCGATTTCCGCCGTGTTATTGGTTTGATGATGGACTTCTACCGGGAACACGGCGAAGCCGCCCGCAAAGAGACGTTGGGCTTCGCCGATATGGCGGATCGCGCGTCTGAACTGCGCTTTGGCGACGTGTGGGGCGTGATTGAGGGGTTCTACCGCACCCTGGCGGCGTGGGAAGATCAGGCCGACGCCCAACGGCTGCGCAACGCCCTCTCCCGTTTCTACCACAACCCCACCGACCAGCGCGCGTTGATCCCGCCGGCCTACGCCGCCGAACTGCAAATCGTCTTCAATGCCCTGCGCGATATGACCTGGCCCGGCGACACGGAATGGCTGCACGGTCAAACCGGCGTCGGCGCGGCGATTTCCGACACGCTGATGTACCAGCGCGGCGACCCGACGCCGAGCGACCCGGATATGTCGTCGCTCTACGGGCTGGCGCTGCCCCTGGTCAAGCACGGGACCGCGCTGACGATGGCGCAACTTGAGCGTGTGGCTACTCCCGGCTACCTGGATGCCGTCCGCGTGCTGCTGCTGACCTACGAAGGCCAGAAACCGCCGTCGCCCGCCATTCACACCGCCCTGGCCGACTGGGTGCGGCACGGCAATGCGCTGCTGCTCTTCGGCTCGGGCGACGCCTACGACGCCGTGCGCGAGTGGTGGAATCAGGACGGCGCGGACTACGCCCGCCCGCAGGAGCATCTGACCGAGCTATTGGGCCTGGGCCGCACGCCCGCGCTGGGGACGTACCCCTGCGGCGCCGGTTGGGTCATCGTTGCGCCGGAATCACCGGCGGCGCTCGCCCACGACCCGCAAGGCGCGGACGTCGTCCTGGGCTACGTGAAGCAGGCGCGCGCCTCGCTGGGCCTGCCCTGGGCCGAGGGCAACCTGCTGGCGCTGCGGCGGGGGACTTACGTCGTCGCCGCCGGGATGGACGAATCCACCGGGGCCGCGACCGCCCTGCCCGGCGTCTTCGTCAACCTCTTCGATGGCGATCTGCCGGTGCTGACTGACCCGGTCATCGCGCCGGACACACGTTGGCTGTTCTACGACCTGGCGCGCTGCCCGGAGCATCCGTGGGTCATCGCCGCGTCTGGCCGCATCCGCGACGAGGCCTACGACGACCACAGCCTCGCGTTCACCGTCGAGGGCATGGCCGACACACCCTGCGTCGTCCGCGCCCGCGTGCCGCAGTGCCCGGCGTCTGTCGTCGCCGCAGGCAAAGCCGCCGACATGACGTGGGATGCTGCTTCGCGGACTGCCCTCATCCGCTTTTCCAATGATCCGGCGGGTGTGGCGGTAAGGGTGGAGTGGTAATACAGAGGCAGTTTCCCCGACTACCCGGCAGGCATGGTGGGAAGGATGGAGTATAATACCCCCTTGTTATGCAATCAATGATTGTTAAAGGGGGACGACAAGTGGATTCCACATTGCCTATTTCTGATGTTGCTCGGGAGAATATACCCGGATATGAGAGTCTCAGGCGATTCTCGCCACAAGAATATGATTACCTCTCATATTTGGCTATTTTGAACGAGGCACTCAATCAAAATAATATCGTCATATTCTTAGAATTATGTGGATTTTCTTTGAAAGATGAGCAATCCGCAGAATTTTTGAGAACTTGTTTAACTGAGTCCGTGTTGATACCGACTATTGAAGAAGGTGAACCTACCTCATTCCTGACAATGTCACAGGAGGTAAGAAAATACTTTGCCCAGACCCTCACTGATGTTGAGGTTGTAGAAAGACATAGGATAGCTCACCAGTTCTATAGGCAAGTTTTTGTTCAAGTGCTTGTAGAAATCACTGCGGATCGTGATGCTGATAGGGAATTTCCTCCTATGTCTGACGAGGCGATCAATAGATTAATTCTTCAACCTGGTGGATTAATTCACTTTGGCGCTCATTTCCCACAGGCGTCAGATTTTCACACTTGGAGTCTTCACAGAGCTTTCTACTGGCAGGAACATTTATTTGCACTTGGCAAACTTGAGGAAGCAGCCAATATAACGAACTCTATCTGTTTTGCTTTAGCTCGCAGGGGGTACGCACAAATTGCAAAAGAGATGCTGGCCCGAAATGTGCAGAAGATGGATGGACTACAGAAGGTGATTGCGTTAACCAATTTGGCGACCCTTCTGCGAGAAGAGCAAAAACATCAACAAGCAATGCGGTTGTATAGGCAAACATTGTGGCCTTTGATACGACTCAAGGCCGGTATGCAATTGGCCGCTGTTTTCTCAGAAATGAGCAATATCTATCGGGATCGAGGGCAATTATTACGTGCATTAGCCTTTCAAGAATTGTCTCGTGTATTGCGACGGGTTCTTAAGGACTTCAAGGGGCAGGCTATTTGTAACAATCAACTCTCAATTCTGTATCGGTCACTACATTGGTATGGATTTGCCTTAAAGTCAAGTAAATCGGCTGAAAATTACTGGCGTGCTGTGGCGGATGAGGTGAATTTAGCCAAAACTTTAATCACACAGGGTAATTTGTTTTGGGCCATGCATCAACCGCAACCGGCATTACGATGCTTTGACGAGAGCCTTGAAATCAATACCCGGCACGAAAACATAGCCGAAGCGGCCAGTTCACTGAGCGGCAAGGCTCGGATTTTCACTGCCCTACAAGACTTCGCACAGGCCAAGTCGTTACTGGAAGAAGCCATTGCTCTTCGTCAAAGAGCTAATGATCACCGAATTGGTATTGAGTATGAAAATATGGGAAGCCTGTATCAAGCACAAGGCAACCTTGCATTAGCTTTGGGTTGGTATGAGAAAGCATTGCCCTATTTGGAAAAATATCTTCCAGGTTTTGTCTATGCTTGTAAGCATAAGATTACTTCTATACGAAGGCAATTACAATAGGCCTTCGGCGATACTCTGCTTCGGCTGATGTATGTAACTCTCCAGAGTTATGAACTAACCCAAAGCCTTATACACCTATGCACATTGTAACTAAAAAACCATTCCCATTCTCCCTCCTCAACCCCCGTCTACCGTCTACCGCCTACCATCTACTTTTCCTGTTAACGCTCATAGCCATTCCGGGCTGCGCCCGAAAGGAGATCACTGTGTCAACGGATAATCCGACCGCAAAAGGACGCTGGCAGGCAGCGTTGGAACAAGTCTTGCCTGCGCCGACGTTGTTGCCGCTGCGCAACGTGCATTTAATTGGCCCCTTTGAGAATCAAGAGTATGTGGGATTGGACACCGCGTACCCGCCGGAGCAGGGTATTGACCTGACGGCCTCTTATCCCGGCAAGACAGGAACGGTGTCCTGGCGGCCTAATCCCGGCCTGGGAGGCGTCTTGAAGCAGCCCATCAACTTCGGCGCGTGGACGCCAACGCAGCCGTGGAGCGTGGTGTACCTGTACGCCGAGATCGAAGCGCCGGAGGCGTACCTGGCGCAACTGGTCGTCGGGTCTCAGGCGTGGGTACACGCCTGGTTCAACGGGCAGGCCGTCCTCTCGCCCACCATGCCCTTTCCGGCCAACCCGCAGGACAGCCGGGCGTGGGTGGCGCTGCATCCGGGAACTAACACATTACTGCTCAAGCTGCTTTTCTCTGAAAAGGAATGGGGCCTGGAATGGCGCTGCGAGAGCTACGGCGCGCCCAAGATGGTCAGCGCGGCGCTGGATGATCTGGTAGCGGGCGCGCCAGATGCAACAATCCGCCTGAACGCTCGCTTCTCCCTGGCGGAAGTCGCCGCTGCGCAGGGAGACGCCCCCGCGACCCGCCGCGCCCTGGATGCGTTGCGCCGCGATCCGCTTGCCACGCAGTGGGACGCCACCTGGGCCGACGCCGTGGAGGCGCGGTATGCCGCGACCGGCAGCTTCCTGCCGCTGCACGATGTCTCCGTGCCGTACACGCCGGTCATGGACATCGAACCCTACGAGAGCTTCTGGCCGCAGTCCACGCCGCCCGCGCAGGAATTGCTGGTGGTGGACGCGAGCGCGGCGACGCCGCAGCTCGAATTTGCGCTGAGCGTCTTGCAGGGCCTCGTCAACCGGACGCAGCCGCGCCTTTACCTGCTCCACACCCGTTACGACCGACAGGATCGTCAGTGGCTCGACGAGCTGCACTTTGAAGGCTACACCTCGCGCCAGATTGCGTTCTCAGAGGCGTGGACAACCTTCCGCAACGAGATCAAGGGGGCGATCCTGTATGACGGCAGCATCATGGACGAAATTGGCGCTTTCCACTCCGATCAGCTTAACCAGACCAACGTGCTGATGATGATCGGCGCGCTGGAGAACGCCGTACCGGTCACGCCGGAGATGAACGCGACGCTCCAATTGCCGGTGGTCTTCGACGCGCGCGGCAAGTGGGCCAACCAGTACGAAATGATGCGCTGGGCTTACGTGGAGCTTTTCCCCAAGATGAATCACCGCATCCTGGCGACCAACTATCCGGGCATTTTCCTGATCACCGATTACCTGGTGGCCTTCAAAGTCTTCACCTTCTGGTTTCCCGAATACCGCACGCTGCCTGAAGAGAACCTGCTGCGCGGCATCCTCGCCTCGACGCCGCCCAACACACCCATCGTCGGTTGGTGGTTCGACTGGATGCCCACGCCCAAAGACCCCGAGCACTTCTCCGCCGACGCGGTGATGGAAGGCCCCGGTGTGCTGTACGGTTCGGCCTTCGGCAAAGTGCTGACGCCTTCTCACGAGGCGACCAATCTCTCCGTCCATTCCGGCGTCGCTGTAGGGCCGTACCGGCACAAGACACCCAATACGCCGGCATACGATCCCACCAAGGTCTACTACGCCCACATCATTTCCGACGGCGACAATCTGGGCGAAGCGTTGATGATGCGCACCCGCGACCTGCAATGGGACAAGCCGGAGCGCGGCAGCTTCCCGATGGGCTGGTCGTTTGCGCCTGCCGCCGCCAAGCTGGCCCCGCCGGTGCTAAACTACTACCTGCGCACCGCCTCCCCCAACGATTTGCTGGTGGGCGGCCTGGGCGTCGGCTACACGCATCCGACGATGTACCTGCGCGCCTATCCCGCGCAGCGCGACGCGCTCTACGCGGCCTACGCGCGCAAGACGGACGAGGCGCTGGGCTGGATTGATAGCACGTGCCTGTGGCTGATTGATGGCCGCAATGAGGACGAGGATCGCTACGCGCAAGGCTCCAGCGGACGCTTGCAGGGCATCTTCACCGGCTATGGCGGCCTGGTGGAAAATGCTTGCGCGCGAATCGCCCCGAACAACGTGGTCGCCTTCCGCCCCGCGACCCATTTCGACACCCGATCTGAAGAAGAGCTGATCCAGCAAATGGTGGACGACATCCGCACCGCCGCCGGCGAGTCACGCCCGGCCTTCATCGAGGCGTGGGTGCTCAACTGGGCGTGGCGGATGGACATGCTGCAAGAAGTCCAGCGCCGTCTCGGCCCCGACTTCGTGTGCGTCCGCCCGGATGTTATGGTAAAATTGCGGTTAGAAGCGGCGCAGTAACAGAGTGACTTGGTTGCAAGCTATGAATTGGACGCAGATTTTCGCGGATTCACGCAGATAATTTTTTAAAATCCGCGTTCATCAGCGTTTATCTGCGTCCGACATCTCTTTGCAGCTTATTTTTGACTTTAGACTTTGGACTAAGGACTGAGGACACTATGGTGGGAATAACGTATCAACAGAGAATTGACGCCTTACGCGAGACGAAACTGGAACATAACCGGGCCAAGATTGCCCGCGACGGGTATCATGACGTGGACGATCACGGCAATATTTACTGGCCGGAGCCGATTCCCTTTACGCCCAAATCCAACCACCCTTCCGGCGGCTGCTACGGCGCGCGCTGCATCGGCGAGAACTTCCGCGCGTGGTTGGACGTCCATCCTGTCTACATCCACCCGATGAGCGCGCTGGCGGGCGCGTGGGCCGGATACCTCCCCGGCGTCGGTGGGTGGAAGCCGGAGGATCGCCCTGCCCATCTGAAAGAGCTGCACGACAAGTATTACCTGTGGCACAACGGCATCGGCGCGATGAATCACCTGGGGCCGGACATGCGCATCGGCCTGGACCTGGGCTGGGGCGGCATCCTCAAGAAAATTCGCTATTACCGCGACTTCAACCATCCCGCCGACACTGACTTCTACGACGCCGAAGAAAACCTGGTCTTGGGCGTGCAGGATTGGATTCGACGGCACGTCATCAAGGCGCGGGAGATGGCGGCGGAAGAACCCAACATTGAAATCCGCGAGAACCTGCTCGCCATCGCGGAGATGAATGAGTGGCTGGTCGAAAATCCGCCGCGCACCCTGCGCGAGGCCTGCCAGTTCCTCGCCTGGTTCCAATCCATTGACCGGATGTGGGCGGCGGGTGGCGCGCTGGGCCAACTGGACGAGCTGCTGCGCCCTTATTACGAAGCCGACCTTGCCGCCGGCATCGTCGAGGACGAGGTCGTGCTGTGGTTCCTAGCCAGCCTCTTCTACAACGACACGCACTACTCGCAGATTGGCGGGCAGGCTGCCGACGGGCGCGACCTGACCAGCCGCATGTCGTACTTGATCCTGGAGGCCGCGCACCGCCTCCGAATCCCCTACAACCTGGCAGTGCGCGTCCATGAAGGCATGGATCCCCAATTGCTGCACACCGCCCTGCGCTACCACCAGGAAGACGGCACCGGCGTCAGCTTCTCGTGCTCCAAGGGGCTGGACGAGGGCTACATCAAGAGCGGCGTGCCGATCCAACTGGCGCGGATGCGCGCCAAAGTCGGCTGCAACTGGACGGCGCTGCCGGGCATCGAGTATCCGCTGCAAGACGTGACCCGCCAGAGCCTCGTCGCGCCGTTCCTGCACGCCTTCGAGGAGACCGTCGCCGACGCCGAATCCCCGCGCACGATGGAGGCGTTGTGGGAGCGCTACGCGCATCACCTGGCGATTTCCGTGGACGTGATGAAGCAGGGGTTGGATTGGCACATGGCGCATCACGCGCAGAACACCATCGAAATCGTGCTCGACCTCTTCTGCCACGGCACGCTTGAGCGCGGCCTGGACGCTTCGGCGGGCGGCGTGGACATCTACCACCTCACCGTGGACGGCGTGGGGCTGGCGACCGTCGCCGACTCCTTCGCCGCGATTGAGCAGCGCGTGGTCAAAGAGCAGCGGTTGACCTGGGAGGAACTCAAGCAGCACCTCGACAACGACTACGCAGGCGCGGAAGCCATCCGCCTGATGCTCAAGAACATCCCCCGCTTTGGTTCCGGCTATTCGCGGGCCGACTTCTGGGCGAAGCGTATCTCGGAGACCTACGTCGCGCTTTTTGATACGCCCACGGCGCGCGGGTATCACATCCTCCCCGGCCTGTTCTCCCACGGCGACATCGTGCGCCTGGGGAGTTACCTGCCCGCGACGCCGAACGGGCGTCATGCCCACGCCGCAATTTCTCACAGTTCGGAGCCGGATCCCGGCTTCGCGCCGCAGGGCGGCGGCGGGCCGACCGCTAAAGCCAACGCCGTCGCCGCCGTCCAACCGGGACGCGGCAACTCCGCGCCGCTTCAACTCGATATTGACTTCAAGCTGATGGAGGAACAGGGCGGGCTGGACACAGTCGCGGCGATGATTATGGCGCATAACCAACAGGGCGGCACGCTGATCAACCTCAATATCCTCTCGAAGGACAAAATCCTGGCCGCTCACGCCAACCCCGACCTCTACCCCGACCTGGTCGTGCGCGTGACCGGCTACAGCGCCTTCTTCCGCTCTCTTTCACCGGAATACCGGCAGCAGATGGTGGATCGCATTTTGAGTTGAAATGTGTAAACGTAATTCGTAATTCGTAATTCGGACTGGAATTACGGATTACGAATTACGAATTATGCTTTATATAGGTCTTACACTTTAAGGAGAACTCTATGCCAACCTACAAACCTTACACCAAACAGCACTTATCGTATGCGTTGCAGAAAATTGGCGACGCCGTCTATACGCCCATTGCCCCGCTGGACATTCACGCCTGGTGGTCGCAGGAGCCGTTGCCCTACACCGAGCGCACCACCGGCAAGCCGCTGACCCTGGCCGTCGGCGACAAGTGGGGCGATCTCTTCGACTGCGCGTGGTTCCACTTCACCGGCGTCGTGCCGGAAGCCGCCGCCGGGCAGCACGTCGTCCTGCTGCTCGACGTGAACGGCGAGATGTGCGTCTTCGACGCCGCCGGGACGCCCACGCGCGGCCTCACCTGCGTCACCTCCGGCTACGACTTCAGCCTGGGCCGCCCCGGCAAGCGCGTCCTCGAAGTGACGCCGTGCGCGCAGGGCGGCGAGGCGCTCGACGTGTGGGCCGACGCCGGCTGCAACGACCTCTTCGGCGAACTGCGCGGCGACGGCACGGTCAAGGAAGCCGCCGTCGCTGTCTGCAACGACGAGTTGCGCGCGCTGTACTACGACTTCGAGGTGCTGCTCGATTTTCTCTACACCCTGCCGGAAAAAAGCCCGCGCTACCAGCAAGTTCTCACCGGCCTCACCGACGTTGTCCACCTGCTCTATGCGATGACGCCGGAGACGCCCGCTCAGGCGCGCGCGCTCCTCGCGCCGCTGCTGGCGCAGCGCGGCGGCGATCCGGCGTTGCGCATCAGCGCGGTGGGGCACGCCCACATGGATCTGGCGTGGCTCTGGCCGCTCCGCGAGACGTATCGCAAGGGCGCGCGCACCTTCGCCACCGCCATCGAGCTGTCGGATCGCTATCCCGACTACATTTTCGGGGCCAGTCAGCCGCAATACTTCCAGTGGATGAAGGAACGCTATCCCGCGCTGTACGCCCGCATCAAGGAGAAAGTGCAGGCCGGTCGCCTGGAACCGCAGGGCGCGATGTGGGTGGAGGCCGATACCAACATTCCCGGCGGGGAGGCGCTGGTGCGCCAACTGCTGCACGGCAAGCGTTTCTTCAAAGAGGAATTTGGGGTGGACGTCCGCTATTTGTGGCTGCCGGACGTGTTCGGCTACAACGGCGCGCTGCCGCAACTGCTGCGGCTGGCGGACGTAGACTACTTCTCGACGCAGAAGCTCTCGTGGAGCCTCATCAACGCTTTCCCGCACCAGTCCTTCCACTGGCAGGGGATTGACGGGACGACGGTGTTGACCCACATGCTGCCGGAAGAGACCTACAACAGCGCCGCCGCCCCGCGCTCTGTGCGCAAAATCGAGGAGAATTACCACGACTCCGGCGTCTCTGACCGTGCGCTGTTGGTGTTTGGCGTCGGCGACGGCGGCGGCGGGCCGGGCGAGGAGCACCTTGAGCGGCTGGCGCGTCTCCAAAATCTGGCCGGCCTCAGCCCGGTGCAGCAGGAATCGGTGGCGGCTTTCCTGGAGGATTGGAAAAAGGACGCCGACCGCTTCCCCACCTGGGTCGGCGAACTCTACCTGGAGCGACACGAGGGCACGCTGACCACCGAAGCGCGCAACAAGTGGTACAACCGCAAGTTGGAACTGGCGCTGCGCGAGTTGGAGTGGCTGGCGGCCTGGGCGGCGCGCGTGGGCGCACCTTACCCGGCGGACTTCCTCACCCAGACCTGGCAGGAAGCGCTGCTCTACCAGTTCCACGACATCCTGCCCGGCTCCTCCATCAAGCGCGTCTACGACGAAAGCGTGGCGCGTTACGCCGAGATGTACGCCGCCGTCCAGTCCCACAGCGCCGAGGCGCAATCTGCATTGGCTGCTGTGGTGGACACTGTCGGGATGGAGCAGCCCGTCCTCGTCGCCAACGCGCTCTCGTGGGCGCGCGCGGAGTGGGTGCAGGCCGAGGGCCGCTGGCTGCACGTTACCGTCCCACCGCTGGGCTACACCGTGGTGGACGCCGTCACCCTGAGCGAAACCGTCACCCTGAGTGAAGCGAAGGGTCTCACCGCCACCGCCACGGCCCTCGAAAACGACCGCCTGCGCGTTACCTTCGCCCCCGACGGCAGCATTGTCTCCCTCTACGACAAAACCGCCGCCCGCGAAGTCATCCCGGCGGGCGAGGCTGCCAACCGCCTCTCGGTCTACAGCGACCTGGGCGACGCCTGGGACTTCCCGATGGACTACGCCGCGCAGACGCCCCAGACAATGGCGTTGGTCTCCGCGACGCCGCGCCTCGAGGGGCCGCGCGCGATTCTCACGCAGGTCTACCGCCTCGGCCACTCCGAACTCACGCAGGACATTGTGCTCACAGCGGGCAGCGCCCGGTTGGACTTCGTCTCGCATCTGCGCTGGCGGGAGCCGCGCGCGATGCTGCGCGCCAGCTTCCCCGTCGCCATCCACGCCGACGAAGCGACTTACGAAATCCAGTACGGGCACCTGCGGCGGCCCACGCACCGCAACACAACGTGGGATCTGGCGCGGGATGAGGTCGTCGCGCACAAGTGGGCCGACCTCTCGCAGGGCGACTACGGCGTGGCGCTGCTCAACGATTCCAAGTACGGGCACAAAATCAAGGGGCATACCCTGGATTTGAACTTGCTGCGCAGCGCACCGTACCCCGGCTCCGAGCTGGCCTATCCCAAGGACGTAAAGCCTGGCGAGCCAAACCACGGCTTCACCGACCAGTGCGACCACGTCTTCACCTACGCGCTGTATCCGCACCTCGGCGGCCCCGTGGAAGGCGGCGTGATTCAGGCCGGGTACGAACTCAACGTGCCGCTGCGCGTCGCATCGCTGTCGGTGCAACGTGGAGCAACCCCACGCGAAGCATCGTTCCTCACGGTGGATGTCCCCAACGTTGTTGTCGAAGCCGTCAAGCAGGCGGAAGATGGCGACGGCGTCATCGTGCGGCTCTACGAGGCGGCGCACCGGGCGACGCAGGCGGTCGTCCAGTGCGGCTTCCCCGTCTCGGCGGCGGAAGAGGTCAACCTGGTGGAGCGGACGCTCGGCCCGCTGCCGGTCGCGGAGGGCCGGATCGCGCTGGCGTTCCGCCCGTTTGAGATTAAGACAATACGTTTGCGCTAACCAGGGCAATGAAAGCAACCCGCCCGCGCAATCGTTGCGCGGGCGGGTTGCTGCGAGTGCAGAAATAGCCGGAAATAGGGGATTCTTCAGTTTGAAAAAAAAAATGGTAAACGGCATAACTCCTGTACTGAGACTTTTATAGTCTGGCCTTGCTCTGATCCCCCGCCATCGCCGCCGCTTCCTGCAAGTCCGGCGTGTCCAGCCCCTCACTGAACCAGGCGTAAATCTCGGCGACCAACTGCCGCGCCTCTGCGGGTCGTTCCGCCTGCCATAGCCGCGCCAGACTGAGGGCGGCGCGCAACTCCGGCGTGTGCGCCGCCTGTTGGCGGGCGATCTCTATCGCCCGGCGAAAGTACGCCTCGGCGGCGCTCCGGTCTGACGGCGCTTGCCGGAGCCACAGTTCCCCGTGCAGCCGATAAATCTGGGCCAGCCCGATGGCGATCCCCGGTTGGTCGGGCGCTTCTAAGACTTTTTGGGTGAGGGATAGGCCCGCCGCGATCTCGCCGGCGTGGAGGCAGGCTGCCGCCAGGCGGACGGTCCACAGGCCGCGTCCCATGGGTGTCCTGGCGGATTCCCACACCTGCATCCCGCGCCGGATCATGTCCAGGCTGGCCTCGGCCTGCGCGCTGCTCGGCCGGGCGTGGAGCGCCTGGACGTATCCCCCGACGGCCCAACTGTAGGCCAGGAAAACCGGCAGTTCCGTCGTCTGCCCCACGTGCAGCAACTCGTCGGCCAGGGCGCGCAGGGCCGGCCAATCCCCGCGCAGAACGGCCACTTCGCAGGCGAAGATGAGCGGGACGCCCTGGATCGCGGCGACTTTGAGCCGCCGCGCCCGGTGGAGCGCCTGGGTCGTCTGCGCCCAGGCCTGATCGAGGTAGCCGGAGACCGCCAGCGCAAACCCGAGCGATGCACGACAAGTCACTTCCAGATCGTGTCCGGCTCGTGGCAGGATGGAGGGCTGCCCGATGGCGACGTAGATAGTCAGGGCCTCTTCCAGCCGTCGGCGCGCGCCGGGAAAATTCCCCTGGAACAGGCGGCTGTAACCTAGGATGCGGTAGGCGAGCGCCTGCGATAGGCCGGGCGATTCGCCTGCCAGCCCCAGGAGTTGCTCGCCCAGTTGCCCGGCTTGCGCAAATTCCCCCTGATTGAGCAGCCAATCCGCCTGCTCATAGAGCGCCAGCAGCAGGTCATCCTCGTCGTCGGACGCCGGATAGGCGCCTGTGCGAGCGACCTGCTTCGCCCGCTCCGTCTCTTCCAACAACGCCAACGCCCGTTGGATGGCTTCCTGGCGCTCGGCCCCGCCCCAGCCGCCGGCCAGCAGAAAGGGCGCGCCGAGGGCCAGGCACAGGTGAATTTCCAGCCGGTTGCGCGCGGGGGTATGCGGCGCATCGGACAGCAGGGCCAGGCCGCGCCGGTAATGAGCGATGGCGACCTGCGGCGACGCCAGGTAGACCGCGCGCCGTCCGGCTTCCAGGTGATAGACGGCCGCTTTTTCCGGCAGTTCGCCGGCCTCGAAGTGGCGGGCCAACTCGGCGGCGTGACGGGCGCGCTCTTCCGGCAACCCGCCGTACAGTTCTTCCAGGGCCGCCCCCACTGCCGCGTGCCGTCGGGCGCGCTCCACCGGGTCCAACTGCTGGTACAGGTAGACTTGAAACAGGATGTGCCGGAAGCGGTAGCGCGTCAGCGCGCTTTCCCCCACCGGGCGCGCGCTTTCGCCCTGCACCAGCCGCCGCGCGCCGCGCCCCATCCCCAACGGGCCGCTCAACTCGCGCCGCAGCCCGGCGACGTCCACGCCATGCACGCGCGCCAGCACCTCGGCGGTGAAGCTCTCGCCCTCCACGGCGGCGGTGGCGAGCCAATCGCGCCACGCCTCGGGCAGGCGCGCGATGCGCCCGGCGATGGCCGCTTCCACCCGCTCCGGCATGTGCTCCCAGTTCAGCGTGGGACTGGTCTCCCACCGCCCGTCGGCGGCGCGTTGCAGGTCGTGGTGGGCTTGCAGGCTGCGGAGCAGTTCGATGGTGAAGAGGGGGTTGCCGCCGGTGCGCCGCGCCAGGGCCGCGCAAAACGCCGCGTCCAGCCGGTGGGGATGGAGGAGGGGGTCTTGTTCCAGAAACGCGGCGACGAAAGCCTGCTCATCCACCTGATCCAGGTCTACGCGGATGTCGCCGCCGTAGCGCTGCAATTCGGTCACGATGCCCAGGAGCGGATGCGGCCCTGCCCCCGCCTGGACGCCAACATCTCCGGGCCGGTAGGCCGCCACGAGCAAGACCCGGCTGTGGACGAAGCGCCGCGCTATATGAAAGAGCAGCGCGGCGCTGCTCGCGTCACTCCATTGCAGGTCATCCACCAGCAACACCAGCGGGCGCTGCCGATGCAGGGCGGTGAACAGCCGCGCCGTCTCTTCAAACAGCCGATCCGTTTCCAGGCCGCCAGGGATGGCGGAGGACGCCGCGCCGTCACGGAGCCGGGCTTGCCAGGTGGTCAGCGGGCGCGCGTTCGCGCCGGCGGGCAGCACCCATTGCATCAACGCGGCGCGGTTGACGACGCGCTCCAGCAGCACGGGGGCGTTTTCAACCAACGCCTGGGCAATCTGGGGCGCGGCCTGCCGCAGGCGTTCCTGGCCTTCCGGGGGGAGCTGCTCTGCCCAGGGGAGCGCGTCCCATTCCCCGGCCAGCATTTGCACGCACTCGATGAACGGCTGGTAGGGCTGGCCCATCCCGGCGTAGGCGTCGCAGCGCCCGCCCACGACGAGGAGAGCGGGATGGCGGGCTAACGCCTGGCGCGCAAAGGCGTTTAACAAGGCCGTTTTTCCGCTGCCGGCCTCGCCTGTGACCCACATCGTCTGCCCTTGCCCGGCCAGGATACGCTCCAGGGCTGCGGAAAGCCGCGCCAGCTCGCGCTCGCGGGCCACGAAGGGGGCGGCAGGGGCGGCTTCTTCGGCGTCCGCCATCCCGTGTTCTTGTTGGATGCGCCGGTAAAGCGCGGTGGTGGCCGCGCCGGGTGCGATTCCCAAGTCGCGCAGCGCTCGACGACACGTCGCGTAGTGGGCCAGCGCCGCGGCGGGTTCTCCGTGGGCCGCCAACGCGCGCATGACGCTCCGGTGCGCGTCCTCATCCCAGGGTTGGAAGTCCAGAATGGCGCGGTACGCTTTCGCCGCTTGTGCGTGATCGCCGGCGGCTTCCTGCGCGGCTCCCAACAGGCGCAGCAGAGACACGCGCTGGCGTTCCAGGTGCTCGCGCGCGCGCAGTGCCCAACTCTCGAAGTCCAGGCTGTCGCCCAGGTTGAAGCCTTGCATGAAGTCTCCCCGGTAGAGCGCCAACGCGGCTTGCAGGGCGGCCACTGGCGGCGCGTCGCCCTGACGACTCGCGGCCTCGCACGCGGCGGTCTGCTGCCGGAACGCCGTCACGTCCACCCAGACGTTGGCGTCGGGGTTCAGTTGGACGCGGGAACGTTCGATCAGCAAGAAAGGAACTGTCGCCTGCCGGTCGCGCAACGCGGCGCGCAGGTTCGAGAGGGCGAAGCGCAGCGCGCTCAGCGCGTCCGCGTCGGGGCGCTCCGGCCAGAGCAGCTCCGCGAGGAACTGGCGAGGGTGGGGGGAGGCGGCTTCCACGGCGAGGTAGGCCAGCAGCGCGCTGGCTTTCCCCGCTTCCAGGGGCAGGGGCGGCCCATCGTTCAGGCGGAATTCCACGTTCCCCAGGAGGTGGATGGTTAGTTTGTCCAGAGTTGTCTCCTTTGTTGAGTCGAGGGTTGAAGGGTTGGCGGTGAGTTTTCGGTGGTGGGTTTTATTATAAGCCCGGAGGGGAGAGGCTCAAAGGCGCGCTGAGAGGGACGCCGGTGGAAATGCAATCCCCGTTTTTGTCGTTGCGCGGCGGGAACTTGTGAGTAGAATGGAAGTCATACGCGGGACTACCCGACAATGAGAATTTTTCACCGCAGAGATGCGGAGATGCAGCGTTTTTTCGACTATCCGACTATCGGACTCTCAGACCAAAGGAGTCATCATGCCCATCCCCCAAACCGTCTTAGACTTGATCCAACGCTTTGCGGACAACGAAGCGGCCTATCGCGCCGCGCAGTATAACGAGGCGCAGGTACGCGAGGAGTTCATCACGCCGTTCTTCGCCGCGCTTGGGTGGGATGTGTACAACCAAAAGGGCGCGAGTGAGAAGTACAAAGAGGTCGTCCACGAGGCGGCGGGACGACCAAAACAGATGAATTAAATTTCTTGATGGAGGAATCTGACTATGCCTAGTGAGCTTGAAACAAACGCCTGTATCCCAGAATTGATCCGCCCAGATGGATTTAACATTGCTTCTGTGCTGCTGTATGGCCTAACACCCATCCACGTTCAAAAAGCAATGGAGAGTTTTGTGGACTTTTTGGGGTTTCTCAATCAACAACTTTATTCAAAGGGACTGCCCAGGTTGGAGAATTTCCTGATGCCGGCAAACTTTAGCAGCATTGTTGGCGAATTTATGAACCTTAGCATTCCCCAATATTGCCCTGGGTTAGTGAAAAATCGTTATCATAACGGACATCCCGATTTGATTCCGGCGAACATGTTCCCAAACGATCGGGCGCAATATACGAATGAAGGCATTGAAGTGAAAGGGTCACGCCATAGTGGAGGTTGGCAAGGGCATAACCCCGAGGCGGTTTGGTTGATGGTGTTCTATTTTGACAGTAATACGCCTAATGATGTGCAAAAGAAAGTTGGCCCGAAGCCGTTTCGTTTTATCGCAGTCTATGCCGCACACCTGAACAAAGAAGATTGGAACTTTTCAGGACGTTCAGCTACCAGCCGCCGGACGATCACCGCCAGTGTAAATCAACAGGGGGTTGAGAAGCTACGGGCCAATTGGATTTACCGGTCAGACCAATGAAAGACTTAATTGTGTTTCTCTGGTAGCCATTTGAGCTAACTCAGGGATAGCAGCCAGACTCATCGTGTAATAGTCCGTGTGGCGTTCGACGCCGATGGCATGGTATCCTATGGCTTCGGCGGCCGCAATGGTGGAACCGGATCCCATAAAGGGATCAAGTAAAATGCCTTCCCCCAGAGGCAAAGCGGCATAGACCACCTGACGCAGAAAAGATTGTGGTTTCAAACTAGGATGGTTGGCGATTTGACGCTCTGCCTGGGGGGTTCGCTCACTTTCGATGACATCTTCAAAAGGGTTCCCGTCAGGTTTGCGCCGTAGCCCGCCGGTCTGAAATTCCCGCAAACATTCACCTACGGTCATCCCCGCCGGGATAGGCTTGCGAAAAATGCCCCAGGGTTCATAGCAGCCCCTGGGCATGGTGCAGACATCGGGAAATTCGCTCTCGGCATTTTTGGGTCGGTCGCCGCCCCGCAAGGTTCTGACCAGGCGAATGAGCTGGCCCCGAAATTCAAAACCGACGTCGCTAATCGCGGTGAAGACAATTTGTGAAAGGAGAGCATTGGAAGCAAGGATAACATGTCCGCCAGGGCGCAAGCCCCTTAACACCAACCCCGCCCATTCAGAAAAATACTGACGGATACGTGACTTTTCCTCTGGACTGAATGCGGTAAAACGAGGCAATGGCGCGCGTTCATGCCCATCAAAAGCAGGGGGGATGCGCCAGATGCCGCCATTGCCGTTGGCGCGTTTTTCTAGTTGGTCAGGATCATATTCTTTGACGCCATAAGGGGGATCAGTGACGACCGCATGGAGAGAAGCTTCGGGGATGCGCCGCAACCACTCAAAGCAATCGGCGCAGAGAATGAGAGAGTTATCAAAAAAGTGATACGGATAATCCAAGCGATAAGGCGCGAAACTGTAGGCGCTGTTGCCGCCTGATTGTAGGTCCCTAGACTTGTTCATAAACCGTCTCCCCCAGTTCATAATCCGGGGCTAACTCGTGCAATACGGCTGCCATTTCCGATTGCGCAGCTTGATTGCCCAGCAATTGTTCAAAATCGGCTAAACTGAGGAGGATCGCCTGGGGCAAATCGTGGCGCCTGATCACATAGCGAGTATGATGCGCTAACACATCATTCAAAATGCGCCCAAAGTTGTTTTGAGCCTCGGTGGAAGCGATTGTCTTGGTTTTCATAGGTTGTTTTACCATTTTGGATAATTTAGCTAAAATAATAATTCATTGTGATAAATTGTCAAACAGCTTGGCGCGTAGTGGACTGCACGCACCGGCGACTCCCCGCCGCCAGGACTCCGCAGGCCGTGCGCCTGCTCCAACAGCAGATCGATCTCACCGATAAGGCGATTGACGCGCTCGTGTATGAGTTGTATGGGCTGACGGCGGAGGAAATCGCGCGGGTGTCCGGCGAATAAATTCGCCGGCTGATACCGAAAACCCGTTGAAACGGGTTGGGAATCACGGCCGGCGGTGCATTGAGTGCGTTTCCAACGCACTTTGGGTATCAGCCGGTGGTTTCAACCATCGGCGCATCAACAAGGCGATTGACGCGCTGGTGTACGAATTGTATGGATTGACACCGGCGGAAATCGCGCTGGTGGAGGGCGGTGGGAGTAAGGAGTAGGGAGTAAAGGCAACGGGACTATGGAGTAAAGACAATAGGAGTAGGGAGTAAAGGCAACGGGGATACGGAGTAAAGGTAACGGGGATACGGAGTAAAGGCAACGGGATTATGGAGTAAAGACAATAGGAGTACGGAGTAAAGGCAACGGGGATACGGAGTAAAGGCAACAGGCGTATGAGGGATGAACAACTCTCATGGACGAGCTTTACAGGTTAACGGGTGAGGACATCACCCGGTAAAAGGAGTAGCACGATAGTTCTGTAAAACCTGACAGGTCTGAGTCACGCCCCTTAACTTAATGACATTGTACTTTGGATGAAAAGTGAGGCATAGAAATGGACATTTTGAAACCCATTCGCAGATGGCATTGGGGCCTGGCGCTGCTGTTGGCGCTGGGCCTATGGCTGCTCATGCAGCCTGTCACGGCGCGCGCGGAGACGATTACCGTCACCAACACGTTGGATTCCGGCACTGGGACGCTGCGTCAGGCCATCGCCGACGCGCAAACCGGCGATACCATCATCTTTGATAACGACCTGTCAGGTATGACGATCACGCTCGCCAGCACGCTAAACATCACCCAAGACCTGACGATTGATGGCAGCAGCCTGGCTGCGCCGGTTCAAATCAGCGGCAACAATGCCGTGCGCGTGTTCAAGGTGACCGACAGTGCGCGCATCATGCTGGATAGCTTGAGGATTATCCGGGGCCGAGATACCTCCACCGAGTGTTCTGGCTACTCATGCGGCGGCGGGATCAAGATTGAGGCCGGCGCGGTGGTGACGCTGGCGCACAGCGCGGTGCTCACCAGCACGGCTACTTACGGCGGCGGCATCTACAACTATGGCACGCTGACGGTACAGAACAGCACCCTCTCTAGCAACTCGGCCCCCGCCGCCGCCGGTGTCGGCGGCGGCATCTTCAACGATGGCACGCTGACGGTACAGAATAGCACCCTCTCCGGCAACTCAGCCCCTTCCGTCACCAGCACCGGCGGCGGCATCTACAACCGGAGCACGCTGACGGTACAGAACAGCGCCCTCTCCGGCAACTCGTCCAACAACGGCGGTGGCATCACCAATGGTACTAATGGCACGCTGACGATACAGAACAGCATCCTCTCTGGCAACTCAGCCCCTTTCGGCGGTGGCATCATCAACTGGGGCGCACTGACGGTACAGAACAGCACCCTCTCCGGCAACTCGGCCAGCTCCGGTGGCGGCATCTACAACGCGAACACACTGATGGTACAGAACAGCACCTTCTCCGACAACTCGGCCACCACCTCCGGCGGCGGCATCTACTCCTCCACCCCAGGGCGTTCTTGCACGGCCTCCCCCCGCACCCTCATTATCAATAGCACCCTTAGTGGCAATTCGGCAACGAGTGTGGGCGGTGGTGTTTACAATTATATAGGCGTGATAGAAATTATCCACAGCACCATCACAGCCAATACAGCCGCCACTGGTGCAGGCGGTGGCGTGCGGTCAAACAACAATAATAATAGTGCCTGTACCCGCGTTGGCAACAGTATTATTGCAGGCAACGCGGGCAGCGATGTGGCGGCAAATGATGCAACCCAACGTTTTTACAGTTTGGATTACAACCTGATCGGCGCGGCTGGAGACAATGTTGACTTTGGCCAGGAATTCAACCTGCCGCACGATAAGGTCAATGTCGGCGACCCTGTACTTGACCTATTAGCCAACAACGGCGGTGACACACTCACCCACGCGCTGTTGCCCGGCTCCCCCGCCATTAATGCGGGTGATGACACGAGCTGCCTACCCACCGACCAGCGCGGTATCCCGCGCCCGCAAGGCGCGCACTGCGACATTGGCGCGTTTGAGTATGAAGCCCAACTGTGGCTGTACCAAACCGTCACGCCGGAGACGGCTGTACCTTATCACGGCGCTGTCACCTACACGGTCGTCCTCGACAACGCCAGCGTGGTGAGCGATACCAGTGTTGTCTTGACAGACACGCTGCCGGCCGGCGTCAGTTTTGGGCAATGGGTAGCTGCCCCCTCCGGCAGCCTGATCCAAAACGGCAATGCCCTCACCTGGACGGGCACGCTGACCCATCACACGGTCATCACCATCACCTTCACCGCCACGCACACGGGTGACTATGGGGATGTGATCGCAAACACTGCCTATTTTTCCAGCACGCTGGAAAAGGGCCAGGGCAGCGCGGCGTTTAGCGTGGTGTGTATCAACGCCAGGACCGTGCAAAATGCCAACGACGACGGCCCGGGCAGCTTGCGCCAGGCGATTGCCCGCGTGTGCCCCAACGGCCGGATTGACTTCGCCGGCGACTATGCCATCTATCTGAACCGCACGCTCAGCCTCAACAAACGCTTGACGATTGACGGCAGCGGGCACGCCATTACCATCAGCGGGGATACGAACAATGACGGCTCGCGCAACGTACAGGTGTTCAACGTCAATGCCAGCGGGGGTGTCACCCTCACCCACCTCAGTATTGTCAGCGGCACGGCTTCCCAAGGCGGCGGCATCTACAATGCGATAGGCAGCACGCTGACGGTACAGAACAGCACCCTCTCCGGCAACTCGGCCTCCTCCTACGGCGGCGGCATCTACAACGACTATGGCACGCTGACGGCACAGAACAGCACCCTCGCCGGCAACTCGGCCTCCTCCTGCGGCGGCGGCATCAACAACAACGGTGGCACGATGAAGGACCACAACACCAACATCGCCCACACCTCGGCCGCCGCCGACGGCCCAG